>JBKDOR010000204.1:0-4953 GCA_046342775.1 Synechococcaceae cyanobacterium
GGGGGCCGGCCATTAAAACCTTCGCTTCAACTCTTGCTACAGATCAGCAGATGACGCCTTTCGATTCCCGGTCTCGTAGCCCGTGACCATCAGATTCGTGTATAATTCGAATGTGCTGGGAGCAGCATCACGAGCGGACAATTTTCCTGATAGGCACCGCACCGCGAAGAAGGTGAGATCGGCAAGGTCGGCAAAGGCTCTGGTATCCACTCCTGATTCCGTCAGTCAGTCCATCAGGGCCACCAGGTCGTGCGTGAAGGGGGCCTGTCCTCCCCTGGCGTGAATCCAGCCTTTGAGAGTATTCTCGCACGCCTGCTGGAGGAGAAGACCAATGCTGCTCTCGCGGAATCCGGAGAGTTCGAGCATGCGCCGGGCCTCCTCGAAGTCAGCCTGTGCGATGCGCAGATAACGAGCCGCATCCGGATCAGCCATGCAGCAGAACCCCCTCCCGGTAGGCGAGGGTGGAGACGGCGCTGCGGCAGGACTCCCGTTGGCGGACTTCGCTTTCGGAGTAGAGCAGCAGATCGAGTGGTAGCTGATGGCTGGAGAAGCGGCGCCAGAGATCGCCCAGCACGCGCACGCGGTCATGCGTGAGAAGCCAGGGATCGGGAACCGTGATCAGGAGATCCACGTCCGAGTCAGGCCGAGCTGTACCCCTGGCCCGGGAGCCGAACAGGCGCACCTGAGCATCTGGGATCGCTGCGGCGATGCCATCCGCGATCACACGGATACGGGCGTCGGTCGAGGCCGTGGCGGGGGAGGGCTGGGGCGTGCTCATCGGGGCATTCTGATCAGGGGCTCTCGGAGGCGTCGTCCAGTTGTCTCTCCAGCGACTGACGGATCAGACCGAGGGCATAGGGAACCTCCTCCAGGGTGGCGACCACAATCTCCACCTCGCCATTGCCCCAGCCGCCGACGCCGGCCACGTTCTTGGCGATGCCCCTGGGGTCGTCCAGTTCCGCGAAGGGCATGTTGAGGCTGAGGCGCAGCCGCTTGGCCTGGGGGACGATGTCGACGACGTTCGTCTAGGCCTTGTAGGCGATGGTGAGCTTGAGCACCTCCTGGCTCACGTTCGGATCCAGCACTCGTGCCGCGAGGGTCTCCCTACGCCTGCGCATGGCGTCCTCATCCCAACGCTCCAGTCGGCCGAGGCCTTGGTTGCGTCGGAGTGGGCTCGTGCTGGAGCCTCCCTCGGGGTGGTCGCGCTTGTCGAGAAAGGGGGGCGATCGCTGAGCTCGGCGTTGTGGCCGGTGACGGGCCTCCCACGCTTGCGCCCCGAGCTACGACCATCTCGCCTACGGTCAATGCATGGATTCAGCTGACTGCATGGCCACAACGGTGAGGCTGAAGCCGGCAACCGAGCAGCGGCTGGATCAGCTCGCCCAGCTGACCGGCCGCACCAAGGCCTTCTACCTGCAGCAACTGATCGAGGCCGGGCTCGACGACCTTGAGGACGCCTACCTGGGAGTCGCGGTAGCGGAGCGCATCCGGCTCGGCCAGGAGCGCACCTACAGCCTCGACGACTTGGTGAGTGATCTTGGCTTGGACCCTGCGTCACTCTGAGCGCCTGGAGAAAACCGATGAAAACCCAGATACCAAGAACACAAAAATGTCTGAATCCTGCGTGATGCTGCATGTTGGACGGCTGCCGGAGGGTGGTGATCTCGCCACCTCGGAGGCCATCCAGGGCTTGGTTGCTCAGGGTCGCACGGCGGCGGAAACCCTGGAGATCGCCTATTATGTTGCCAGGAAACTGTTAGAAGTTCAACAGCTCAGAGGATAAGCTTTCGTTATCCAACAGAGGCAGCATGGTCAGCCAAGTGCCTCCAGGACAGTCTCCAATGTTTGGTGGGTGTGATCGGCAACATCGTTGAGGGTCTACCGGAGTGTGCCGACACGCAAGGCTTGTGAGCTGGAATCGTGAGATGTTGCTCACGGCCAACGTCGATCCGGGTGAGCCGCATGTGGCTGCCGCTCTGCCTGGTGATGGTGTAGCCAAACTGTCCAAGCCGTTTGGCCAGATCAGCCCCGTTGAGATCCCTGGGGATTCTCACAAGGTCAACAACTCCTGCCGCACGTGATGCAAGCGAATCAGCGGCGGAGCCTGCCCCTCATCGAAATGGCAGTGCACCGCGTCGCGAATCTCTTGGTGGAGCTCGTTGAGGCTATCCGCCTCGGTATGAATCGCCTGCCCCACAGCGCTGGCACGATAGGAGCCATCCTCAGCCTCTTCGACAACAAAAAGAATTTCGTTCATGACAGCAGCCTCGCCTGTCCATTCTGGCAGCCGATGCGGATGTTGGTGCTGTCCTCAGCAATCACCAGCTTGGGGGCCTGCACCGCGAGGCTGCCGAGGCCTTCATCGATGGGCACCACCGAGCCGATGAAGTGCACACCGATCTTTTCGGTAACCCCGGCGCGGAGGATGTCAGACCAGAGCTGCTGACATTCCTTCAGCGTCCACGAATAGGTGCGCTGATCCATCGGGATGATGAACTGGGAGAAGGCGCCCAGGATCTGGAGGGGCTTGGCTTCTATGGCTTTCATGTTGCCTCAGTCCCATGGCCAAGCAGAAGCAAGCGAGAAGCAGATCCGTGATAGAGCTCATTTAGAGCCTGAATGGCCGATTCGTGCCGCGCAATTTGACTCTGAATCCTTTCAAGCACGGTCGAGATGCGCCGCTGCTCCTCCAGTGGGGGGGAGGGGGATTTCTGTTGCCAGAGTCCTCCCATGGTCGAGGTTGGAGATGTTTGTTGTCTTGTTGCTGTATGACCGCAGTTTTACCTGAGTCTGAGGCGAGACAAACCAATGATTGAGGTAGCGCAAGTCGACGACATCTGAGTCTCCCCTGAGGATCGAGATAAATCCACCTGCGCTTGCTGGATACTTGAGCTCTGGCACCCAGCAACCTTTGCCCACCAAATTCCAGCCATTGGCACTCGAAACGAGGATGTCGCTCGGCTTCAGATAGTTGACTGGATTGCGAATCAGTGAATCTGGAATCCAGACAATGTCTGACTCGTCAAGGGCCTCTTGAACGTTCTTGGTTCTCATGCAAGCAACAGCCGATGCAGCGTTTGCATCACAGACGTCGGTCGGCTTGTAAGTGATCCCCCGAATCAGATCTGCAATTGCGCCAAGTGGGACTTGGGGGTGACTCATCGCAGCATCCCCTCCAGCTCCTCGATCCCCTGCAGGATCTCCTGATCGATCGTCCGCAGTTCCGCCAGGGTCATCCCAGTGCCGCCTCCAGGTCGGTGTGGTTGAACTCGTTGCCCACAAACAGCAGCGGCACCTTCAAGCGCTCCGCCAGGGCATAGGAGAAACAGTCGCCGAAGTTCAGGCCGCTGGCGTGGCGCCCCTTGCCGTAGCGCGTAAACGCCTGGGCCGCCTGATCGGCCAGCTCCCCATCCCAGGCCACGGTGAGCACCGCCTGCTGATCGAGAAACTCCCGGGCGCGCTCCTGGCCGATCTCCCCCAGCTTCACCAGCGCCACCAGCAGGATCTCCGTGCGCGTGGGTGCGGCCAGCGCCGGCTGCACGGCCCGGCACAGCCGCTCCAGCACGGCTTCGGCCACGGGCTCCCGCAGGAGGACCGCAATCACGGCGCTGGTGTCGACGGCGAGGTCGATCACCAGGCTCCCCTCAGCCGCAGAGACCGTCATTGCCATACTCCAGGATCTCCTCGGCACTGCGGTCATCCAGGACCGGCAGGGTCCACACCTGCTCCTCCAGCCAGCGTCGGCTTTCCGCCAGTGAGGGCCGTACCGGAATCGGCGACTCCGGCAGCCCCGCCTGCAGCGCCAGAATCGCCTCCTGATTCATTGAGCGCCGGTGCGCCGCCGCCACAGCTTTGAGGCGGCGATAGAGCGCATCGGGCACCTGCCGGAGCACCAGGGTGTTCATCGCCCGTCCGCTGACTGCTAGCGGAATGCTAGCGCCGCTCATCGCAGCATCCCCTCCAGCTCCGGCTAGGGTGACATGTACCCGTTGCAGGAGCTGCCATGGGATCGGAAGCCGCCCCGGAGCTGGGACGTTCTGAGGCCTCCGCCCAGGAAGCGCGCCGGGAAGCCAACCGCCGCAAAGTGCGCGAGCATCGCCAGCGGTTGCGGGCCCAGGGGATGCGGCCGATCCAGATCTGGGTGCCGGATGTGCATTCCCCCGAGTTCGCCGCCGAGGCGCGGCGGCAGTCGCTGTTGGTGGCCCAGAGCCCCGAGGAGGCAGACATCCAGGCCTTCATCGATTCGGTGTATGAGTGGCCCGATGATGAGTACAGCCAATGAAGCGTGGTGAGATCTGGACCATGGCTGGTGGCCCCGGCTATGCCAGCAAGCCTCGACCGGCTGTGGTCATCCAGGATGACTGCTTTCCCGAAACTCTCTCGATCGCCGTGTGTCCGCTGACCAGTGAGCCGATTGAAGCTCCAATCCTTCGTATCCAGGTGAAACCAACGCCTGAGAACGGCCTGAGAGCGACGAGCCGTCTGATGGTCGACAAAGTCACCACCGTGCCCAAAAGCCGCCTCGGCCAATGCATCGGCTGCCTTGCGGCTGACGACCTGCTGCGGCTCAACCGCTCGTTGCTGGTGTTTCTGGGCCTGGCCCGCTGATTGCGCTGGCGTACCGCTCATCGCAGCATCCCCTCCAGCTCCTCGATCCCCTGCAGGATCTCCTGTTCGATCGCCCGCAGTTCCGCCAGGATCTCCAGCACTCGGGCAGGTTGTTCCTTCTGTGCATCTCTTCGGCCAGGTCTTCCTTGGGAGCGGGCCCGAGTTTCTGCAGCGGCAACAGCGGATTGCGCTTGTCGTCGAGGCTTCAGCCGTCGGCGGTCATGTCATAAAACCAGACGTGGTCTGTGCCGCCCCGGCCGGTTTTGGTGAACAACAGGATCGCCGTGCTCACACCGGCATAGGGGCGGAACACGCCGCTCGGCAGCGACACCACGCCCTCAAGAA
>JBKDOR010000205.1:0-53612 GCA_046342775.1 Synechococcaceae cyanobacterium
TCGTTGGCGTTGCCGGCCGGGTTCGGCCGCAGGGCTCGCTGCAGCAAGGCCTCATCGCAGTCGCGGCTGGCGGCCAGCACTTTGACCCGACCCAGGTCATTCACATCGACCACAGCGATGCCGACGCCCAGCTGCTGGGCGACCCGGTCGCAGAAGGCCTGGGGCTCGTCGGGCCCCAGGACGATGGTTTGGTCGTAGGGGGGCGTGGTGCCGGTGATGTCGTCAATCAGGCGAGCCTGCTCTCCAGCCAAGCGATAGAAGCCCCCTTTGATCTTCAGCAGCCTGAGGGCGCTGCCGAGGATCGACGCCATCAGCACCCGGGCGGGACCAACGATGTCGATCAGGCTTTGCAGGCCGCAGGCTGTGGCCAGGCTGCTGGTGGGTTGAAACACCCGGCACAGCGTCCGGGCCAGCCAGGAGGGGTCGACGGTTTCGGGATGGTGATAGCGACCCTGCATCACCGCCAAGGGCGTCTCGCCGATCGTGAGCACATCGCCGGGTTGCAGGACGCCGCTGCCGTAGTGCGCCATCACGTCCTGGGGGTCATCCAGCACCCCGAGCAGATGGGTGCGGATCGGCAACACCCGGCAGTCGTCCCCCTGCCGCCAGGTGGCCGTGGCGGCGGTTGGCGGTTCCGGCCGCCGCAGCGGCACCAACAGGCCCTGGCGCCGCTTCAGGCGGCCGAACGGCCCGTAGTTGATCCAGTGAATGTCGATCCAGAGTGTATCCAGCAGGGCTTCAAGATCGACGCCGCCGGGGCCCAGCAGGCGCAGATTCAGCTGGGCGGTGGTGGATTTGTGACCTTTGACGATGTAGGCCGGCCAGTAGCCGTCGGGCCGGGTCTCCTCATCTGGGTGCTGCGGCGTGATGCGCGTCTCGCAGCGCACCTCGGACAGATCACCGCGACCCAGCAGCACGGGCTCGACCCGGAACTCCGGCACCATCACTTCCATGCGCCTGTGGGGGTTGTGGATGCTCACCTGGCCGATGACCTCCAGTCCCAGGGCCTTGCGCTTCACCTGAAACGCGCCAGGGAAAAGCCGCAGCGGCGAAGCCGGCCGCAGACGATGACGCAACTCCAGCCAGAGCAGGGTCAGGCCGAACAGCAGCAGCAGGACGAACAGCAGCCGTAGCAGCAGGACGAGCAGAAGCGAAAGAAGGGGCACGCCAGAAAACCCAACAGGGCGCGAACGGCCGGAGCGTAGAGGCTCCTCTGGACCTAGCTTCCCAATAACAGGCTGGCCCGGGCTCCGGTATGCGCAAGACGTTTGTCCTGGACACCAATGTGCTGTTGCACGACCCCTTGGCCCTGACGCGGTTCGAGGACAACGACGTCGTCGTGCCGATCGAGGTGGTGGAGGAGATCGATCGCTTCAAGCGCGATCCCTCCGAGAAGGGGCGCAACGCCCGTCAGGTGTCGCGGCTGCTGGACGATCTGCGCGAGAAGGGGAACCTGGCCGAAGGCGTGGTGATCGATCCCGACCAGGGGGGGCGGCTCAAGGTGGTGTTCTGCCGCTCTGAGACCCTGAGCCAGCTGCCGCCGGAACTGCGGGGCGGCAACGGCGACAACAACATCCTGGCGGTGGCCCTGGAGCAGCGGCTGCACGAGCGGATGGGCAGTGAGCCGCCGGTGGTGCTGGTCACCAAGGACACGAACCTGCGCATCAAGGCCGATGCGGTGGGCTTGATCGCCCAGGACTACACCACCGACAAGGTGGCGATCGGCGACCTCTACCCGGGGATCTGCGAGGTCTGGACCGGAGCCGAGGAGATGGATCGGGTCAAGGCGGACGGCGGTTTGCCCCTGGAGGCACTGGCCCAATCCAGCGGCGGGCCGCTCGATCTGCAGGCCAATGAGGGGGTCACCCTGGTGGATCGCGCCCAACCGAATCACACCTTGCTGGCCCGTTTTCACGCGGCCAGTGCCAGCTTGCTGCCGCTGCAACGGGCGCCGAAGGCTCGCTTGGGGCGCATCCATCCGCGCAATCGTGAGCAAACCTTTGCTTTGGATCTGTTGCTGGATCCCTCCGTGCAGCTGGTAACCCTGGTGGGCAAGGCCGGCACGGGCAAGACCCTGTTGGCCCTGGCCGCCGGCCTCAACCAGGTGGCGGATGAGCGCCTCTACGACCGCTTGTTGGTGACTCGGCCGGTGATCCCCCTCGGCAAAGACATCGGCTTCCTGCCTGGAGATCTGCAGGAAAAGATGGGGCCGTGGATGCAGCCGATCATCGACAATCTCGACTTTCTGCTGGGTGGAGGGGATGAGGCCCCTGCCAGCCATTCGCGCAATAGTCAGCGGCTGCAACGCAACAGCTGGGAAGACCTACGCAGTCTCGGATTGCTGGAAGTGGAAGCTATCAGCTATATCCGAGGCAGATCGATTCCGCGCCAGTATATGGTGGTGGATGAATCCCAGAATTTGACGCCCCATGAGGTCAAGACGATTGTGACCCGTGTCGGCGAAGGCACAAAGATCGTGCTGACTGGTGACCCCTATCAGATCGATAATCCTTATGTGGATTCGGAAAGCAATGGCCTCACCTGGCTGGTGGAGCGCTTCAAGGGGCAGGCCCTGGCAGGCCACGTCACCCTGAATCGTGGCGAACGCTCCGCCCTGGCCGAACTAGCGGCCAACCTGTTGTGATCTGAGCCGATGTGCATGGGCCCGACCAGCGCACCACCACCTGGCGCGGCCGCTGGGTTTGGCGCGAGATCAGGTGCTTTCACCTGGATTCGGCCGGGAACCCTGGCAGAAGATCTCCTGATGGACGCGCAATCTGCCGCACCAGTCCGCTTGAGTTGTTCCGCCAATCGTGACTTGGCAAATGGCGATGGCTTGTCTTGCATGGAGCTATGCACCCAGACGATGAACCAGATGGGCGACGCGCCGGAAGACCAACCGATCACCCCCCACGCCGGCCCGATCCGCGACCCCTCCGGATTGTTGAGCTACATCGGCGATGACGGTCGCCGTTACGTGGTAGGGAGCCAGGCTGAGGCCCAGGCGTTCCCCGGCAGGGGCCTGGAATCGCAGCTGCCCGATGCGGTGAGTGCCGAGAGGGTGATGCGCGACCTGCGCCGGGCCAACAGCCTCTACCGCCGCATCGAATCCCTCTGCCGCGATTGGATCGCCGCCGTCCAGAGCCGGGATCTGGAACGCGGCAGCGCCCTGGAGCTGCTGCTCGCCACCCTGGAAACCACCCTGGAGGAGCCAGACAGCGAGGCGGAGGACGGGGATCCGGAGGCCTGACCCTTGCCGTGGCGCCGCCGCCTGCCAAACCGCCTTCGTCCATCTGAGCACGCGGTCATCCACGTGTTGAGCGTGCGGTATCGACGTGAGTTGCGGGCATTCACTGTGGACGTTCACTGTGGGCGGTCTGGCCCTTGAGCTGATTGCCTCGCAGGCGTTCTGCGTCATGGGCGTTCTGGTTTGCAGGCGTTCTGCGTCATGGGCGTTCTGGCTCCTACGCGTTCTGCCTGGTTCGCCCTGGCGCCATCAACCGGCATGCTGGAGGCATGGTCCCTCCCGCCGCTTGTCTGTTCGACCTGGACGGTCTGCTGCTCGACACCGAACCGCTGCATGCCCGAGCCTGGCAGGCCGCGGCGGCCAGCTTCGGCTTGGACCTGGAGCCCGCATCAGTGTTGCAACTGCGGGGCAGACGCCGCCAGGACTGCGCCGAGATGGTTCTCGGTTGGATTCAGGCCGCCGGTCTCCGCTGCCCGAACACGGACACCCTGCTGGCGGTTCGCCAGCCCATCGCGGAGGAGCTGATGGCCCTGGCACCCGCGATCGATGGCGCCGAAGCGCTGGTGCGTCGCTGCCACAGCCTCGGTGTGCCCATGGCCCTGGCCACCAGCAGCAGCAAGGCTTCGGTCGCCCTGAAGGAGGCCCCTCACCCGTGGCTCGGGCTGATCACGGTCCGGGTGCATGGTGATGACCCCGAACTTCGGGCCGGCAAGCCGGCGCCCGACGTGTTTGAACTGGCAGCCGCCAGGGTGGGGGTGGCGCCCCAGGCCTGCTGGGCCTTCGAAGACTCCCTCGCCGGTGCCCTGGCCGCAGAAGCCGCCGGCTGCCGGGTGCATGTGCTCAACACGCCTGCCATCCGCCCTGATTGCCTGCCCCAAGGGGTGGTGCTGATCGATTCGCTGCACGCGGTGGAACTGTGAGACGATCCCCGGTGGGAGGTGTCAGTAGAGGCGGCTGAGCACAAACTCGGGAACAGCCCGAAGGGCGCTGCGCGGCTCCGAGGGCGGTAGCCAGGCCAGAGCCGCATGGGCTTCGCGGGCGAAGCCCTCCGCCAGGGCCCGGGATCGGGGGATCGCGTCGCAGCCCCGCACCAGCTCCAGGGCGGCTTCCAGATCGCCCTCCTGGCTGAACTCCCGCTCGATCAGGCCCGCCAGCTGCGGACGCTCCTCAAGGGCATAAAGCGCGGGGGCGGTGAGATACCCGGAGGCGAGATCGCTGGCGGCTGGCTTGCCCAGCTGCTGGTCGTTGCCAGTGAAGTCAAGAATGTCGTCGACAACCTGGAAGGCCAAGCCGAGCTGGCGACCAAAGAGATAAAGAGCGTCGAGGCGGGCTTCGGGAAGGTCGCAGAGCACCCCAGCGGCGCGGGCGCTGTTGGCGATCAGCGAGGCGGTCTTGCAGTAGCTCTTCTCCAGGTAAGTATCGAAGCTCTGGCCGGTGTCGTAACGGTTCAAGCCCTGGCGCACCTCACCATCGGCCAGGTCCATGATCACGCGGGAGAGCAGCTTCACCACCTCCAGGTTGTCGAGGTTGGCGAGATGCCAGCTTGCCTGTGCAAACAAGAAATCTCCGGCCAGCACCGCGACCCGATGGTTGAAGCGGCTGTGAACCGTGGCGACGCCGCGACGGGTATCCGCCCCATCCACCACATCGTCGTGCACGAGAGAGGCGGTGTGGATCATCTCGGTGATCTGGGCCAGGCGGCGATGGCGAGGGCTCAGCTGACCCTGGGGGTCGATGGCTCTGGAGAGCAGTAGCACCAGGCCGGGCCTCAGTCGCTTGCCGCCCGCCGCGAAGAGATGCTCCGCCGCCGCCTGCAGGATGGGATGCCCAGCGCCGATCAGGGCTCTCAGATCGGCCAAAAGGCTTTCGAGGTCGGTTTCGACCGGCTGAAGCAGCTCTGCAACCGTCGCCACCAGACCTCCGCGGTGGCCCGATCCTAGAAGGCGCGCGCCGGGGATCGGAGGTCGACCTGATGGACCTGCGGCGTGCTGCCCAGCCACGTGGTCGCCGCCGCCGCGAACGCCTCGGCTGGACCGGTGACACAGAAGCGGGTGCGCAGCAGCGGTGGGGCTTCTGGATCGCCCTGCTGCTCCGCCTCAGGGGCATCCCCCAGGCTGGCCAGCAGGGGGCCCAACCGCTGGGCCGCCGCCACGGCGGGGTTGATCAGTTCCACATCTGGCGGCAGCAGCTCGGCCAGCAGGGGCCGCAGCAGCGGGTAGTGGGTGCACCCCAGCACAATCGAATCCACTCGGGCCTGGAGCAGCGGCTCCAGATACTCTTTGGCGGCGGCCCGCAAAGCCGGCGCGGCGAGGTCCCCGGCCTCGATCAGCGGCACGAAGGCTGGGCAGCCGATCTCCAGCACCCTGGCCGAAGGCCGGCAAGCGTGAATGGAGCGGCGGTAGGCGCCACTGGCCGCTGTGGCCGGTGTGGCGAGCACGCCGATGCGGTCATGCACCAGCTCGCTGGCGACGCTGTCGATCAGCCCCACCACCGGCACGCCGGCCTCAGCCACCGCCACGTCGAGGGCGAGGGCATTCGAGGTGTTGCAGGCCATCACCAGAACCCCCACCCCCTGGAGGCGCAACCAGCGCACCACCTCGGTGGCGATGGCCCGGATCTCCTCGGTGGAGCGCTGGCCGTAGGGCACCCGCGCCGTATCGCCGAGGTAGAGGCAGGGGGAGTGGGGGTAGAGAGCATGCACATGGCGCAGCACCGTCAGGCCGCCGAGCCCGCTGTCGAACAGCCCCACCAGCAGGCTCATGACGCCCCCCCCAGCACCCGCAGGATGGCGGTGCTGACCGCCACGGCCAGGCGGCGGCGGAAGCCTGGATCCGCCAGCCGGGGGGCATCGAGGCTGCCGGTGACGAAACCCATCTCGGCCAGGGCCGCCGGCATCACGGTGCGGCGAATCACGAAGAAACGGCCCGGGCGCGCGCCGCGATTGGGGCTGCCGGGAGAGATCGCCACAATCTGTTCCTGGATCGACTGGGCCAGCCGCTGGGAGCGGCTGCCCTCGAAATAGAAGGTTTCGATGCCGTTGACGTCGGGCCGTGACATGTCGAGGGCGTTGGCATGGAGACTGACGAACAGATCGGCGCCGCTCTGGTTGGCCAGGGACACGCGCGGAGGCAGGTCCACGTCCACCTCGGTGGTGCGGGTCAGCAACACCCGCACCCCGCGGCTCTGCAGCAGTTGGGCCACCTGCAGCGCCACATCGAGGACCACATCGGTTTCCCGCAGCCCGCCAATGCCCACGGCGCCCGGATCGGGTCCGCCATGCCCCGGATCGATCACCACCAGGAAGCGACCGCGAGGTACCTCGGGCAGGTTCTCTCCGGAAAGCGGCCGGCGCCCGATCGGCACCTCACTGGGGCGAGGCGTCCAGGAGGGTGTGCCCGGGGGGCGCCAGCCGGTTGCCACGCTGGGGGACTCGATCGATCCCTCCCCCACGGGGGTGATCGGACGGCCGCCCAGACCAACGAGTTCCAGCCGCCAGCGATCCCGGGCGGTGCCCACCAGCCGAAGCTGATTGGGGTCGAGGCGGACCCCCGGCTGAAACTCCAGCACCAGGCGGGTGGTGCCCCCATCCGGCCGACCGATGCGCACCTCCCGCAGGGCTCCGCCACCGGGCAAGGAACGGGGCCGCAGCGGGGCCCCGGGCAGATCGATCCAGATCCGGGGACCGCGCCCGAGTGGCCCCTCTTCGAAGAAGGCCTGGGCGTTGATGCCTGGACTGGTGCGCAGTTCCAGGGTTCCATCGCCGTCGAGCCGCCAGGCGGCCAGGCTGCTGGCGGCCCGCGCCGGCAGGGCCGCCAGCACCAAGGCCAGGCCCCAAGCCGCCCGCCATATCCACGTCGTCCTGCCCATGGCCGTCGTCAGAACAGGCCGGGACGCCTGTGCCGCAGGCTGGGCATCTGGGCCCGCACGCGCTCGCCATGGTCGATGTCGACCTGGGCCATCGCCAGGCCCGGCGCCTGCCCCGCGTCCGCCAGGACGATGCCCCAGGGATCGATCACCAAGGCATGGCCGTAGGTCTGGCGCCGCCCGTAGTGCAGGCCGGTCTGGGCGGGGGCGATCACGTAAGCGGTGTTTTCGATCGCCCGCGACTGCAGCAGCACCTGCCAGTGATCCTTGCCCGTGTAAGCGGTGAACGCCGCGGGCACCATCAGCAGATCGGCGCCGGCGCTCGCCAGGTGCCGGTAAAGCTCGGGGAAGCGCACGTCGTAACAGATGGAGAGCCCGACACGACAGAGTCCCGGCACCTCCACCACCGGCGGCAGGTCGTTGCCGGGTTTCACCGTGGCCGACTCCCGGTAGGGAACTCCGTCGGGGATGTCGACATCGAACAAATGGATCTTGTCGTAGCGGGCCAGGAGCTGGCCCTCGACGCCGACCAGTTCGGCCCGGTTGTAAGTGAGGTTCTCCCCGGCCGGCACAGGAAAGCCTCCCCCCAGCAAGGTCACCTGGTACCGACGCGCCATCGTCACCAGGAAGCGGCTGCAGCGCTCGGCCAGCTCAGGAGCCAGCTCGATGCGCCGCTGGTCGTCGCCCATGAAGGCGAAGTTCTCGGGCAACCCCACCAGCTCGGCGCCGCGTCGGGCCGCCAGCTCGATCTGTTCTTCAGCGGCCGCCAGATTGAGATCGGGATCCGGGGTGCTGGTGAGTTGCAAGGCGGCTGCCAGGAAGCTGCTCAACGACCGTCTTCATCCGGAACCGGCGAACTGTAAGGGCTGGTTCCGGATCCACAAGGGGGGGAGCGCTGCCGGGTGCGATTCCTTCAGCTGGCCCGCAGCACCCCAGGCTCCGCCTGGATCGGCACGACCGTGAGGTTGTCGACAGCGGCGCAGCAGAGGAAATCGGCGTCGTGGTCGCCCAGCCCGATCAACCGCTGACCGTGGCTGGCCGCCCGCAGGCAGGTCTCCGTGTCGTGGTGCCACTGCTGCCAGAGGGCCAAGGCCGCCAGGATTTCATCGTTGGCGAAGGTCACGCCCACATGGGGCGAGACCGCCAGTTCCGTGAGGGCCGAGGCCACCGCTCCGGCGGCCAGGCTGTCTTCCAGCGAGTAGTCGCCCTCCCAGCCGCTGCCCACGATCCAGACCCGCTCGCAGCCGCGTTCCAGCAGGCGCCGGGCGACGGCGGTGCGATTGGGCAGACAGGCGGTGACGAGCAAGGGCACATCGCGCACGGCCGCCAGGGAGCGGGTGCCGTTGGTGGTGCTCATGAAGATCCGCTTGCCCGCCACCCGCTCCGGCGTCACCGCCAGGGGGGAGTTCCCCAGGTCGTAGCCCGCAACCCTGGCGCCACCGCGCTCGCCGGCCCGCAGCCGCAGCCCCGCCGGCCAGGCGGCCGCCACCCGCTCCAGTTCGGAGAGATCGGCGAAGGCCTGGATGGCTTCGGCGCCGTTCTGCAGCGACCAGGCGATGGTGGTTGTGGCGCGCAGGCCAACAATCACCCCGGCACCATCGGGGCCGCCATCGGCGGCGGGCCGCACCGTGGGCACGGCTTCCGAGGTGTGGAAGTAGGAGATCTGCACGGGTCGGCCCCAGGGGGTAGGGAGATTAGGCGCCGGTTGCTGGCTCCCTGGCTTGGATCCGGCGCCCTTGGTTTGAGCCAGCGCGGCTGGCGGCCGGCTCGCGCGGATGCTGTGGGGCTGGACCCGTTGCGACGCGGCGGCTGAGGGGGGCGACCATGACGCCGGCACGGCCCTTCGGCGGAGCCCCCCCGTTGGCGAATACTGGAGCAATGGCGAGGAGAAAGCGGCGAAAGCCGCCCCAACGCCGAGGTCGGTTCCAGGCTGGAGCGATCTGCTGCTGTTGCGATGGTCGCCGCGCTGGTGATTCTGGTGGTGATGGTGGTGGTGGCGGCCCGCCTCAACCCCACGGCCGAGCAGTTCCGCTGGTTCCTGCGGCTGAAACGGCCGCGCTGGCTCACCTTTGAGCGCTGGATTCCGCTGATCTGGATCAGCATCTATGTGTGCTTCTACCTGGCGGCGCTGCTGGGCTGGCAGGCCACGGGCAGCTGGTGGTTGATGCTGCAGTATCTGGCGCTGTTGCTGCTGGTGCAGAGCTACACGCTGGTGATCTGTCGCAGCCGGCGGTTGGCCAACGGCACGGTCATCGGGCTGGCGGGCTGGCTGGTGGGGATGGTTCTGGCGCTGCTGCTGCTGCCGCGCTCCAGTGCTGCCGCGGGGTTGCTGCTGCCCTACTTGCTGTGGAGTCCGGTGGGCACGTTCGTGACCTGGCGGATGCAGCGCTTGAACCGCTGAGGGCGATGGATCAAATCGCGCCGACCGAACGGGACCATAAGATCCCTCTATGACCCCAGTCGTCAGCAACCGGCCCGATCTGGAGGCGCTCTTCCCCTTTCCCCTCGATGGCTTTCAGCTCGAGGCGATTGATGCGCTCAACCAGGGCCATTCCGTGGTGGTGAGCGCCCCCACGGGCAGCGGCAAGACGCTGGTGGGGGAATATGCCATCCACCGCGCCCTGGCCCACGGGCGCAAGGTGTTTTACACCACGCCGCTCAAGGCTCTTTCCAACCAGAAGCTACGCGATTTCCGCCAGCAGTTCGGCGCAGATCAAGTCGGTCTCCTGACGGGAGATCTCAGCCTCAACCGGGAGGCGCGGATCGTGGTGATGACCACCGAGATCTTCCGCAACATGCTCTACGCGGAGATCGATCATCCCGACGACGATCCGCTCGCCGAGGTGGAGGCGGTGGTGCTCGATGAATGCCATTACATGAACGATTCCCAGCGCGGCACGGTCTGGGAGGAATCGATCATTCACTGCCCCTCCTCCATCCAGCTGGTGGCCCTCTCGGCCACGGTGGCCAATGCCGGCCAGCTCACCGATTGGATCGAGAGGGTGCATGGACCCACGCGGCTGATCCACAGCGACCACCGCCCCGTGCCGCTCGCCTTCAGCTTCTGCAGCGCCAAGGGCTTGCATCCCCTGCTGAATGAGGCCGGCACCGGGCTGCACCCCAATTGCAAGGTCTGGCGTGCGCCGCAGACCACCCGCCGCAAAGGACCGAAGGAGCAGCGGCCACCCCAGCCGGAAGCCCCACCGATCGGCTTCGTGGTGGCCCAGATGGCGGAACGGCAGATGCTGCCGGCCATCTACTTCATCTTCAGCCGCCGCGGCTGCGACCGGGGCGTGCGCGATCTCGCCCGCGCGTCCTTGGTGACCGCCGCGGAGCAGGCCCGGCTCCAGGCCCGGCTGGAGGCGTTTGTGGCCGCCACGCCGGAGGCCGTGCGGGAAGGCCACGGGGAGGCGCTGCTGCGCGGCATCGCCTCCCATCACGCCGGCGTGCTGCCGGCTTGGAAGGAACTGATCGAGGAGCTGTTCCAGCAGGGGTTGATCAAGGTGGTGTTCGCCACGGAAACCTTGGCGGCCGGCATCAACATGCCGGCGCGCACCACGGTGATCTCGGCGTTGTCGAAGCGCACCGAGCGGGGCCACCGGCCGCTGATGGGCAGTGAGTTCTTACAGATGGCCGGTCGGGCCGGCCGGCGCGGCCTGGATTCCCAGGGCTATGTGGTGACCGTGCAGAGCCGCTTCGAGGGGGTCCGGGAGGCGGGCCAGTTGGCCACCAGCCCCGCCGATCCGCTGGTGAGCCAGTTCACCCCCAGCTACGGCATGGTGCTGAATCTGCTGCAGCGCTACGACCTCGCCAAGGCGCGGGAGCTGGTGGAGCGCAGCTTCGGCCGCTACCTGGCCAATCTCGACCTGGCGGAGGACGAAGCGGCGATCGCCGAACTGCGCCAGCAGCTGGAGGCCCTGCGGGACAGCAGCGGCGATGTGCCCTGGGAAGCGTTTGAGGCCTACGAAAAAGATCGGGGCCGCCTGCGGGAAGAGCGGCGTCTGCTGCGCACCCTGCAGCAGCAAGCCGAGGAGACCCTGGCCCACGAGCTCACCCTGGCCTTGCAGTTCGCCAGCGAAGGCAGCCTGGTGAGCCTGCACGGGCCCGCCCTGAAGGGTCGGGTGACTCCGGCGGTGATCGTGCGCAAGGTGCCGGGCCCAGGCCAGTTCCCGCTGTTGCTCTGCCTCACCGACAGCAATGTCTGGGTGCTGCTCAACTGCCATGCGGTGGTGAATCTGCACGCGGAGCTCAGCTGCCTGCAGGTGACCCAGCTGGAACCGCCCGAGCTGCACCATCCCGGCGAGCTGCGCCATGGCGACGACAGCAGCGCCGGCCTGGCCCTGGCGGTGGCCTCGATGGCCCGCCGGCACGACATGCAGACGCCCCGCTACGACCTGGCCGGTGAGGTGCAGGAGCAGGCGGCGCAGGTGCGGCGCCTGGAGCAGGAGCTGGAGCTGCATCCGGCCCACCGCTGGGGCGACCGCAAGCACCTCAAGAAGCACCGCCGCCGCATGGAGGAGCTGGAGCTGGAGCTGCAGGAGCGCCAGCGGCTGCTGCACTTCCGCGCCAACCGCCACTGGGAGACGGTGTTGGGGTTGATCGCGATCCTGCGCCACTTCGGCGCCCTGGGCGGCGCTGATGGCCTCGCGCCGACGGAGGTGGGGCGCAGCGTGGCGGCCTTGCGCGGCGACAACGAGCTGTGGCTGGGGCTGGCGCTGATCAGCGGCCACCTCGATGGACTGGAGCCGGCGGAGCTGGCGGCGGTGCTGGAGGCGATCTCCACGGAGGTGAACCGGCCGGATCTGTGGTCGGCGTTTCCGCCGCCGCCGGCGGTGGAGGAAGCCTTGCACGACCTGCGCGGCCTGCGTCGCCAGCTGCTGCGCCAGCAGGAACAGCATCAGGTGGTGGTGCCGGTGTGGTGGGAACCGGAGCTCACCGGCCTGGTGCACGCCTGGGCCAGCGGCGCCTCCTGGAGCGAGGTGATCGCCGCCACCTCGCTGGATGAGGGGGATGTGGTGCGGGTGCTGCGGCGCACGGTGGACCTGCTGGCCCAGCTCCCTTATGCGGAGTCGGTGAGCGAGGAGCTGCGCCGCAAGGCCCGGCGGGCGCTGCGGGCGATCAACCGCTTCCCGGTGTGCGAGCTGGAGGATCTGCTGCCAGCTCAACCGCCCGAGCCGCCTGAGCAGGCCGAAGCGCTCGCCCCGCCCGAGGCGCCTTCGCAAAGCGCGACGATGCCCGAGGCAGAGCCGCTCTCCAGTTGAGATCCCCCAGCTGAGATCCTCCAGCTGAACCCCGCCGGAGCGAGCTGGCCAGGAAGGCCATTTGGGTTGGCTCAGGCTGCGGTTGTTCAAGCCCTGTTGCGTCTCCAGCTGGAGGGGTGCGTCAGCAACAGCGGGCGGACCCTTCCAGCCGACCGCGGCGCCAGGGCCGAGATCACCGGCTCAGCGATGGCCAGGACGCAGGACCAGCAACACCACCGCCAACAACAAGGTGGTGCTCACCACGGCGTAGAGCGCATCGGCTTGGGCGATCCAAAAGCTGGCAAGGAGTGGCATGGCCGGGAACAATCGGGCGGAGCCCGATCTGGTGGATGCCGAACCCGGGGGCTGAATCGGCAGCCTGAACCGACAGCCTGATTCAGCAGCCTCCTGCACGGGGCCTGCTGGATCGCGCCTGCTGCATTGGGTCGTCGAAGTGCCGCCGTCACCGGGCTCGACGACAGGGAGGACCAGGAGATCCAGGGAAGCTCTGGATCACCCGAGCCCTATTCCATGAAGCCCTGTTGGCGACTCGGGTCGTAGCTGGCTGGGCGGCGAAATGGCAGTTGTTCAGAACCTCTGTCGTGGTCGGGCGGATCGCTGTCGGGGCCGTCCGCAAGACCCTCGTCGGGGTTCAGGTCCGTTCTGGCAACTGTTCTGACCCTCCTGGGGGAGTCGCTCGACCAGCATGGGCCCTCCTCCGGCGCACCGTGGCAGAACATCGCGGGGGAAGTCTGCTCCGTTCGCTAAGAATCAGAGATCGGATGGTGCCGCAGCAACAACACGTCGGAATGACTGGCCAGTAAGAATAAAGAACTACGTGAGAATCGCATTTCGCAAAATTTCAGACACGTGCAGGACATGATTTCCGGATTTCTGAAATCCATTGCTGCATCAGCGGTGCCGTGCAGCAACACAGGACGTGTCAGGGAACTGTCATCGGTTCCTCTGCGCCTCTTCTGCATCGCATCTGCATGTGTTGTGCAATAGTAACATGTTTGTATGCGAGCACCCCCTCCCGGTGCAGCTTCCTGCTTCTGCCCATTTGAGCCGATCGCCTGAGCCAGGCAATCGGCTGCCCTCGGCGCTGATTTCAGCGCCACCCGGTGGCGTGTTGCGCCATTACGGACGGGATTTGAGCCGAATCCAGCGGCTTCTGGATCCATTCGGCGTCGCTGTTCTGCTGTGGCTGCTTGCCCATCTCGTCCGAGAGCCCTTCCGCCTCCAAGAACAACTTCTCGCCGCCGCCGTCGCCGCCTTGATTTTCGCGGTTGCCCCCTTTCTTGGGTTGTATGGCAGTTTTCGCGAGCGCTCCCATTGGAGCCTGCTGCGCCGGGTGTCCAGTCTTTGGAGCGTCTACGTCGGCGCGGTCACCCTTGGGCTCTTCATCCTCAAGGTGGGGCAACTCTTCTCCCGTGAACTGTTGCTGCTCTGGTTCGTGAGTTCCGGCATCTGGTTGGTGGCTATGCATATCGGCTCCCGTCAGCTGTTGCGCAAGCTTCGCATCCACGGATTCAACAGCCGTTGGGATGGTTACGTGGGCAGCATCGCGGGATTCGATCGACTCCGCCACGATATTGAGGCCTCCAGTTGGCTGGGGCATACCCTGCAGCCGATGCTGCTGTGGAGCTCTCCCCTTGGGCCGGAGCCTGATCTGCTTGAGCGTTTTGAAGCCAATCTTCAGGAAAGCCTTCCCGATCAATGGCTGGTGGAAGATTGCCCCGACCCTGAGCGTCTGCAGCGATTGTTATCCATCCTGGAAGACCAAACAGCACCGGTGTTGCTCATCCCCCGTTGGCTCAAGGGCGGTCACTATCGCCCTGAGTTTTTCCAGTTGGGAAGTATCGCCGCGCTTCAGCTCTGGGGCAGTAGAGGGACGCCTCTGGAACTGAAGCTGAAGCGCAGCATGGATCTCATCGCCAGCGGCATCCTGCTGGTGCTGCTCGCACCTTTGCTGCTGCTGATCGTCGTTGCCGTTCGCCTGGATTCCGCCGGCCCGGTGTTGTTTCAACAACGCCGCTATGGCCTCGGGGGAGAATCCTTCATGTGCCTCAAGTTCCGCACGATGCACGTGCAGGAAAACGGGGACGTGGTGGAGCAGGCTCGACAGCAGGACCCCCGGGTCACCCAGCTGGGTCGCATCTTGCGCAGTTGGAACCTTGATGAATTGCCCCAACTCCTGAATGTTTGGCGAGGTGAGATGAGTTTGGTAGGCCCCCGACCCCACGCTGCCGCCCACAACGAGTACTACCGCACACGCGTCAGGGGTTACATGCGGCGCCACGCCCTGCGGCCTGGGCTCACCGGCTGGGCCCAGGTGCTGGGGCTGCGCGGGCGCACCGAAACGGTCGACCGCATGGAGGCCCGTGTCAATGCCGATCTGGACTATATCCAAAACTGGAGCTTGCGACTCGATCTCAAGATCTTGCTGCTGACTCTACTGCGTTGGCGCAACGAACACGCCTACTAAAACGATCTGCTGAACGAATCGAAGTCCTGTCAATACTCTGCCGGATCACCCATGCCGCCTTGGCGTGAATGGTCATCCCGCAGTAAATGCTCCTGCCGAAACGAACGGAGATCAACCGTTCAGAGATGACACGCTCGAACTACTGAGTTGAGCCTCCCCTCAACGCAAAGACCATGACCCTCAGACCCGGAGCGATGCGCATCCTTCTCTACAGTCTCAACTACGCCCCAGAGCCTGTTGGCATCGGACGCTACAGCGGCGAGCTAGGCCCCTGGCTGGCGTCGCAGGGTCATGATGTGCGCGCGATCTGTGCCCCGCCTTATTTCCCGGACTGGCAGGTGGGGCTGGGCCGCGAGGCAGGCTTGAATCGCTGGAGGTTGGAGCAGCGCGAGGGGGTCAGGGTGCGGCGCTGCCCCCTCTGGGTGCCGAGCCGCCCCAGCGGCCTCACCCGGCTGCTGCATCTGGCGAGCTTCGCGCTCAGTTCGCTGCCGCCGCTGCTGAACCAGCTGCGCTGGCGGCCGGATGTGGTGTTTTGCGTGGCCCCCGCCTTTTTCTGCACCCCGGGGGCGCTGCTGCTGCGCCAGTTGAGTGGCCCCAGCTGCCGCGCCTGGCTGCACATCCAGGATTTCGAGCTGGATGCGGCGTTCTCCCTGGGGATGCTGCGCGGCGGCTGGCTGCGGGGGCTGGCGGAGAGCTGGGAGGCGGGTCGGCTGCGCGACTTTGATGTGGTGAGCAGCCTCGGGCCGGCCATGCTGAATCGGCTGCGTGCCAAGGGGGTAGCTGAAGAGCGGATCGAACTGCTGCCCAACTGGGTGGATCTGGCGGCGATCCGTCCCCAGAGCCCCCGGGAGCGCGGCAGCAACCCCTACCGCCGTGAGCTGGGCCTGAGGGAGGACCAGCTGGCCGTGATGTACTCCGGCTCGATGAACAACAAGCAGGGGCTGGACTTGATCGCCGAGACCATCGTGCGCCGCCCCCCCGATCCGCGGCTGGTTTGGCTGCTGGCGGGGGAGGGTCCCACCCGGGTGGTGTTGGAACGGGTGAGCGCTGGCCGGGAGGATGTGCGGCTGCTGCCCCTGCAACCGGCGGAACGGATGAACGATTGGTTGAACGCCGCCGACATCCATCTGCTGCCCCAGAAGGCCAGTGCCGCCGATCTGGTGCTGCCCTCCAAGTTGCTGGGCATGCTGGCCAGCGGCCGGCCGGTGCTGGCCTGCTCGCCGGTGGGTAGCGAGCTGGCGGAGCTGGCGGATCAGGCCGGCCTGTGTGTGCGGCCCGATGACCCCCAGGCGTTTCTGGCTGGACTGGAGGCCTTGCTGGCGTCGCCGCGCCTGCGGCTGGAGAAGGGCGAGCGGGGCCGGCAGTTGGCCGAGGAGCGCTATGGGCGCGAGGCCGTGCTGACCCGGTTCGAACAGCGGCTGGTGAAGCTCACGGCAACGGCCGCCGCGACCGCCGCGGCCGGCAGGGGGAGCCGAAACACACCATTCCCGCCGGCATCGAACTGAACACGCTGCTGCGGGCGCCGATCACGGCGCCGCGGCCGATCGTCACCCCCGGAGCCAGGAAGCAGTCGGCCGCGACCCAGGCCTGGGACTCCACCGCCACGGGCCGGGCGCGGATGGCGAAGGCCGGATCCTCCAGGTCGTGGTCGGCGGCGCAGAGATAGGAGCGCTGCGAGACCACGGCGTCAGCGCCGATGCGGATCGGCCCGAGGCTGTACAGCACCACCTGATCGCCGATCCAGGCCCGCGCCCCGATCTCCAGCTTCCAGGGATAGGTGATGCTGGCGCTGGGCCGAATCCGCACGCCGCGGCCGATGCGGGCGCCGAACAGCCGCAACAAGGCATTGCGGAAGCCGAAGGCGAACTGGGGCGAGGGCTGGAACAGCAGCGACTGGGTCAACCACCAGAGCTGCACCACCCAGGCGGAGCGGCCGCGGAAACCGGGCGGCAAGCGGAAGCTACCGAGGTCCTGCCAGACGGCGGTGGCGGCGCAGGATGACCAGGGGGCGGAGGTGCAGCCAGGCTCCTCGGGGTCACAGGGGTCGAGAGGGTGCTTGGGTGGGGAGCTCATGGCAACGGAGATCATTCCGGGGCGCAGGCCCAGCACAAACAACTCCTGGGTCCTTGGGGATCTGGAGCAGCTTGGCCACGGGGCTCTACGGCTCGCGCCAGCGGGGCGGTTTGGGGCGGTCGCCCCCGACGCGGCCGATTGGCCTCGCTGGCTTGCGCGCGTTTCCGCGTTCTGGCGGCGTCGCTCCTGGATCGAGCAAAGCCCCAAGCCATGGTCAGGAACTCCTGCCCGCCAGCGGCCGCAAGGCCCGCTGCAGCGCGACGGCCAGGCAGCGCTGGCCCAGATCGGTGTAGGGATGGATGGGGTCGACGTAGAGAGCGGCAATGGGCTGGCCATGGGCGGTGGCGCACTGGCGCAGGATCGGCCCCGCCTGGGTGATCGGCACGCCGCGGCGCTGCAGCAGCGCCGTGATGCGGTTGTGATCCGGCCAGGGACGGCCGCTTTCCACCTCACCGCGTTCCCAGAACTGCAGCACCACCAGCTGGGCTCCGCGGCCCTCAACAGCGTCGATGAGCGCATCGAGCGCCGGCAAGGGAAGCAGGAGATCGAGCGGACGGTTGGGGTGACGGGGATCCTTGCGGGTCCGTCGCATCAGGGTATCGAACGGCCGGCGAGAGTCGGAGCCTGGGGCCAACACGCTCCCGAGCGCTCGCGGCTCCAGCACTTTGTCGTCGCGGGCTGGAGCTGTGGCTGAGGTGACGCTGGGATTCATGGGGTCGGCGGGGCCGCCGCCCGCCGGCGGCCAGTGCTGACGCAGCCGTGGCAACAGGTAGCGCTGCCACAGTTCGATCAAGGCCAAGGGCGGATCTTGGCTGGGCGTTTCAGGATTGCCTTCCAATGAGTCGTACGTCGGGTCATCCAGCGCGTCGTGGGTTGACATCACCAGCAACACCTGGCGGGCTCCGAGCAGGCCGAAGCGCCGCACCGCCCCCAACCAGTTGGCAGGACCCCAGCTGGGCGTGGCGAGATTGGCCACCTCCCAGGAAGGCCCGAGCTGGCGCTGCAAGCGGCTGATCGCGATGCGGTCCTGATCGGTTACAGCGCCGCCCCAGGTGATCGAATCCCCCAGCACCAGCAACCGCCGCTTGCCTGGGGTGGGCCGGGGGGAGAGGGGCGTGGAGCGCATGCCCCACTGGTTGATCTGGATCGGATGGCCGAAACGTCTGAGGGTCTGGTTGGGGCGGAAGCGGTATTCCATCTGCCGATCCGCCACAAAGAGCGGTGGATGGCCCAGGCCCAGCCCGCGCAGGGCCAGCTCCAGGGCCCCCAGGCCGAGTCCCAGCACGACCAACGTCCACATCCAGGAAGGTCGCCTCCGGGGCCGGCGTAGCCCCGGGTCTGCGAGCAGGGACGCCTTGGGCAAGCGCGATTGCTGCAGGGTCATCGCGGCGCGAACGGATCGGCGGGGGGCAGGGCGCCAGCAGGGGCGAACTCAGCACTTGAGGGGGAGCCACCGCGGCCAGCCGCCTGCAGCTGGGTCGTCGCAGCTGGGCCGTGGACCCCCGAGCCGGATAACGCCAGGGAGGGGTAGGGGGACGCTGGAGATTGGATCAGGGCCGACGCACGGGAGGGAGACCAACGGGCGGCCGTGAGGGCGAAGGCCATGCTGAGCACCGTGAATCCCTGGGAGGTGGGGCGTCCGATGTTGCCCACCACAATGATCACAGTGTTGGAAAAGAACAGCGCCGTCGGCAGGACATCGCCACGCAAAAGCGGTTTCCAAACGGAGAGACCGACATAGAGGGTCATCACCAAGCGGAAGGCGATGAACAGACTGCCCACGATCAGGCCACTTTCCTGGATGACGCGGGGCCATTCATTCTCCTCCAACACAAAGCCAGCCTTACCTATTATGAGTGAGGAGCCGTAATTCGAGCCGATGCCGATGCCGCGACCAAACAGTTGCGGTTGCCAAAGAATATGGTCTGGAATCGAGAACATGCGCAATCCCCGGCCAAAGAAGCCGCCGTCTTCTTTGTTGGCTGTGGTGGCCCGGTGTTCTGTTGTCTGGCGGCCTTCATTGATGAAATTGCCCAGAGGCGTAAAGCTTATCAGTAGAACAATTAAAACCAGTCCAGCCACAATTTGAACCAATTGATTAAAGCTTGGCCAGCGTGGTCTGGCCAACCAGCGCAATCCAAGCGTGCCGAACCAGACTATGCTAAGATAGCCAAACATCAACCGAGAACCGCTGACGCTGTAGGCCAGTAAGGTGCTTGCTCCTCCATAAACAATCCAAGGCAGTGGTAGCCTTTCATTCAGCAGGCCGGCCATCAGAAAGGCATTGATGAGTGCAAAATATTCAGCGGCGCCCGTGTTGAAGCTGAAGGGGCCGGGGGGTCGCACCTTGCCTGCCGCTTGCAGCAACGAGCCCCCCTCAAAGGCGGTTCGATTAACCCAGGCGTCGGCATCGCTTCGGTATTGCCAGACCATCAGCAAAGCGATCGGCAGCGCCAGGAGGATCAGCCGCCGCATCAGGATTTCGAGATCTTCGGGTCCGAGCAGATGGGGAATGATGAAGATCAGCGGAAAGTGCAGCAAGGCGATCCGCAGTCCAAATACCCACACATTCAAGGGATAGGGGTCTGTGATCATCGCCAACAGGCCAGCAACGGCCAACAGCACGCCTACGCCCCACCACAGATCGAACATCCAATGGCGACGCCAGTGCCCTTTCAAAAGGCCATTCCATAGCAAATAGAGGGCGATCGGATCGCGGATGATGCCGATGTATTTTGAGATCGATCCGGGCACCACCCACTTGCGCAACGCCCCCTCAAGGATGAGCATAGCGATATAAACGTAGACAAGCCCCCTTGGGGTGATGCGAATCATGATCCTGTGAAAGATAAGACGTCGAGCAATTCATCCACGCCACTGTCCAGCCGGAAGCGTCGCGCGAACAGAGCCTGGCCGCGCTCGCCCATGGCCTGCCGTTCAGGCGGCATCAACCGCAACCATTGACTGAGGGCGGCGCGGGTCTCCGCCAAGGTGTCGGATTGAACCAGGCCCGCGCCCGCCTGGCGGACCTCCTCGGCGAGATTAATCGCTGTGCTGATCAACACCGGGCGCTGACAGGCCATCGCTTCCACCACCGCCAGACCGAAGTTTTCCTGATGGGAGGGCAGACAGAAGAGCTCGCAGGCGTGCAGCGCGCCCCACTTGAGATCGCCCCGCAGCAAGCCGGGAAAATGAACCCGATCGGCCAGGCCCAGCTGATCGACCAACTGTTGTAGCGCTTGACCGAAGCCATCCTCAGAGCCGGCAAGCATCAGGTTTATTTCGGGATGATCGGCCGCCTCGGCGGCGAAGGCTTGGATCAGCAGATCAAGGCCCTTCTTTTCATGCAGCCGGGCGAGAGAGAGCAGCAGGCGGCGGCCAGCCAGCGCTGGGAATGCCTCAAGAAAACTTTGGCGTTGGCTGGGGGGATCCCCTTGGGGCTGTTCGATGCCGAAGGGCACCACCCGCTCCTGGGCGTCATAGAGCCAGAAGGATTCCCGGGCCAGGCGCCGCTCTTGCTCCAGCGTATACAGCACAGCTTGAGCATCACGAAGAACCCTGTAATCGGCCCATGGCCAATACAGCCACTTCTTCAGGTGTTTGCGCGGATAAGTATAGCGAAACCAGGGGTCCAGCATGCCATGGGGATAAACCCAATAGGGCGGAGCGGCGCTGCCGAGTTGCTTGATCGCTCGCCAGGTTGCCAGGCTGTGATATTGCCAGATGCCATCAATGATCACCGCATCGGCCTCGGACGCCAGCTGGGCCAGCCGCGCCGCGGCCCCCCGCACATAGCCATAGGTGCCGCGGCCGGGGCCGATGCCAAGGCAAACCAGTCCGTCCTGGGGCTCACCTCCCAGGAATGGCGCATCGGCCGCATCCAGACTCACCGCCGTGGTGTGCACGCCGTGCTGAGCCATCAGCCGGGCTGTCTGCCGGACAACGGCCACCGGTCCTCCGGCGGCCGGATCCAGGGAGTGGATGACCCTGAGCAAATGGTGCGGCATCAGCGGTGAGGGCGCTTTAGATCTGCCATGCCGTCAGGGTTCCGCAAGAGTAGGGCCGCTTGAGCACCTGAATCGCCCGCGATCGCGAAGGACCAGCCCGTTCGATCCCCATCATCCTGCAGAGCGGGATGGGTTCAAGACCGACGAGGGTGGGGGCTGAGCTGGGCATAGGGCTGGGGTGGTGCCGCCAGGGGCGGATGGGGCGGATGGGGGGAGTGGAGAGTCGCCAATCCGGGGATCTACAGGCCTCTGGCCGAGATGGGGGGCAGCCTGCGCCGGTGGCAGCGCCTGGGCCTCAGCTGGTCTGGGCCTCATGTTGACCTGGGCTCTGCCAGGCAGTGGCGCAGTTGCTGAACAACGTTGCGTTGGTAGGCCTGCCAGCCGTAGCCGGCGACGCTGGCGCGGGCGGCTTCGCCAACGCGTCGGCAGAGGGAGGGATCGCGGAGCACCTGCCCCAGCTGGGTCGCCAGCGCGGCGGGATCGGCGGCGGGCACCACCCAGCCATTCACGCCCTGCTGGATCAGATCACGGTTGCCGCAGCGATCGCTGAGCAGCACCGGCAGGCCGCTGGCCATCGCCTCCAGCACCGCCAGGGAGTAGCCGTCGATGAGGCTGGGGAACACGAACAGGCGTGCCTCGGCATACCGCTGTGCCAGCTCCGCCTGGGGCAGCGAACCCAACCAGCGCACCGACGGCGGCAGCGCCTCCACCCAACTGGAGGGGTAATCGCACATGCCGGCCAGCTGGAGTTCGGCCCCCGGCAGGGCCAGGGTCGTCCAGGCCGCCACCAGATCATGGATGCCCTTGGCGGGCGTGAGGCGACCGACGTAAAGCGCGATGGGCCGACGCTCCGGCTCGGCAGCCCTGCCGATGCTGGCGGTGGCGGGACCGACCTGGGGCGAAATGCCAGCAGCGCTCTGCTCTGAAGGGTTCTGCGCTGGGAGCTCCTGAGCTGAAACCGTCGGGGCTGGAGGGTTGTCGACGGGTGCGCCGTAGGGGATCACCAGCAAGCGCCCTGGAAGGATGCCGGCCTCCAGGCAGCTGTCGCGCACCAACGTGGAGGCCACGACGATCCAGTCGGCGGCCTCCAGCTCGATGCGCTTGCGACGCAGCTTCCAGGCGGGTTCGTTGAGCCCCCCCAGCATTGGCCGGTAGGCCGGGTTGCGTTGGGCCTCCTGCAGGTGCCAACGGTGCACGGTGCGGCAATGCAGGGTCGGCAGCTCCAGGAAGGTGGTGAGGCCGCGACGGCGAGCGGTGCTCAGGGTTGCCGCGCCGGCATCCTCGTAGGCATACACCGCGGCGGGCAGGGCGTGGCGGGGGACCCGGGCCAGCCATCCGGCCACCCGGCGGTCGTGGCTGCGGTAATGCCAGTTGGTGAGGCGGGCGGGCAAGGTGGTGCCGCGCAGCAGCGGATTGCGGAACAGGCTCAGCCGCAGCAGATCGGGCAGTGGGTCGGAGCTCAGATGGGGGGCCAGGGCCGCTGGCCAGTGGCGGCGGCGCAGCTCCCGCTGCAGGCGAACCGGCAACAGGCCCCAGCCAGGCAGGCTCACGGCTGGGTCGCGGCCGAAGGCCAGCCCGGTGCGCACCTGATCGAGCATCCCCGCCTGGGCCAGGCCCAGGCAGAGCTCACGCACGTTGGCATTGCCGCTGGGATGGGAGACCAGAAAGGACTGACGACGTTCTTGCAATTCGGTGACGAACGGCCCAGCCCTGTCCGTGACATCGGACGTGGTCAGGTGCGAGGCACTGAGCCTTCCTTGACTGCCGCCTTGGTCGCCGAACAACACCAGTGCAATGGATCTACCTGTACAGGTGTCTCATAGCACCCCCGCCAAGGGGGGGGGGCTGGGGGGACAACGGACGAAGATATCCAGAGAAGATCTTGTTCAAATTGCCAAAGACTTTGCGTCTGTATCCAGGCTTGCGGGATGCGGAATCCAACAGCGACAAGGCTTGCGCGCGACCTATCAGGACGGACCTTGGGGTTTGGCCGAATGATCATTGCGCCCTTGCGCCCTTGCGCCATGCGGTGACCTGCCTTGATCTCCTTGAGCCAACACCCGGCTAATGGCGTGGACATGTGTCTCGCCTTTCCGCTTCTTGTTGAACTCGCCCAACGATCAATCCGCCCAACAATTCAGTTGCCCCAACAATCAGTCGGCCCAACGATCGGGTAGGGCGACGACATCTCGATAGCTGGCCTCCAGGCGATCGAGATAGGGATCCAGGGCAAAGGCAGCCAGCCGCTCCAGTCCGAGGTCTTGGGCCTTACGCCGTTCCTCGGGCCTGCGCCCCAGCACGGCCGCCAGCTGGAGCGCGGCCCGCTCCACCCAGGCGGGGTCCGGCTGGAGCCCCAGGGGAGCCGGCTCCAGGTAGGTGGCGGCGTCGCCGGCCACCTCGGTCATCGGCGCCTGGCGGGTGGTGACCACCGGACAGCCGCAGGCCAGCGCCTCCAACACCGGCCAGCCAAACCCCTCGGCGATCGACGGGAACAGCAGGGCCGCCGCCGTCTCGTAGAGATCGATGATCGCCTCGGCCGCTAAGCCCTGGCGCCGACGGATGCGACGGGCCAGGGCGGGGCGGCTGTGCAGCCAGGCCTCGCAGGTGGCTTCCGGCGGACCCACAATCTCCAACCGCAGCGCGGCGAAGGCGGGCTGCAGCGCCAGGCGCTCGTAGATGGCCAGCACCGCCAAGCGGTTTTTGTACCAGGTGCCTCCGATGTGCAACAGGAACGGCTGCCGCGGGCGGTGGGGATCGACCCGCTGGAAGTCGGGCAACAGCGGATTGGGCAGCACCTCCAGCCGGGCCCGGGCCGCCGCGGCGGGGGGCAGCAGCCGTCGCAGATCCTGCCGGGTGGCCTCGGACACGCAGAGAAAGTGATGGGCCTGGCTGAAGCCGCGACGGATCCAGCCCTGATAGAGGCGTCCTGTCAAGCCGAGGCGGTTCTGGGGGAATTCCCCCAGGCTGCAGCGCAAGGCCAGCAGGTCATGGGCATGGACCAGATGGCGATGACCGCGTAGGTGGGGAATCCAGGGTCCCAGGGCCTGGTCCACCACCACCACCAGGGCATCGGGAGGCAGCTGGGCCAGGGTGCGGCGCAGCGAGGGCGGGAACAGCAGGAACTGGTCCACATAGCCCAGCCACTTGGCCAAGCCCGAACCCAGCCGGGCCAGGCGGCCCAGGCGCTGCGGCGCCGTGAGCGTGTGGCAGCGATGACCGCGGCTCGCCATGCCGCCCACCAGCAGCTCGGCGAAGGCCCGCATGCTGGCTCCGGCTGTCGGGGGGTAGTGGAC
The DNA here is from genome assembly GCA_046342775.1 of Synechococcaceae cyanobacterium. GTDB lineage: Bacteria > Cyanobacteriota > Cyanobacteriia > PCC-6307 > Cyanobiaceae > Cyanobium. Next base: position 24,213 of record JBKDOR010000205.1, read on the forward strand.
CAGAAACAGCAGCGTCAACGGCTTGGCTGCTTGCCGGGGAGGTTGTTGCCCAGAGGTGGCATGGGCAGCGGGGGGATGCACGGAGAGGGGGTGCGACGAGATGGGTGGCCCAGGGGCGGGTGGGCAGGCCAGCGCCGCTCAACATCAACATCCCAACAGGCTGCGATAGAGCAGCGCGTAACGGGCGGCGATCCGGGTCGGATCGAACTGGCGCAGTTGAACCGGGGCTTGGCGGATCAGTGTCGCCAGTCGCGCGGATGCGGCGGCTTGCGTTCGGGGGGGCGCAGGGCTGGGATCTGTGGGGGCATCGGTCCAGGTGCCTGATGCGGCCGCAGGCCCAACCCCAGCGGAACTCCCGGGGCTGAGGCCTGAGGCAATCTCTGTCCTGGGCTCGCAGGCTGCCGGCAGCGAGGCCTCCTCGACAGGGTCGGCCAGCAGGACCTCCAGCTGGGCGGCCAGAGCGTTCGCATCGCCATTGCTGAAGCTGAGCCCGGCGGCTCCCACCACCTCCGCCAGGCCGCCCCGCTCCGACACCACCGGCACCACTCCGGCCGCCAGGAACTCGGCCGCCACCATTCCCATCGGCTCCTCCCACACCGAAGGCACCACGCCGATGCGGCATTCGCTCAACGCCCGGGCCAACGGCGCACCATGCAGGCTGCCCACGAAGCGCACCTGCGCCTCCACCCCCAGTTGCCGCGCCAGGTCCCGCCAGTCCGACGCCATCGGCCCATCACCGATCACCCGCAGCCGAGGCCGCAGACCGGTGGCGGCCTCCAGCAGCGGCAGCGCCCGCAACAGCACATCCAGGCCCTTTTCTTGCACCAGGCGGCCGAGAAACACCAGCTCCCAGGGGCGTTGGCGCCAGGCCCGCAGGGATGGGGCCAGATCCGCCGGTGCATCCTGGGCGCGCAGCGGCGCCACGGGTGTGGCCGGTGTCGCCTGCGGCGACGCGGCGGCGTGGCTCAGCGGCTGCAGCGCCACGGGGTTGGGGATCAACCGCCGCCGGGGCAGGGGCTGGCGCCAGTCGACCCAGGTGCTGATCGCCACATTGGCGGAGGCCCGCATCGCCACCCAGCGGCGCAGGCGCAGCAGCAGCACCTGGCGGATCCAGGCCGCCCAGGGGAGTCGACTTCTGTACCAGGCCAGGGAGGCGGAAGGGCTCAGGGGGGTGGGCCCTTCATCGCCCCAGCCCAGCCCATCGACGCTGACCAGTTGGTAGCCCTGATGGGTGATCAGCAGCGGCTTGCGCAACAGCGCCGCCAGCAGGCTCACCGCCAGGCTGGAACCGTTGCTGTGCACCACATCAGCCCGGGACACCAGCTGCAGCCGGGTCCAGAGGCAGGGACGACGCCAGATCCGATAGGGCTGTGCCTGGTCCCAGGCCGGATCAGTGGCCGGCGTGGCGGTCACCAGATCGACCCGCAGGGCTTCGATGCCGGATCCGGCCGGGGGGGCGCTGAGCTGCTCGGCCAACAGCTGCCCCGCCCGCTCCAGGCCGCCGAGGCTGGGCAGATAGGCGTGGCAATACAGCAGCAGCCGCAACGGCCGCTCCGGCCAGGGCCGGGAGCCGGCGGCGATGGGCTCGCGCCCGCTGGCGTGGATGTGGGGCAGATCGCCATCAGGGCCCCGCGCCAAGGTGCCGGACGCGTCCAGCCCCGGCCCATCCGGCTCCAACCAGGCCCGCAGCCAGCGGCGCTGCACCGCCAGCCGGTGGGGCTGGTACCAATGGCAGGCGGCGGCGGCGATCGCCTCCGGCTGCTGGGGCGCCCCGGGCGGGGTCAGCAGCTGCACGCCCCGGCCGAGGCCATCGCAGGGGCCGCGCCTGGGGCCGGAGCCCAGCAACAGGGGCAGGCAGCCATGGGCGGCGATGGCGGCGAAGATCCCCGACTTGGCGACGAAATCCAGCGGGTAGGCCACGGCGGCGGCGCGGGCGGCGTGCAGCCGTTCGCTCACCAGCGGCGCCGGCAGGCGGCCATGGACCTGAACCGGCAGCGGCGCCCGCGGCGGATAGGGCAGGGGCTCGCCGATGTCGTCGATGGCCTCCAAACCCAGCTGCCGCAGCCACGGACCGCGATGGCGCAGCGCCCGATAGGCCGCCAAGCGCTGGGCGGGGCCGCCGAACACCACCATGCGGGGCTGGCGTGCCCCCAAGGGCTGGGGTCCGATCGGCTCGCCCACATTCGAGGGCACCGGGAACACGGCGCTGGGCGGCAGGCGGCGGCGGCGCAGCCAGCGGTCGTGGCGCTCCAGGTTGGTGATCACGCCGTCCGCGCTGGCGGCCAGCCGCTCCACCACCCGCTTCTGCCGCGGCGCCCACCAGAACCCCTTGCGCCAGGGCATTTGCCGGGCGTACAGCTCATGCACCCAAACCAGCAGCCGGCGGCCGGGGGCCTGCTGGCGCCAGGCGATCAACTCCCGCACCAGCTGGGTTGGGGCGCCATTGGCGGCAAAGCCGTAGCCGCTGTAATGCACCACCAGGGTGCCGCTCCGGGGGGGATGACAGCGGAATCGCTCGGCATCGAGGCAGGGCACGCCCGGCAGAAGACCCGCCGCCAGATCGGCCAGGCCGCCGCCCCGGCGCAGATCGGGCACCAGCTGAACCACAGCCGAGAGCGGGGGCCGGGTCGCTGCGGGAGTGGCGGGGCCGGTGGGATCAAGGCCCGCGAGCGGCTTGCCGTCCCCGGGCTCTGCCGCCAACGCCCGAGGATCCTCCATGCCGCAAGCCGCCTCAGGCCGGGGCCGAAAAGGCTGGGGTTGGGAAGCCTGGGGCTGGGAAGGTTGGGGCTGGGAAGGCACTGACTGGCAGGGCACCGGCTGGACTGGCACCCGCTTGTCATGGTCCGGCTGAAGTGGCGGCCGCTCGCCCTGGTCCTCAGAGCAACCCATGGCGCCGCAGCAAGGCCTCGAAATCGGGGGTGAGGCGGCGTACCGCGGCGGCCGACAGGTGGTCTTTGTCGCGGAAGAGCACGCTGCCGTTCAGCTCGGTGGCGCAATCGCCTCCGGCGGGGCAAAGGCGATCGAAGGGATCGAAGATCAGCAGGTTGGGATGGCGGGAGGCCTGCCGCCTCAGCACCTGCAGGATCGGCTGGCGATCCTTCACCAGCTGGGCGCGGCTGGTGCTGGAGCGGCGACACACCTCCGGCAAGCGCGGCCGGAACCATTCGCTGCGGCAGAGCTGGGGGTGGCCGAAGCGGGTGCGCTGCTCGGGGGTGGGAGCCACCACAACCAAGGTGCCGCCCTGCCGCTGCAGCCGGCCCGCCAAGGCTCCGATCGACTCGCCCCAGGCGGCCAGGTTGGCGGCGGGGTCGGCGGCGATGCCGCCATCGGCACGGCGGAACTGGCGGGCCAGGTCGCCGCCGGCGCGGAAGTGGCCGAAGAGATAGTTGCTGAGCAGCACGATTCCTCCCGGTTCAGGCGGCGCGGCTTCGGATTGCCCGGCTGGCACGGCCGCATCACCAGCTGCTGGCGCGGCTGCCGCTGTGCCAGCAGCCGCGGCCGTGAAGGCGAGGGCCTGCTCCACCGCCGCCTGGCTGAACGGCAAGCAGCCCTGCTGCACGCTGGGGCTGGCGGCGGGCATGGCGCAGGCGCTGCGCGAGAGCGCCAGCACCGGCAGGCCATGGCGCTGGTGCAGCGCCTCCAGCAGCGGCAGGAGATGCAGGGCGTGGCTGTCCCCGAGCAGGGCGATCGGCCGGGCGCCGGGGCGACTGGCCGATACGCGGCAGTCCCGCACAAGGGGGGCGGGCAGGCGAGGCCCATCGCTGGGGATGGCATTGCAGCGGTCGCCGCGCAACGCCGTGCCGGCCACGCCGACGGTGGCGAACCAGGGGCCTTCGTTCGAGCGGTGCTGACCGATGAAGAGCGCCTCGCCGCGACGTTCGAGCCCCAGCAGGGCTGCGCCGCCCAGCAGGAGCAGCAGTAACCCGCGACCCATGGTGCCGAGGTTGGAGGCCGCCCAGCGGCCGCGTCGCAGCGGTGTCTCCAGCCAGCGGTATGAGGCCTCGCTGCTGAGGGCCACCAGGAGCAGAACCACCCCCAACCAGGGCCCCTCAAGGCCCACGCTCCAGCGGGCCAGCACCAGCAGCGGCCAATGCCAGAGGTAGAGGGAATAGGTGCGCAGGCCCAGGGCCACGGCCCGGGGATGGGACAGCAGCGTGCGCAGCGGCGAGGGGGCCACCAGGGCCGGCAGCAGCAGGGCCGAGCTGAAGCCGGCCAACAGCGTGGCGGGCCGCAGCAGCGATAAGGGCATCACGAAGCTGGCCAGCAGCAGCGCAAAGGCCAGCAGGCCGAGCGCAGGCATCCAGCCGGCGAACGGCAGGGGCAAGCGGCCGTCCGACGCCAGGCCTTGCGCGGCTTGGCGCCGCGCCAGCCGTTGGCCCAGGGCGGGCAGCAGCAGGCTGCCCAGGGCGCCGAGGCCGAGCTCCCAGAAGCGGGCGGAGGTGAGGAAGAAGGCGGCGCTGTCCTGGTCCTGGGTCCAGAGATGACCCTGCAGCAGCAAGGAGGCCAGGGAGAGCGCCGTCAGCGCCAGGATCAAGCGCCGTCGCACCCGCTCGGGCCGGCCGCGCACCAGGCCGCAGGCCCCCACCAGCAGCGGATATACCAGGTAGTACTGCTCTTCCACCCCGAGGCTCCAGGTGTGGGTGAAGAGGTTGAGCTCGGCGCTGCTGCCGAAGTAGTCGGTGCTTTGGCGCAGTTGATAAAGGTTCGAGAGCCCCACCAGGGAGGCGAGGCCGGTGCGCAGCGAGGCGAGCCGTTCGAGCGCCTGGGGGGCGATCAGCAGGCTGCCCAACAACGAGGAGATCAGCAAGCAGGCGATCAGGGCTGGCAGCAGGCGCCGCACACGGCGGGCGTAGAAGCCCAGCAGGAACTGGCGCCAGGAGCTGTGGGAGTGGCGCAGCAGCGAGCCGGTGACCACCCAGCCGGAGATGACGAAGAACAGGTCGACGCCGAGGTAGCCGCCCGGCAGCCACTTGTGGTTGATGTGGTTGATCAGCACCGCCAGCACCGCCACGGCGCGCAGGCCATCGATTTCGGGGCGGTAGGAGCCGGGTTCGGGTAGGCGTGCCACGGGCGTCTTGGTGGCAACAGCGGAAGCTGAAGCTGCTTCGGCTGCCGCAGCAACAGCGGCGGCAGGATCAGGCGGAGATGTCTGGGACCGGCTGGAGGCGGGATTGGACGCCGCCGGCTGGGGCCCCCTGGGCGCCTGGTCCAGGGAGTCGGGGGAGGAGTCCGTCAAGGCTGGCGGGAGGCGGGAGGAGGAAGTTGGCGGGCCAGGTTGGCGACGATCGCGGGGGTCAGCACCTGAACGGCCTCCTGGCTGAGATGGCAGTCGTCATAACGCCAACGGCGGCCGAGCAGCCGATCGCTGTCGACCAGCTCGAACAGGCGGGGATCAGAGGCGATCACCGTGCGCTGGGCGGCGCGGATGCGCGGATCGGGGGGCTGCAGGCCGCAAGCGGAAGCCAGGGCAATGCCGAAGCGAGCTTGCGGGGCGGCCTCCAGGTTGCGGGCCACCACCCGCCGCAAAGCGGAGGCGGCATCGGCCTGGCGCAGGCCGAACGGGAAGTCGTCGGGGTCGCTGAGCATCAGCGCCGGCACGCGCCGCAGGTCGTCTTCCCCGAGGCCCGGGCGGGCCGCATCCTTTTCGCCCTGGTGCCAGAGGAACAGGGAAGGCAGCAGCGCTCGGGCCCGCAGTTGGCGCAGCACCAAGGCGTTCAGATAGGAGAGATCGCCGTAGGCCCACTCGAGTACGGAGGAGCCGCCCCGGGCCAGGGGCGCCACCAACAGCGGCCGCGGCTGGCGTCGTGCCAGGGTCACCAGGGCGGGGGTGAGCAGGGCGCCGCCCTGGTGGTCGCTGCCGAGCAACGGCTCGCGATAAGGCAGGCAGAGATCGCGCTTCCAGTCGTATTGGAGCAGGTTGGCGGGGATCGGGCCGCTGTAGCGGGGCTCGATCCAGTTGGCGGCGTGGGATTGGCCGAACACCACCAGCACCGCCGCGTCGCGCGGGCAGGGCATGGGGCTCAGCGGCAGCTGGTGATGGAGCGCCTGCAACTGGCCGGCCAGCCAGCGGGGGCGGGGCGCCAGCCGCCAAGCCAACAGAATCCCCAGGGGTAGGCCAAGCAGCAGGCCGAGGCCAAGGGCCAGGGCCGGCCGCAGCGTCCAGCGACCTCCGGGGGGCTTGAGGCGTGGGCTGGGGATCCGAAGGCGCACGGTGATACAGGCAGGTGGGAGATCGGTTGTGCCTTGGCCCCTGCCGAGACCTGGATGGCTCAGGCCGCTGCAGGTTGTCGGTGGCGCGTTGGAGTGGCGCGTTGTCGGTGGGGCGTTGTCGGAGGCGCGTTTTCGGAGGAGCGTTGGCAGTGGCGCGTTGGCAGTGGCGCGTTGGCAGTGTGGTTTGGGAGTGTGGGTTGGGGTGTCTTGATCAGGTCGAGCGTTGCTCGGCGCTGCTTGTGGTGGCTGAGGCGGCGGATGGCGGGCTGGTCCCGCGCTGGCGATCGCCATTGGGTCCGGATGGCGTCAGCAGACTCTCGTAAAACCGCTCCAACGCATCGATCGCTGGCGGCCAGCGCAGGCCTTGCACCGCCTCGTGGCCACCGCGGGCCAGCCGCTGGCGCAGGTCGGCGGAGGCGATCAGCGCTTCCAGCCCCGCGGCGATCGCCGCCGGCGTGGGCGGCGGCGGCAGCAGCCAGGCCTGCTCGCCATGGCGTAGGTCCGCGGCGAAACCGGTGGCGGTGCTGAGGCAGGCCACGCCGCAGCTCATCGCCTCCGCCAGCGCCAGGCCGAAGCTCTCGAACAACGTGGGGAAGCAAGCGATCGCCTGGCGGCGATAGAGGGCCTGCAGCCGCTGCTTGTCGCGCTCGTGGGGCACGATCTCGAGGCGCGGCAGCAGCTCCGGCGCGAACCAGGCCGCCGGCTCGAAGGCGGCGCCGACGCCGATCAGCAGCAGCCTCCAGGCGGGATGGCGTCGCAGCACCGGGCCGAGGGCTTCGGCCAGCAGGCCACAGCCCTTGCTGGGCAGCCAGCTGCCGCAGTAACCGATCAACAGCTCGGCGGAAGGCTGGCAGGGTTGGTCCAGCCAGAGGGGATCGAGGGGATTGGGCAGCGCCAACAGGCGCTGGGGCGGTTGGTAGCCGTGGGCCAAGGCGTAGCGGGCCTCGGCATGGCTGACGGTGACCAGGGCATCGGCGTGGCGGAAGGCCCAGGCGAACAGGCGCAGCGGGTTGGGCTGGTGCCAGGAGCCGTAGGGGTGGGGCACCAGCCCCTGGCGGCTGGCGGCGATCAACGTGCCATAAAAATGGGTTTCCAGGCCATTGGCGTGGATCACCAGCCGCGGCCGGCCGGGGCAGAGGCGCAGCAAGGCGATCGCCAGCCAGCTTTCAGCGCCGTAACACTCGATCAGCTGGGGCCGGGGCCGGCGCCAGGGCAGCAACGCCGCCAGGGCCCAGGCGGCCATGCCCAGCGCCAGGCGCCAGCTGCGGAAGCGACCGCCGAGCCGGGGCAGCGGCTCGAACTGCTCAGGCCCGTAGAGGTTCAGCCCATGGCCGCGCTGGCGCAGGCCTTCGCTGTAGCGCAGCACCACATAGCCCGAGCCCTGGCTGAGTTCGAGCGGGCAGTTGCTGAGGGAAAGGAGGCGCAAGGGGCCGGGCGGTGAACGGAATTGGATTGCAGCGGGCGAAGCTCAGGACGGGCGGGGCGGCGGCAGCAATGCCTGGAGGGCGCGCCGCTCGGCCGCCGCCTCGGGCTCGAGGCGATCACGCACGGCCTGGCGCAGCAGCTGGCGTTGCACCAAGCGATTCAGCTGGCTGAACGGGTTGAGGCCAGCGCGCTTGCGGGCCAAGCGATGCCAGAGGCGATGGGCCGGCCAGGGTTCGATCGCCGACACCCACGGCTTGACCACGGCATAGAAGTGCAGCACCGCCGGCAGCGGCTGGGGGCCCAGGCCAGCCTGGGGCGACCAGGACAAGTCGCGGCTGAGGCTGTTCCAGTGGGGCGGCAACACCAACCATTGGCCCCGCAGCAGGTGGTTGAGGGCGGTCTGGTCGTAGTAGGTGCTGAGCGGCCCGTGGTCGGCCAGGAAGGCGAGGGTGCGCTCTCCGATGCGCTCTTGCCGCCAACGCTCGAGGTCGAGCACCATCACGCCGCTGTTGAAGTAGGGCAGCGCGCGTTGATCGGCGGGTAGATCTTCAAACGGGGCGTCGTCGCCGATGCTGGGCAGCAGCGGATCGACGGCCGCCGCAAAGCTGTGGCCCCGCAGATCCAGGTCGTGCAAGGGGGCCACATCGGCCAGCAGGATCAGGTCAACGTCGAGGTAGAGCGCCCGCGGCGCCTCCAGCAGCTGGGGGATGAGCAGGCGGGCATAGGCGCAGGGGCCGCTGCCGCCACGGTCGCGGATGGCGTCGAGGCGATAGGCGCTGAGGTCGTGGCGGTGCAGCCGCAGGCGGGGATGGCAGCGCCGCAGGGCCCGCTCCAGACGGCGCCAGCTGGAGGGGCGCAGGCCGCCGTCGAGCACATGCACGTGGGGTGTGCGCTCCGGCGGCAACCAGAGCAGGGTGCTGGCGGCAGCCACCTGCAGCCCGGGGGCGTAGCGGTCGTCGGCGGCGAACACCAGATGCAGCGGCGCATCTGGGGCCGCGGGGGCTGGGGTGGACGTCATCGGCTCAGGCTGGGCTCCGGCCCGCAACGCCCGAGCCCAGTGCCTGCCGCAACCGCTTCCAGTGGCGCCGCAGGCGGGCGCGACCGGCGGCGCGGGAGCCGGAGGGGCGCAGCAGCTGGGCCGGCAAGCCCTTCAACCAGGGCAGCCACACCAACGAACCGAGCCGCCAGGGGGCTAATCCGGCGGTCCAGAAGGCGAAGGCATACCAGGCCAGAAAGGCATCGCGGTCCGGCTCGAAGCAGTGCCAAGGCTTGGTGCCGCCTTTGTAATGCAGGATCGCCGGCCGCTGCAGCTCGTCGTCGAGCTGATCGGTGCGGAAGTGGGTGTGCAAGGCGTTGTAGCGGAAGTTGCCGGGCAGGGGGCACCAGTTGTTCACCAGCACGAAGTTGATCACGGTCTGGTCGCCGTTGGGGAGGTGGCAGTCGCTGGTTTCGATCAGATCGAGGCAGCGCTCGCTCACCCGCTGCCGCCGCCAGCTGGGCAGGTCGAGCCGCAGCAGACCGGCCTTGAAGTAGGGCTCGCCGCCGGTGCAGCCGGCCGCGGGCCAGTCGAAGGGGCAGTCGTTCTGCAGCACGGCGCCGGGGGCATCGAGCACGCAGGCGCAGGGATGGCCTTGCAGGTCCACGTGCAGCAGCGGCGCCAAATCGGCCAGCACCAGCATGTCCACATCCACGTACAGCACCCGATCGGCCCCCGCCGCCTGGCTGGCCAACAGCTCGGGGATGTAGAGCCGCGCCATCGTCATGGCGCCGACGGGATGGCGGCGGGAGTAGCGCTCCAGCGGGAAATGGCTGACCGGATGGCGCTGGAACTGGCTGGAGGGCCGCCAGCGGCGCACCAGCCGCTGAAAGCGCTGCCACTGGGCGTCGCTGAGGCCGCCATCCAGTAGGTGCACCTCCAGGGCCACGTCGGGATCGAGGCTGGCGGCCAACGAGCAGGCCGACACCAACAGGCCGAGGAAAAACTTGGCGTCCGTGGCGAAGACGGTGCGCAACAGGGCCCCGGCTGCCGCGGGGGCGGCGGCTGGCGGGCCGGGGAGGGTCGGCGTGGGGGCGGTGCTCACAGGCGGTGGTACAGGGAGCGGGCGGCCTGCACGAGGCCGGAGGGAATGGCGTCGAACAAGGCGGCCTTGGGACGCCGCAAGGCCAGGGAGAGCCTGTCGCTCCAGCTGCGGTTGCGCTTGTAGTAGCCGAACATGTCTTTGAGTTGGGCGCTGTCGCGCACCAGGGCGTTATCGCTGTATTTGGCCACCAACAGATTGAAATCTGGCTGATAAAGGGAGCTGCTGCCGTGCAGGGTGGTGCGCATGAAGTTGCCGATCAGCAGGTCGTCAAAGACGCAATGGCGCACCGAGCGCATCAGGCTGCGGCGCGGCAGGGCGAAGCTGATCGCGGGGGCGGCGTCGGAGAGGGTCACCGTATGGGTGCTGCCGGCCACCTGCAGCTGGATGCGGCCGTAATTGGCCGCGAGCTGGGGCACGGCGGCGAAGTAGTCCTGGCAGGCCTCCAGGTCGCCGGGCTGCAGCGGCGTGGTCCAGTCGTCGCCGAAGCGCTGTTCCGGGATCGGCTCCGCCACCTGCAGGGGCGGTGGCTGCAGGCTGTGGGCGCGCCAGCCGGGGCCGCCGGGGTCATCGGCCAGCAGCTCGACCCGTTGGAAGGGGGGCAGCAGCTGGTGGCTGGCATCGGCCTCGAAGCCGAGGCTGTAGTCGGCTTCCGGGGTGGTGTAGCGGTTGGCCCACCAGGAATCGCGGCGTTGGTACTGATGAAATGAGCTGAATGGAATCGCCAGGGTGCAGCCGAAGATGTCCATCGATTGGCGCATCTGCGGCCCCACCGGCAGCTTGCGGGCGGCAAATGGTTCGATGAATTGGCCCTGCTCGTCCCAGAAGTTGATCATGTCGGCGTCGCCATAGCCGTGCAGCGCCAGCAGCACCGAGTTGCTGTAACGGCGAGCGATCGCCTTCACCTCATAGCCAAAGCCATAGCCACCGGAATCGTTGAGGTTGACCAGCAGCGTTTTCTGATCGCCGTGGCTCAGCTCCACCAGCAACGCCGAATCCTGCAGTTCGTTGTGGAACAGCATGATCCGCACGCCGGCGGCCAGCTCGATCCAGCGGCGCGAGGGCAGGCACAGCACCGTGAAGCCGGCCTTGCGCAGGTCGGTGGCGACACGGGAACCGTAGTGCTGGGCGAGGATGATCTTCTGGCCGCGGTGATGGCGCAGCGAGGCAAGATTGAGGTGATCGGGATGGAAGTGGGAAATGTAGAGATAGGGCGCCCGCCCGATCTTCTGGCGCTGCGCCTGCGGCACGTGATGACTCAACACCCAGGAGCCGAAATAGGCCGGATCCTCCTCGTACCACACATCCGTGGCCAGCACGGGTCCCTCGTCGTTCTCCACGATCAACGTGGCGTTGCCGATGGTTTCGTAGGCGGCGGGGGGGAGGGTGCTTGGATGACGGGAGAAGCCAGTCACCCCGGAACTAGGCACTTTCATACTCAGCAAAAAAAACAGATCGTATCCGGACACGAAGTAGAAATGGCCAATTCAATCATGCAGGATCTGCAAAAAAGCGATCAAAACAGACTCGCAGCGCATGCATAATTTGCAGGGTGACGGCATCGATCGGAAAGCGCAGTTTTAATCGCTTTGAGCAGGCTTAGATCGCAAATTATTATTGGCAAGAAAGGACAAAAAGTCATTGTAGAGCATTGAAGATCCCTGAAAGCTCAAGTGGTTATCGTCGCCGTACGTCCTTTGTTTCCCAATGTGCGTCTTGCACAAGGTCTGCCCTGGGGGGCATAAAAAAGGTAGTGGGTCATAGAGGAAAACATTGGGATGTCGCAACTTAAGGGCTTCCAGATCGTCCACCAAGGCTACGCGTCGCTGAAGCATGACATCGCGTCGAATCGAAAGCGAGCAACCCTCTGGTACGGCATGACGGAACCACTGGATGCTGCAGGCTTCTGGAGGATAACGATAGGTTGTGTTCCACCACTGGCCTGCAGGCATGTTGAACGTTGGCACGGGTAGAACAACCACGAGGTGAACACCTTGATCCATGAGTGTATTTGCAAGCTTGGAAGTTTCAGTGAGCCAAAGTTGCCATGCACGGGGCTGAGAGACTGCCCGCCCTTGATTGTCAAGAAAACTTACCTTCCCCTGATCAGCAAAGTAACGAACCAGGTAGCTACTTAGAATAACGGAATCACCGGCTTGAAGGCGTGGAGATACGTCCTCCCAGAAGCTCTTGATCTGCTTGCCCGTATCTCGATAGGTGCTCGGATCAGCTCCTAACCTGAGAAATGGCAACAACGGAAAAGGCTGATGGAAAATTCCACCGGTACTGAAAGCTGCTACACCGAACCCATCATTGCGGTGTAAGGATCCGAGTAAGGGCATAAGATGAAAAGCATGACTGTCTCCCAGTAAGACCAGCATGGGGCGGGTTTTCGAGTCTGGCTCCAGCCAGCAGGTCGCCAAACTTGTAGGTCCGAATTGAGAACAGTTTTTATTCGAGATCGTGGACCTGGGGTCCGAGTGCGCCACATCGGCAAGCGGATCAATCGGGTTGCCGCCGAGGTAAAGACGTGCTCCGAGATCACGGAGCCCCGCAGCAGCAAAAAGGCCTGCCCCCCCGCCAGCCAAAAGAAGCGCTTGAACAATCTGCTGGCTTGGAGGGCGCCTACCTGGATCTCGGCGAATTGGAGATTCAATCCAGCGATAGGAGCAATCAGCAAGCCCCAACATCAACAGAAGCTGGAATGGCAAGGTCCATGCAGTTAAGCCAATTGTGAGGCGACTGATCGCCAGAACACCCCAATGCCAGAGATAAAGCGAGTATGAGCGCAAACCGAGGGCAACAAGCCAGCGATGGCTGAGCCACTGGCGCGGAGACTTGGTCTTTGGCAGCACAGCGATCAGCACAGCAGTGAACAGCACCGTCAGCGGAATCAGCTTGAGGCGCACGGGCAGGGCCATCAGCGCCAATAACGACAGGAATGAGACTGTCGCCAGGACAGTTGACAGATGCTCAGGTAGATATCGGTTGATCCTTGGCGTGAGTACGACAATCAAGCCTCCGACTCCCAGCTCCCAGAAGCGAGCGGGCATCAGGAAGTAGGCGGCTGAGGGTTGGCGACCCACCAAGCCGAAAAACAAAGCTAGCGATAACAGTGATAACCCACTCAGAAGAATCAGCAGCCGCTTTGCTGCCCCATTTCTCTGCTGAGTCCAGCCAACGCACCAAAGCAGTAGGGGATAGAGAAAGTAAAACTGCTCCTCTACTCCAAGGCTCCAAGTGTGCAGGAAAGGATTGAGGTCTGTGGAAACGGCAAAGTAATCGGTGGAGCTGTGAAGTAGTTCAAGATTCGATAAGCCCAGGAATGCGGCGGCGCCGGTCAGTAAAGCTGCTTTCGGATTGGGATAAAAAAAGCAAAGTAACAGGCCCACCGTCACCAGGAAGACCATGAGCGCCGGAAGCAGCCTCCGGCAGCGACGGTTGTAGAAGCGTGTTAGAAACTCAGTGAATGACTCCGATCGTTTCACGCCTAGAGAGGCAGTGATCACCGTGCCGGAGATGACGAAAAAGATATCAACCCCAAGGAACCCGCTGGGGAGTACTGGTAGATGCAGATGGGCCACGATCACGGCCAACACGGCCACGGCCCGTAGCCCATCTATTTCAGGACGGTAACCGCCAGCAATAGGGCGGTTCGCCGAAATTGCTGCATTGGCGGCAAGGGCATGGGCTTTCGAGGGCATTGGCTTGTGTACAGAATGGTTGTAGGTCACGGATAGTCTGTCTTCACTTGATTTGACAAAGCGGTCCCAACAACCCCAACAACCGCTCCACCGGCTCGGCCATCACCGCCTGGCGGTCGTGGGTGACGAGGGAGGGATTGAAGGGCGCCGGGGGGCGCTCGCCGCCGGCCGGCAGCCGCTCCACCTCGGCCTGGATCACGGCGGCCAGATCTTCCTCGATCAGATCAACGCCCCGAATCGCGGCGCTGTAGAGGCTGGGATCCTTGCCGGGCCAGGTGTTGGTGAGCACGCGCACGCCGGCGGCGGCCATCTCCAGGGGCGGGTAGCTGGGGTGGGGGCTGAACATCAGGCTGAGGCCCAGGTCCATGCGGGCGAGCACGGCGGCATATTCCGCCAGGGAGAGCTTGCCGAGGCCGTGCAGGCTGAGGCCATTGCCGAGCTTGACCAGCGGCACCGGTGCCCCGAGGGCGACGATCTCCAACGGCCTGGCCAGCCGGGCCGGATCGAGGCGGCTGAGGGCGTCGCGGATCGTTTCGTAGCCATTGCGTGGCACCTCGGGCCGCCCGTAGAGGCAAAGGCGCACCGGACCCCGCCCGCTGCCGCCGCCCGCCGCCCCCCTGCAGGCCTGAGCCTGGCGGGCTTGGCGAGCCTGGCCAGCCTCCACGAACAACGGATCGACGTAACAGGTGTAAGCGACATGCAACAGATCGGCCCGTTCGGGCGTGAGCCTCTGGCGCCGGAAGTGCTCCGCCAGCACGTGGCCGGAAAAGATGCGATGGGCGGGGCTGTGGTAGCTGCGCAGCACCTCCAACCAGAGGCTGGAGTGGGGGTAAAAGATGCGTTCGTCGTCCTGAATCAAATACACCGGCACGCCGGCCCGGCTGGGGGCGGCGATGCGGCGGGCTACCACGAAGCTCTCCCAGCAGGTGGCCACCGCCAGGTCATCCGGGCCGGCGACGCTGTCGGGATCGATGTCTTCGACGCGGCGGCTGGACCACTGGCCCGGAGGGCGGCGGCCCAGATCGGCGGACACGAAGGCCAGTAGGTCGGCGTCGCTGGCCTGCTGGGGCTGGGGCTGCAGGGCCAGGAAGGTGACATCAAACCCTCGCTGCGCCAGCTCCAGGGCCAGGAACAGCACCATGCGCATGCCGGCGTAAAAGCTGGCGGGGCGGCATTCGTGCCGGATCACGATCCACACCCGCCGGCGCGGATCGTTCACCGCCAGGTTGGCGGCCGTTGAGGGCTGGGGCTGCTGGGGCTGCTCCTGTTGCGCCTGATCCCGCGGCGCCTGGTCATCGGGGGCGAGGGCGTGCGGTGATGGCGCTTGCGGCGGCTCGGCAGGCGGTCGCTGTGCCTGAGTTGGCTGGCCCGGCGCCGTCTGTTGCCCGGGCCGGCGGGCCGGCCGCACGGCTGAGGCCCCACCACCCTGGCGCCCGGCCGCCTCCAGCAACGCCGGATAGGTGCGCCAGAGCACGAGGCTGTGCTGGCCCCAACGCCAGAGCAGCACCGTCAGGGCCCGGAGATGGGCCCGCAGCGGGCCTGGCAGCCCTCCTCGCCAAGCGCCTGGCAGCGGCGAGCGCCGTGGGGTGGTCATCGCGACAGCCCCTGCCGCCGCCAGGCGAGATGCTCGCGGTAGACGCCATCCCAGCGGAGGGCCAGGTCGCGCCAGCGGTAGGGCTGGCAACGCTCCTGGGCCCGCTGGCGCAGGGCGGCGGCAGCGCTGGGATCAGCCAGCTGCTCCAGCAGCCCTGAGGCCCGGTCCGCCAGCTGGCGCCACTGGCCGGCGGGCACCAGCCAATCGGCGGGCAGGGTGTCGCAGGGACCGGCCACGTCGTAGGCCACCACGGGGGTCCCGGCCGCCAGTTGCTCGATCACCCCCAAACCGAAGGTCTCCATGTACGACGGGAACACGCCGAGGCTGACGCCATCCAACAGCCCCGGCAGCTCGTGGGCGCGGAAGCGGGGCACCACCTCCAGCGCCGCCTGCAACGGGGCCGGGACGCGGCGACGCACGGCGGCTTCGCCCTGGTGATGGCCATCGGTGCCGAGCAGCCGCAGCCGCAGGCGGGGGTGGCGGCGCCGCAGGCGGGCGAACAGGCGGGGCAGATCGAGGGCGCCCTTACGGAAATCGAAAGCGCTCACCATGGCGATCACGGGAGCGGCATCCGGCGGCGGGGGGGCCACGGCGGCCAGCTCGGCGCGGCGGGCGTCGCTGAGGCCTGGTGGCAGCAGCACCAGCCGCTCGCCGGCACTCCCGAGCTGTTGCAACAGGGCCAGGTCGCGGCTGTTCCAGGGGTTGATCAGATCGGCCTGCAGCAGGTTGCGCCGCGCCTGCCGCTGCTGGCGGGCCAGCCAGCGGAAGCGATCGCTGCGGCCCAGCAGGCCGCGCAGGGCCTCCCAGGGGCGCTGCAACAGGCTGGGCACGGGGGTGGGCCAGTCGTCGGGGCGGCGCTGGCGCAGGCAAAAGATCGGGATGCGGGCGACGCTCAGGCAGCTGGGCGGCAGCAAGCTGCGCTCCAGCACGTGATCCAGGTCCCAGTCGGCCACGTCGAGGCTCTGGAGCAGATCCGGGCGGCTGCGGGCGACGGACGCTTCGAGCACCTCAGCCCGCCAGCCGAGCTTCTCCAGCTCGCCCGCCAGCTCCAGCTGGGTTTTGCTGCCGCCGGTCTCCAGCGACGGCGTGCACATGGTGGCGAACAGGATGCGCCGCGGACCGTCAGCCATGGCGCAAGATCTCCTCGAGGGCGTGCAGAAGGGCCGGGCTGAAGCGCAGCGGCAGCCGGTCGCCCACCAGCGAGGGGTCGCCGTCGCCGGCCCCCAGCGAGCTGCCCGCAGTGGTGCCCACCGAGCTGCCCAGGGAGCTGCCCGCGGTGCTGCCTGCAGAGGGGCCCGCTTCGGCCGGGGTGGTGAGGGCGTGATAGCGGGCGCCGATGCGCTGGCTGAGGCTGGCGTACATGCCGGGCTGGAAGCCGCTAGTAAACAGCTCCACCACCAGCGTGCCCGGGGAGCAGAAGGCGAGATTGGCCAAAGCCGCGCCGTGGGGGGCGATCACCCAGGCGGCTTGGCTGAACAGCCGCACCTGCTGGGCCAGGCTGAGCTGGCCGGGATCCAGGCGGCGGATGCCGTAGCGCTCCAGCAAGGGCTGGATCAACGCCTCGTCGCGCACACCGCGACGGCTCTCGCCGGCGCGGGAGAGATAGAGGCGCAAGGGGTGGCCATCCTGCGGAGGGGCCCCGTTGGCGTGTCTGGCGTTCGCGGCACCAGCGGGAGTCTCTCCGGCGGCTGCGATGCCGGCTGCTGCGACTTCAGCTGCTGTGATTCCGGTGGCTGCGATTCCAGCTGCTGCTGCTCCAGCGTCCAGGCCTTGGTCGCCAGGTGCGGCGGGTTCGCGGCCCGCGCCATCCAGGCCGGACGCCAGAAAGGCAGGATCCAGAAAGGCAGGATCCAGAAAGCTGCGCCGCAAAAAATCCACCACCCAGGCCTCGATGCCGCCCCCAGTGGCGGGGCCGATCCAGAGGCTGCAGTCGGGGCTGGGCAGATCGGCCAGGAGCAGCTGCTCACAGCGCAGGAAGCCCTGGGGGCCGACGAGCCGGCGGGGCCAATCGGCCAGGCCCAGCGCCTCCAGGCTGGCCAGATGAAAGGGGCTGAGCGGTTCCGGTAGCAGCAACGTGGGCCGTGCATCGGGGGGCAGCAGGCCGGAGCGGCGGATCAACGCCAACCGCGGCAACGCGTCAAACAACCAGTGGTAGTAGTTCACCGCCCAGAGGCTGAGCAGGCTGAGGCTCAAGCCCGGCAGGTGCTGCGGCCGGCGGCGGGGCTGGAGGGCGCCGCTGAGAAAGCGATTCGCCGCGGCGGGTTGCACGGCGGAGTGCCGCATTTGCTGCGAAAACGGCGCCAACAGCGCGCCGCCAGCGGCGACCGAAAGGTTGTCGTAGAAGTCGGTGATCAGCAGGGCGTTGTTGGCGAGGGCCACAGCGTGGTAGCCCACGGCGTTGCAGCCCAGGGCTGGCAGGCCACCAAGCTGAGCAGCCTGGGCGGAATTCGGGTCGCCGTTGGTGGGGCTGGAAGGCGCTCCCACCGGCAGGGCGGGCGGCTGCACAGCTAGGCAGCGCACCGCAGAGCCCGGGCCGGCCTGCAGCGCCGCTGCCGGCAACCAGCGACGGGGCCGATAGCGCTGAGACAGCACCCAGCCCCAGCCGCGCCGTAATCGGGCCGCGAGGGCGGGCGGAACAGACCGCTTCAAGGACACGGAGGAAGCAGCAACCAGCGTTGAAACATCTGCGGAAACTCGCAAATGTCAGGGCCCGCCATGGTGCGGTTGGCTAGATCAAAGGCTGGCATTGTTTATGGTTGGCGCTGCACAAGCCGACAGCCATAAAAGGCTTCCACTTCGGGATTGACCTTGCCGGGGAGTGAAAAATACCAATCCTCGCGCAGACGCAGCAGGCGGGTGACGGCCTCTCCCTTGATCGGCTCGACCGGAATGCCCTGCTGACATGCCGCTGTGTTGCGCTGGCTGCGAATGAAGGCATCGCGCGCTGAGGCCTTGAGATTGTAGGAGTTGTAAAGACCTGCCAGGGACACCGAAAATGTGATGCTCAATAGGGCAAGTAGCTGGAGATTGCGGGTGGAACAGTGAGCCAGTAGTGTTCTGCAGATGACAATGACCATCACCGTCCAGATCAGGCTGAAGGCGCGCGGTTCGATATAGGGTGCCTTGAACAGAGGCGCGACGGTTAACAGAGCCGCCCAGCCGAGGTTGTTGAGTTGGAGATAGTCGAGTGAGCCTTCAAGTTTGCTGTGACGCGAGCGGCTAAGATGGATCGCGAGAGCCACGCCAAAGGCCAGCAACAACGGCCAGGAGGAGATCAGGAAACCACTGAGAATGCTGGTCAGGCTGCTGCCACTGGATCCTCCCAGCGCGGCCGTACGAATCGCTGTGGATGGAGCTAGGATGACTGAAAGCCAACCTATTAGCAGGGCGATTAACAGGCAAGCTGGTCCTAGCTGAAAGCGCAACTGCCCCTGGCGTCGCCATTCCAGCAGCACCAGCAGCATCAAACCGGGGGTCACATTTTCAAAGCAGGCTCCCGCGAGGAGGGCGATGGGAAGGGTCAAGGCGAAGCCTTTACTGCCCACACGCATGGCGTTGTATGCAGGCGTGCTGACTAAGATGGCTAACAGCAAACAGATGACCAGCGGCTGCAGGTAGCCGGTGGCTGTGGTGCGCCAGAAAAAGAACTCCAGACGCGGCCAGAACAGCGCCAGAACGCTGTACACGCAGACCATCGCCGAGATGGGATTGCTGGTTTGCCGCTCTGGCTGGCTGAAGCGGCCGACCAAGGCCACAAAGGCCAGGCTCACCAACGGGGTGACCGTATCCAGCAGATATTTGGGGGTTTCCAGCCAGAAGATCGTCAGCTGTTCTCCGAAGCGGGCATTCCAGTTCAGCCACTGATCGCGGATGCGCAGGGCCACCCAGAGGAGGCGTTGCGGCAGGCTGCCGCTGTGGTCGAGGCGGGAGAGGTTGAAATCCTCGCCCGTGAGTGGTGAAAGGCTGAAGATCCAGGCCCAGATCAGCAGGAAGCCAACCAGGATGGCGACCTCGAGCGCATCGGACTGGTTGGCGCTCAGGCCCGGCAACAGCCGTCGCGAAGAAGGGTGCATGTCCCAGTCGGGGGTGGCGTAAGATGAGGAAATTGGAGAGAATCTGTCCAATGCTACGGATATGGTCGCAGTCTTGCTGGACGCCCGCCAGCCCATGAAACAGTTCAGTGGGGTGCTTGCTGGGTAAGTTGGACGCTAACGGTCCGCTGAAATCCGGCTGGCGTGCAGTGCGACTGCCACAACTCCCGAAGCTTGCGTTGATGGTCGTGCAACGCCGCCGCATCAAACTGCTGGTGAAATGCCAGGATCCGGTCAGCGGTGCGGTGCACCTCGCTGGCCTCTACCCACACCACCAGCTCCCGCCAGGGCACCAGCTCCTCGAAGGGCAACACACAGTCGCTGTCGATGAACACCGGGATGCGGCCGGCGGCGAGGGCTTCGTAGAAGCGGTAGGAGTAGTTGCCGTAGCCGCTGGCGCAGATCACGTAGTGATGGCCGTAGAGATTGGCGAGAAAGCGGCGGCGTTGCTCCGCCGCGGCGGTGGTTTCGAGCGGATCGCTGAGCTGGAAGCCGCAGGTCAGGCCGGCGGGATGGCGGCGGCAGCTGCGCATGGCGTCGCGGCGCCAGCGGTAGCCGGGGATGCCGGCGAGGGGGCGGCCGAGCCGGCGGCGCAGCGCTTCGCCGAGGCGCTTGCGCAGGCCTGGATCCAGCGGCAACGCCTGGCCGCAGAAGCCAACGCTGGGCACCGCTGTCCAGGCCAGAGGGTCCACGCAACCGCCGAGGGCTTGCCACTCCGGCTGGGGATCGGCATGGAAGGCGGGCAGGGCCTGTTCGTGGCTGCCCCGCTGGCTGGCCAGCAGGGAGGTGCGCCAAACCCAGCCGTGGGCATGGGGCAAGGGCTCGCTGGAGTCGTGATAGCGGAACAGCAGCAGGGGCTTGGCCAGCCGCTGGGAGGCCGCCTCCAGCTGATCCAACCGCTGTTGCAACGCCGCCGCCAGATCCGGACGATCCGGGTCCAGCTGGCTGGGATTGATGGCTGTGCGAAAGGGCTGCCAGTACCAGGGGAAGAGCAGCAGGTCGGCGTCTTCAGCTCGGGCGACCCGCGGCAGGGCGGGGAAGGGAAAATCTTCCGGCCAGGCGATGGCCTCCGTGTCGCCGCTACAGACCCGGGGCATACGGCCGCTGGGGCCCGTCTGGCTGGCCAGCGGATCAGAGAGCACGCTCAAGGCAAATCCGGCAGCAACTCTGAGCCGAGCCGATCGAGCAGCCGCAACTGGGCGCGCTTGAAGCGAATCCAGCGGTTGTCGGGATCACCGGCCCATTTCAGCCAGCTGAGGCTGCCGATGTGGTGAAACAACGGCCGCCAGTGGCGTGGCAGCACCTGCACGGCGTTGGCCAGGCCCTGGCGTTGCAGGTCGGCGATCACCTTGGCGCCGGTGTCGCTCATCAGCGGCCGGCCCTGGCGTTGGGGCTGCTGCTCAGGAAACACGGCGATGAAGGATTCCCGCGACTGCTGGCGCAGGGAGGTGCGGATGCAGAGGAACCAGGTGCTCAAGGAAGGCTCCCGCAGCGGCGTGTCGGCGGCGGTGCTGCTCCGGCCGGGGCTCCAGGGATCGGCCTGCAGGATCAGGCATTCGGGATGGCGCCGCATGTAAGCGATGCAGCGGGGGATCAGGCTGGATCCGAAGAACACCAGATCGGAATCGAGCACGAACAGCAGGTCGCCGGGGGCGCGGGCCAGGGCGTCGTCGATCCAGGCGCCATGCCAGCGGATCTCCGGATGCAGCAGCAGCTCCACATGGGGCCGGCGGGCGGCATAGGCCTCGAGAAACGGCACCGAGCCATCGCTGGAGGCGTTGTCGGCGATCCAGAGCGGCAACGGCGGCCGCGGCCCGCGGCGCGCGAGGCTGCCCAGGGAGAGCCGCAGGGCGGTGCGGGTGTTGAGCGAGGCGATGAACGCCGAAGCGCGCAGCGGTTGGTTGCCCATGTCCGGAGCTGGCAGCAGCCGTTCCAGCAGGGCCGCCCAGAACCCCTGCAGCGCCAACACCAACCGGAAGCGCAGGAGTTGGAGGGCGATCCAGAGCGAATCGAGGGGGCGATGAGCCATGGAGGGGAATCAGGCGGAGCGCCGCACGAACAGGGCGTTCCAGACCCCCAGGCCGCGTTCTGTTTCGACGTAGTCCGTGTGCACGGTGAACAGGATGAAGCCACAGGGTTCCAGCAGCCGTGCCAGAGCCACTAAGTCGGTGCATGGCAAGGCATCCGCACTGCGGTCCTGGGCCGTTTCGATGCGATTGAATTCAACCAACACGGCGCGGATGCGGCCAGAGCGCAGCAGCGGATGGAATCCCTGGAGAACCTGCAGATCGTTTCCTTCGGTGTCAATCTTGAGCAGGTCGATGCTGGTGAGTCGCTCTCTGGAGCAAAAGTCCTCACCGGTGAGGCAGGTCACGTCGGCGCTGGCTTGGGGGGTCAGTCCGTGGCTGGCGGTATAAGGGGTGCTGGCGTGAAGGGAACTGAGGGTATCGATTCCGAAGTTGTGCAAGGGCAAGGTTCCGGTTTGGGCCGCTGCCCCAAGGGCTAAGGGCTCAGGATGTAGGCGTTGGCTCAACCGTGCGGGTAATTCCCCCAGACGGCGTTGCAACGCCGCAAAGGTTGTTGGCGAGGGCTCAAAGGACCAGATCTGAGCTTGCGGCCAGTCGTAGGCGATCTGAATCGTGAAGTCGCCCCGGTTGGCGCCAATATCGAAAACTGTGAGCGGCTGTTCACGCCGGAAGCCAGCAAGCTGCAGGTCGCCGCTGATCGAAAAGCCGAAGGGCAATCGGCGAGTATCCAGGAGCTGAAGCTGGAACTTCCCCAGGGCGCGATCGAAGATCTGGCGAAGCATTGGCATCGTTTTAGTGTAGCTCCATGGTCTTCAACTCAGGGATTTGGCGGGGCTGATCAAGTTAGGGCCAACACCTCCGGCACGGCCCGCCAGAAGTGATGGCGCACGATCGTGACGTAATGGCGCAGCACGAGTCGTGGATCGTCGCGGATCTGGTCGCTGGGCAGGAATTGATCGTGGATGAAGACGACGGCGCTGTGGTGGGGTAACGGCAGGTAGCGAGGGATCGGCAACGACAGGTGCAAGGCGGTTTGTTCGCTGTAGTGATCGGCGGCAGCCTCCGGGTTGTCGCCCCAGAGTTGCTCCAGCCGCTGCAGGGCCAGGTCGGCGTTGAGGGCACGGTGCAGGATCAGCAGGCCGGAGTTGAGCGGCACTTCGCTGGGGTCGCCGGGCTGCAGCAAGCGCGGGTCGAGGGCGGGCTGGCAATCGAGCAGGAAGCGACCCTCGAGGCCGGGGCGATGCTGAAGCCACGCCGGCAGGGCCTCCGCTGCGGCGGGAAAGAACAGGATGTCGCTGTCGGCGTAGAGCAGCGGCTTCTGGGGAGAGGCGAGGCGGGCCTGACCAAGGATCAGGGCCAGCTTCTTGCCGAGTGGGTGCTTAGCGGCGTGGAGCTCCAGCACGGCCGGCAGGGGCTCGGGGGCCAGCTGGCTCCAGGGCTGCAGCCGCAGGCGCGGGTGCAGCTGCCGCAGTAGCGCTTCAGCGGCGGCGTCAGGGCTGCCGTCGGAGCCAACGATGATCTCCTCGGGTTGGCCGGCATGCAGGAACAGCGACAGCAGCGAGGCCGCCTGCTCCGCCAGATCCCGCTGCCCGGAAAAGCTGACCAGCCGCCCGGGCAATGGCGTGGGGTTGTAGCGCGCCCGCAGATCGGCGAGGAACTCCGGCCGCTGCAGGTTGCGGCAGAAGCGGCGGCGGCGCCGGCCGGCGCTGAGCCGGGCGCTGTGGAAGCCGACGTTGATCATCAGGTCGGAATCAGGGGTGCCGGTGTGAGGGGGCCGGGAGTCATGGAGTGGGCAGGGGCCGGGGCCGGCGGGGGCGCAGGCCATCGCGCAACCGCGCCGCCAGCAGGCGCCAGTACAGCGGATGCAGCAGCAGCACAGGTTTGGACAGCGCCGCGGCGAGCTGGGAGCGCAGGCGCGGGCGGCCCTCAAATAGCCAATCGTGCAGGCTGAGCACAGCGGCCAAGCGTTGCTGCTGCAGCGGCCGCCAGGGCCAGGGCAGCGAGGTGATCTCGGCGGCGGTGACCCGGGCGAGCTCGGGCAGCAGCGGCACCTCCGAGGTGGTGAGATTGTCGCCGTGGTAGAGAAAATCCACGTACACCTGATCGCTGCAAACCTGGCGCGGCCGCTGGCGCAGCAGGCGCAGGAAATATTGTTGATCCATGGCCCGCCGCAGGCCCACGGTCAGCGGAAACGCCTGGCGGGCCATGGCGGTGCTGGCGAACACGGCGGGTTGGGGCAGAAAGCCGCGGAAGCCGGAGGAGAGGAAATCGAGATAGCGCCAGAAGTTGGTGGGTCGCGAGGCGACGATTTCCTCGTTGTTGTTCACCAGGTCGATGTTGCGGCAGCGGCCACCGATCAGGTCGTAGCCCTGCTGCCAGAGGCGGGCCACGGCCGCGAAGGCGCCGGGGCAGAAGGCATCATCGGCGTTGAGCCACACGAACACCTCACCGCGCACATGGGCGAAGCCTTTGTTGAGCGCATCGGTTTGGCCGCGGTCGGGCTCACTCACCCAGACATCCAAGCGCGGCGCCAGGCGCTGCAGCACCTCCAGGCTGTTGTCGCTGGAGCCGCCATCGATCACGATCAGCTGCTTGTGGGGATACTCCTGATCGAGCACGGAAAGGATGGCCTTGTTCAGGTAGCGCCCGTAGTTGTAGGACGGGATCACAACCGAGATGGTGGGGGCAATGCGATGCAGTGTGGTGTCCTCAGGAACGAAGCAGAGGTGGTTGCAGCAGAAAGCGATAACCAGTTTGGTTGTGTTTAGCGCCGGAAGCGAGGCAAACCGGACAGCAAGTAGAGCATGCAGTAGTTGACGGCGGCGGGCACGAGCGGCAGCAGCAGACGCCAGAAGCCAACCGCCAGGGCCTCGAGACCGACGGCCAAACTGGCGTTGATACCGAACAGAACGACGATGGCGGTGCTGTTGAGCTGTTGGTCCCCGAGTCTGTCGCGGAAGGTGAAATATTGTTGGGCCTGGATCGAAAAGCAGAACGCAATCACAAAGCTGAGGCCGTTCGCAACTCCCCCGGGTAGGCTGGTTATCGTACCCAGGAGAACAAGACAGAGGCCATGGAGAAGGGTCGAGAGTATGCCAACAAGACTGAACCGCAACAGCCGCGAACGCATTAATCAATCCGGCTGATGGTTTTAATCAAGTATTGGGGGCGGCGCTTGGTCTCAATGTAAATTCTGCCAATGTATTCACCCAGGATGCCGATACCGATCAACTGCAGCCCGCCGAGAAAGGTGACGGCGGTGAACAGCGACGCGTAACCTGGTACATCAATGCCCAAGAAGATTGTGCGAGCAACGGCGGTCATGCCGAGTAGAAATGATGTCAGGGTGACCACGAGGCCGATATAGCTCCAGATGCGTAAGGGTGATGTGGAGAAGCTGAAGATGCCATCGAGGGCATAATTCCACAGCCGCCAGCTTCCCCACTTGCTCTCGCCCCGACTGCGGGCGGGACGCTTGAAGTAAACATTCGCCTGATCGAAGCCAACCCAGGCAAAGAAACCCTTGGAAAAGCGAATGCTTTCATTGCAGGCCAGGATGGCATCGATGGTGAGCCGATCGAGAAGGCGAAAATCCGAAGCGTTGAACTGGATCTGAAGATGGCTGAAACGCCCAAAGAGCCAATAGAAGGCCTCAGCTGAGGTCCGCTTGAGGGCATGATCCTCGGAGCGATCACTGCGGACCGAGTTAACTACCTTGTATCCCTGCCGCCAGTGATTCAGCATGTTGGCCATCAGGCTGGGAGGATCTTGAAGATCCGCATCCATGGTGATGCAGGCCTGGGCTTCGCAATGGCGAAGGCCTGCCAACATCGCCGCCTCTTTGCCGAAGTTGCGACTCAGCTGCACCACGACCCGGCGGCTGAAGCTATGGCTAGACTCCAGGAGACGGGTCGCCACTTCAGCCGTGTTGTCCACGCTGCCATCATCAACGAGAATGAGGCCAAAGCTGAAATTGTCTCGGCCGTGGCCTCGCAGTTGCGCGATGGTCTGTTCAAGTTCTGCCAGCAAATAGGATAGGCTTGCTGCTTCATTCAGGCAGGGGATGACAAGATCGATGCTGGTTTGTTGTTGCATGTAAGAAAATATGATCTGTTGATGTGAGGAGACTAAACTGTTGTGACTATCGAGGAGAGCATGTTGTTTGCTGGCCATCCATGCCTTTTCGGCTTTACGTAACTGCAAAGTCATAGTAAAAGTATGTTGCCAGTGAATATGGTGCACAGAAAATAAGCTCCGTTTGGCTTTTGTGATGATGTCGATGTGGGCGAAACCCTGAATGGTCTCCTTGCCTGGCAAGGTGGACGTGATGTCATGTGAGCCAAGCTGAATTTTGAATCTGGACTCGACGCAACCGTCGTAGAGTCTTGTTAACAGATTTCTCGAAGAATAGAGGATTTTGGAGGGTAGTGGAACGACTTCTCTTCAATCGACAACTGATTAAGAAAGCCAAATGTACATCCGCCGGTACATGGCTGGACAGCAACAGCCCAAGGGTAATGATCGCGTTCGGCTCGTTGCGCTGATGGTTTTGATTGGGGACAATATTGATAGTATTGCCGAGGAAGTACCCGTGATTGTAGGAGGTGATTATCTCGCTAATGGTGGGCAGAGGGCATAGTATTGATCGATCAAATAGCGGGAGATTTAAACAACGTACTCCAGAAGACAAAAACCCAAAGAAGCTTGTGTTTCAACTGCTCGTCGGGAATTCAGCATGTTGTAAAGTCAATCTGTATATGCAAACTATAAGGCTTGAAGTAGGGATGCTAGTTTGCAGTTGTCAAGCCAGCCTTGTGCTATGAGTTCAAAGCGACCGTTGAATCCATACCCATGCTTGGAGGCCCCGGCATCTGATTTGCCGCAGAAGTAAACTCCAAAAGTGTCTTCTGTGATGATATTTACATGGGTGGTGTCTTGGAAGGACTGTTTTGCGGGATAGGCAGGAGTAAGGTGGAGGAAATAGCCTTTTGGTTTGAGCACTCTGTGGATCTCGTTCATCAGCTCTATGAAACAGTAGCGCGTATGTCCATTTACATAAAGGATGCGAGGAATATGCTCGACAAAGTCAATCGCGGTACAATAGTCGAACATTCCATCTGGAAAAGGAATTGGTTCAATCGCCAGGTTTGCATGGCGGATGCTGTCGTCATGATCGGGCCTCATATCAACACCATGCACTGCGTTTGCTCGGAATACATTGTTCGGGATAAGCCCACAGCCAAGATCCAGGCTAATGGATGTCTTTGCAGGGGTGGGCACATTTTTGTCTGCAAACTCCTGTAGTGAATGAATGGGGGGGGTATTGCTTCTCGAGGTTGTAGAACTCTTGCAGCAGATAATTAAAAAGCTTGCGTGATAGGCGGACGCTGTTAAACATGGAATGAGTCCAGGGAATGGATTGGTGGAGTCTATCCTATGAGCTGAGAAGCCGGATAAAAGCGATCCAAGACCAAGAGCATGTTTTGAATGTCGACCTGGATACGCTGGCTATAGGGATGTTGGTAATGATCGTAGTTCACGGGCTCGCAGATCAGCTCCCGATGGTTGCCCCGGGCCACTTCGTTGTAGATGCCACCGCGACAGAAGAACAGCACCGGATCCACACCGGGCGGTACGCGGCTGGAGAGCACCAATGTGGGAGCCTGGCGGCAGAGCAGTGCATTGAGAAACACCGATCCCTGCTCGGATACCAGCTGCTCAGCGCCGGCCAGCTGGCGGAACAGCTCGCCGACGGGGAGTTGCAACGGATTGGCGAGCTGGAAGCCGCGCTGCTGGAGGGCGTCGCATACGGGTTCGAAGTTGGCGATTCGGCTCAGGGGTGGGGAGCTGGAGAGCAGCAACCGCTCGGGCCCGGCCATGCTTCCGGCGTCGGCGGGGCGGGCCAGGTGGGAGGCGATCGTGTTGCGGGCGATGGCCAGGGATTGCCAGGGGGAGAGGCGGGGCGCCACCAGGGGCTGGCGGAAGCGCAGAGGGCCCTCCAGCAAGCAAGCCGGGTCATAGAAGCGCCAGGGTGCCGAGGGGCAGAGCTGACGCAGAAACTCCTGCCAGGAGCCGGAGGGGGCGAACACCGCCAGCTCCACGCCGGCCAGGGAGGGGGTGCTGCTGAGCAGCTCGGCACCCCAGAGCAGCTGGCCGAGCATCTCGACGACGAAGTGGCCGAAGTGGGAGTTGACGTGACGCAACAGCAGCGTTGGCGTGTCGATCAGCCGCTCCGGCTTGGCTTCGCGCAGCTCCCGCAGCAGCTGCCACTGCTGATCCATCCGGAATTCGGGGCACTGGGAGAGGGAGCGGTTGCCGATCAGCGTCCAGGCTTCCACGCTGGCCAAGCCGTGCTGGGGCTTGTAATAGGCATAGCCCACCAACCGCACCGGCGCCAGGGGCCCCTCCAGCAGGGCCACGCCGGCGGAAAGATCCAGGATCCATTGGCTGGAGCGGCTGGGCTGTCGCGCAAACGAGAACGGCCGGGGATCGATGCCGTGGACGTGGTGGGGCAGGCCGAAGGAGCCCAGCCAAGCTCGCCAGTGCAGCGACTCATCCCAGCGGCGGTGGGCTTGGTATTTGAGCTTGCGCAGGAGATGAATCACCACAGAACGATCACAACCTGTCTGAAGTCATGACACATAGGGATCCCACTGGCATACAGAGTTGGGTTGCCGTCTTGTTGCGATATTGTTATTGTTCTGCAATGCCCGTGTATTCAGGAGTGTGTGAGAGAATTCTATGACAACTTCCATTGGGTCATGTCATTTACCGAGAGGCGTGCTGCCATCAGGGCTTGATGGTTGATGGCTGGGTTTATCAAGAGTTACCCTAGCCGAAATAGCCCAACGCCAAGACGAGCGAAGATCTTGCTTAACTTTATGCGGATCCTGCTTGCTATCCACTGCAGTTTAAGTCGATAATACTTGATCTTGGCTTCTTTGAAAGTCGATGCAGGTAAGTCTTGATTCATTGCATGAATATCTTTCCAGCCAAGACCTTGGGACGTCAGGAGCTTGAATAAGCGTTTGGCTGGCATCCATTCGCCGTCCAGGTCTTCGCCATATGGCCCAGACGAATACATTGGAAACGAGTAGGTCTCCGCCCCTCTTATTGTGGTGATTATATGCTGACCATACTTGTCTGGTACACTGTATCCTTCAACGAGTTTGAAGTGGTTATATCTTCCTGAGCAGGACAAAAGCAGGAAGACTTCAATGACATGCGACTCTGCAGATATGTATTGCGGGAAGATGCTGTTGGCGAACATTGAGCGCAGAATGACGTGATCATATCCTTCTACATCTATTTTTACATAGTGTGGATAGCCATGCTTGGCGAAAAGTGATTCTACAGATCTACGAGGGAGCAAGACTTTCTCGTAATCGGACTGATTATTTTTTGGTCGGCTGACTTGGCTGAGGCCGTGGTATTTTGTATGAATATAAAATGGAATTGTCCCCTGCTCTTTGTGTGGCGTGAGTACACAATTCTCGACGACAAGAGTGCCGTTTGCTATTTCGCTGCGAAACTTTGTTCTGATTATGTCACATAGCGATGGATTGGCCTCAACTGCGACGACTCTGTCAGCCTTTTTGAGATAGTATTGAATATCGTCCCCGTTATTGGCGCCGATGTCGTAGATGACTTTCATCTTTTCGGATCTTTGAGGGTTGGGTCGTGTAATCACTCAACTTTGAGTCACATAGGGGGCGCTGGGCGACTTTCAGCCGGCCACCTGAGGCGGAGGGAAGGGCTAAAGGAACCAGTGCTCCTCCAACCGCCAGGAACTCTGGGGCCCCTGCGGCTCGCTGCGTTCAATCCTGAGGCCCCGGTAGCCGAAACGCCGCGCCAAACGCCGCGACAGTGTCGGCCAGCGGTTGAGGCCGAGGCGCAGGCAGGCCGAGCGCAGGTGTGCTGAACGGCTGGAGGGGGCAGGGATGCGATGGCAGGCGTCGAGGGACTGGGCTGTGTAACGCTCGATCGCCTGGGATTGCTGGCGATGCTGGCGGCGGTTCAAGGCCAGCGGCACGGCGACGCCGGCACAGGGTGCGAGGGCGAAGAAGCGCTGCCAGAGCTCGTAGTCGCCGGCCATACCGCAGCTGGTGTTCAGCTGGCCGCCGGCGGCCTCCCAGAGGGAGCGGCGCCAGAAGGTGGATTCCTGCTGCAGGAAGCCATAGGACCGCACTGGATCCGCCGAGGGTAGATAGCGCCCCTCGGCGAAGGCGGCGGCGCTGAAGCCCGGCCGGGAGGTGCTGCCATCGATGCGGC
>JBKDOR010000206.1:0-7686 GCA_046342775.1 Synechococcaceae cyanobacterium
GAGCGGATCGGTGGCGGTGACGCGCAGCTGCAGGACGGCGGCATCTGGATCGGCGGGTGTGCCGGAGAAGCTGCGCGTGAGGGGAGCGAAGCTCAGCCAGCCGGGGAGGGGGGCGCCTGAGGGCGTGCCGTTGTCAATCCGGGCGGTGTAGGTGAGGGTATCGGCCGGGTTGGGGTCGCTGAAGCTGGCCGCTGGAACGGTGTAGCTATAGGCGACACCCGTGCTGGTCGTTTGGTCGGGAATCGGGGTGGTGACGATCGGGGCGACATTGGCGGGTTCAACGGTCAGCGAGAAGCTGTCGCTGGCGCTGAGGCCGCCCTGGTCGGTGGCTGTGACGCGCACCGAGAGGGTGGTGACATCCGCGGCGCTGGGAGTGCCGGAGAAGCTGCGGTTGGCGGGGTTGAAGGCCAACCAACTGGGCAGTGGAGCCCCGTCATCAAGGCGGGCGCTGTACGCCAGGCTGTCGCCCGGATCGATGTCGAGGAAGGAGGTGCTGGGAACGATGGAGAAGAAGGCCTCCGCTTCCTTGGCCTGCTGATCGGCGAGGCTGACGACAAGGGAGGGTGCGGTATTGCTGATCGGAGCCCCGAAGACCACGGTGTAGCTGGTGGGGCCGCCATCTGGATGGAAATCGAGGAGGTGGAGGCTGCTTTCGTCGGTGGGCGGCCCGTTTTCGGGGAAGGTGCGATCGGTGGTCCAGAAGTTGTCGCTGCTGACCCAGGAGCCGTCCGCACGGCGGATGGCGGTGATGGGTCGATTGCCGGCGGAGGGTTCGAGCAGGCGGAGGTAGGTCCAGCCGCCGGCGGCGGTCACAGTCAGGCTGGCTTCGCCGGCGGGGCTGATGCTGGACATGGCCAGGCCCGGGGTGCCAGGCACCAGGGCGGTGACGGGCTCTGTGGTGTCGTTGCTGAGGTAGAGGATGTCGGGGATCAGATCCTTGCCGGTGTTGTTGCCGCCCACCACCGGTGGATTGGAGTTGACCAGATAGTCGTGGCGGCCGTCGGCCTCGGAACGGTGGTCGCGCACGCGCCGGCTGAGCTCATGCAGATTGACGTCAACGAGCTGGGAGAGGCCGGGAACATCCTTCAGTCCCAGGGCGTTGATGTATTCAAACGTGGCACTGTAATCAATGAAACGTCCCTGCAGTGTTGAGGTCATCAACCAATGGGCCTCACTGGTGCTGTGGGCGGCGAGATCGCCAAGATCCACGGAGAGGCTGGGAAGCACATTCAAGCCATTGACGGCGGCGCCGATGAGTTCGAAGCCGATCTTGAGCCCCAGCTGATTTTCGATGATCTCCGGCTGCGCGGAGGTGATGATCAGATCGTTGGCAACGCCGAAGCCACGGTTGTGGGCGAGCAGGCCGAGCACAAAGGGCTGGGAGGCTTCCTTGGCGGTAGTGAAGGGATCGTCGGAGAAGACATCGCGCTGCAGGAAGTAGTCGAACGCCAGCACCGGCTGGGGCAGCACGGTAATCGTGGCTGGCGCCAGATTGAAATCGATCGCTTCATTGGCATGGCTCGGTACCCCCGCTCCGCGGTTGTAGCGAACCCGGCCACCAATCGAATACTGGGTGGCGTTGGTTGGTGCGGCGGTGTCTTTGGCGAGGATGGTGTAAACCGCAGTGCCGCTGGTGGCGGCAGCCAGGCTGCCGGTGCCATCGAGTTCTCCACCAAAACCGAAGAGTGTCGGAGAGGAGATGGCAAAGCGATCGCTGACGAGATTGCCATTCTCGTCGTAAACCTCAAGATCGATGTCGATGGCGGAGAGATCAATGGAAGGATCGAGGTTTTCGAGCACGAAGGTCCCCTCGAAGGCGTCGCGTGAGAGCACCGCCTCCTGATTGATGCGAATTTTGACCCGGGCGGTGACGTAGGGAAGTGGCACCGGCGAGGGAGGGATGGTGATCACTTCGCCACCACCGCCGCCGCCGCCGCCGCCACCGCCACCGCCGCCACCGCCACCGCCACCACCGAGTGGGGATGACGGCAAGGACGGCAAGACTGGTATCGGGCAGTCGCCATCGATCAGGAACGGGAGGGGCGTCACCTTCTCCACGGTGATCGGTGCCACTTGGTTGGGCAGGAAGGTGCCGTAGTCCCAGAACAGCTGACCAAGCCCGATCGAGCAGGGGGCTGCGGGGTCATCGGCGATGCGCTCGACATGCAGATTCACCAGCAGCGATTCCTCGGCGCCGATCGTGATCCCAGCCAGTGAATCAAGGAGCTGAATTGAGTAATTCAAATGGCTCGGTGCCGTGAATGACAGGTCGCGGGCAGCAACCAAGCCGTGGTTGGTGATCGTGAGCGGCAGAAGCAGGTTTTCACCAATCAGATCAAGGCTGCGCAGATCCACCGGAGCTGGTGTGATCGTGAGCACCGGCACGGGAACTTCCGTCTGGAAGGTGGCCTCCAAGGTGATCAGGTAGCGGTCCTGCACCTGGGTGGGTACGACCACCCAGGAGTAGCGGACGGTTTCACTGGGCAGGAACACATCCACAGCCTTGTCGTCACCGGCGTCGACGCTGAAGGTTTGCCAGCTGCTGGCATGGCCGTCGGCGCGAACCTCAATGGCGTACTCGCCCTCCGGAAGCTTGAGGAAGGAGAAGCGCCCGTCGGCATCGTTGAGGGTCTGGAGGAGCGAATCGCTGATGCGGTCGTAGAGCCGCACGTTCACGTTGCTCACCGTGGACCAGGATGGTGCGCGGCTGAAGTCGTTGTAGACAGCCACCTGCACCGAGCCGGTGGCCGAGGAGACGGACCGGAAGCTGAAGGGCACCTCCACCGGGGTGCCTGGGCGGCTCTCATCGAAGAAACGGATCGGGGCCAGATAGGTGGCCAGGGGCAGAGTGGCGGTTGGTTCCAGGGCGAGGAGAATGTTGGTGGAGGCTCCCGGAGCCAGAGGATCGAGGGTGGCGGAGCCGTAGAGCGAGAGCCAGGAAGCGCCGTTGGGCAACACCACATTGAGGGGCCCGGTGCTGGCATTGCCCCTGTTGGTGAGGGTGACCTCGTGCAGGGTGCGCCGGCCGAGGAGCATGGCCGCCGAGCGCTGGGC
Source organism: Synechococcaceae cyanobacterium (assembly GCA_046342775.1). Lineage (GTDB taxonomy): Bacteria > Cyanobacteriota > Cyanobacteriia > PCC-6307 > Cyanobiaceae > Cyanobium. Next base: position 3,055 of record JBKDOR010000206.1, read on the forward strand.
TTGCGCAACGCTGAGCACTGGCAGGTTGGGGAGGATCGTGACGGCAAACGGCTGACGCGCCGTGAGGGCCGGCAGTCCGGGGGCCGTGGCGGTGGCGATCAGCTCGAAGTCGTCGAACAGCACACTGGCGTCGGGCGCCGTGAGGCTGTAGTCGAGCGTGACGCTGGCACCGGCGGCGAGGCTGGCCGGCAGACCGCTCACGTTGAAGATCCAGCCGGCGGGGGCGCCGCTGACGCTCAGCCCGCTGCTGGTGAGCAGGTCAGGGCCGGTGTTGCGAAGGTTGAGGCTGCCGGTGACGGTGGCCCCCGCGGCAACGGTGTGGTGCCGCGGGGCGTCGGGCAGGAAGGTCAACCCCTGCACGCGGAAGCTGTCCTCCGCGGCGCTGCCGCCTCCGGGCAGGGTGTCTTCCCGGGGGTTGGCGGCATAGCGTGCGGCCACGCTGTACGTGCCGGCCTGATCTGGGCCAGGCGTGAAGCTGAGGCTGAAGAGTCCGTTGGTGCCGGAGCTGACGCTGCGGGAGGTCTGCACACCGGTGGTCTGGTTCGTGAACACCACGGTGACCGGTTTGCCGGCTACTCCGAGGCCATCGGCACTGCGCAGCAGCGAACCGCTGAGGAAGATGGTCTGACCAGCGTTGCTGATTTCGGTGCTGGTGCCCACACTGGCGCTGTAGATCGGTGCGACGGAGATCGGCGTGGCGCTGATGAAAACGTTGTTGTTCTCATCGGCGCCCTCATTGAGATTGAGGTTCGCATCCGTGACAGCAATCAGGTAATACTGGCCCGGATACTCCGGCAGTTGCACCTCCAGGCTCTGGCTGTAAGTGCTGCCCGGTGCCAGGGGCCCGCTGATCGCCAGCCCTTTACCTGTCCCCCCAACCAATGCCGGACCGATCGAGAGGTCATTGCCATTGCCATAGACGGCATCCGGGGAGAGATAAAACCGATCGACCCAGGTGCCCGTTGCCGTATGGCCAGCCAGCAGCGGACCGGAAGGCGCGTTGTTGGTGGCGCTGTAACTGAGGCTGACCGTGCTCAGGGCCGCAGCACCGCTGAGGCTGGCGCTGTGGATCTGCAAATCGGGGTAGGGATAGCGAATCAGCAGCGAACTGTTGAGCACACCAGTGTTGCCGGCTGCATCGCTACCGCTGATCGCGAGGGGATTGCTGCCATCACGGTTCGGCGCGAAGCTACCGCTGTTGGCAGCGGTGCTGGTGTGCAGCTGCCAGAGGCCAGTGGCCCCCACGGCCACGCCGCTCCAGATGGCGCCAGCCAGGCTGATCTGCAACGTGGTCCCCGGCTCGCCTTGGCCGGAGAGGGTGGGGAAATAGTCAGCGCTGCTCGCGGGGCTGGTGAGGGTGATCGGTGGCGCTGTGGTGTCCACCTGCAGCTCGTTGACGCTGCCATCGCTCACGGCGGTGCCGTTGGGATCCTGCACCGTGGCCACCACGTTGTAGGTGCCATCCGGGAGGGCGTGGGCCGCGGGCACCGCCAGGGTCCAGGTGGTGCCACTCAGCTGCAGTTCCGGCGACGAGCCGAGCGTGTAGGTGCGGCCATTGACGCTCACCCGCAGGCTGTTCACCGCGGTGATGGTTGCCGTGCCGCTCAGCAGCGGCGTGGTGTCGTTGCTGAGCAGGGGGTTGACTGTTGGCGTGGGGATCGGCGGGTAATCGTTATCAACGATCGTGACAACAGCCGTGGACTGGCCACCGATGACAGCGCCACCAGTGGGATTGGCAAGCGAAAGATTGATGGTTTCACTCTCCTCCAGCGCCGTGTCATTGACCACGGGAATCGCCACGGTCTTGCTTAGTTCACCATCCGAAAAGCTCACATGGATGGGATTTGCGCTGTAATCCTCAGGATGGATGGCCGTGCCATTGCTGAGGTTGATCTGCACACTGATCGCCCCCTGGCTGCCGAGGCTGCGGTTGAGGGTGATGGCAGAGATTGCTGTGCCGTTTTCGTTGACGGCAAAGCTGGAAGCTGCAAATTGCACCACTCCCGGCCAGGAGATGGTGATCGAGTTTGGCGATGGATCGAGATTCACTCCGCCGTTCGCGGTGCCGCCGTTATCTCGCACCAGGAAGCTGAAGGCTGTGGGGCTACTGCCAGGTGTGACCGGAGCGCTGTAGCTGAGGTTGCCGATGCTGGCGCTGCTGATCTCCTGGCCGATGGCGACCGGGGCGCCGCCCAGCAGGAGCTTGCCGAGAGCGGGCAGGCTGGTGAGGATGATGCTGTTGAGCAGATTGGCACCGGCTGAGGCCGAGCTGTCACTGGGGTCAGTGAAGCCGAAATCGCTGATCGTGAAGGCGTAAGAGTTACTGTCGGTGAGATACACTTGGCCGTTGCTCCCCGCCGGCGCATCATTCACCGCGATGGCATCAAAGCGGATGAGGTTGGAGGTGGGATCCAGATCGCTGCCACCGTTGGCGGTGCCGCCATCGTCGCGCACACGGAAGCCCAGGTTGGCGATGGCACTGCCGTTGGTATTGGCTGCGGCGACATAACTGAGGGAAGAGATGTTGGCTGTATTGATCTCCTGGTCTACGCTGACCGCCACACCGCCGAGCTGGAGGCTGCCGGAACCTGACAGGCTGGAGAGGATCACACTCTTGAAGCCGTTGGCGCCGGAGGGGCCGGAGGCATCAGCAGGATCGGTGAAGCCAAAATCTGCAGCCGAGAAGGTATAGCTACCGTCTTCAAGGATGGCGATCGTTTTGTCGCTACCGCTGGGGGCATCATTCAGCGGCGTCACGCTGATCGAAAGGCTGCCGGGTGAGGTGGAGAAGCCATCCGAGAGGGTGTAGGTGATGACAGCGGTGCCGTGGACATTGGCGCTGGGGGCAAGCAGGAGATTGCCGCCACTGATGGAGGCAATGCCGTTGAGGGTGGCGCTGATGCCCGTGATACTCAGCAGGTCGCCATCCGCGTCGCTGTCGTTGGCGAGGAGGCTGGCAAGACTGATCGACAGGCTGGTGTCTTCCTGGGTTGTGGCGGTATCCGCCACGGCCAGCGGTGCGCTGTTGATCGCATAGAGCTGATCGAGGAACTGCAACAAGCGCACCCCGCTGAGCAGGTCGGTGCCGTCGTTGCCATACAGGCTGGGCTGCAGATCCACCACAGTGCTGTTGCCGCTGGCGGGAGCACCGCTCGTGGTGATGCTGTAGTCGGCGCGATTGCCGGCGAAGACGGCCCGGTTCAGCCCGGCACCACCCTGCAGGGTGTCGTTGCCGGAACCACCTTGCAGGGTGTCGTTGCCCTCCCCGCCCTCCAGCAGGTCGTTTCCGGCCAGGCCGGAGAGCAGGTCGTTTCCGGCCAGGCCGCGGATGGTGTCGTTGAGGATGGTGCCAATAAGGGACGAATCATCGCCGGCCGTACCCTCCAGCAGCACACCAACCAGACCGGATTCCACCGAGACATCCTGGTCGCTGAAGCGCAGAATGCTGATGTTGCGGACCACATCAATCCCATCAGGATTGCTGGATCGGTTGTCGTAGATGGTGAGCCCTGCAGTGTCACCGATCACGGAATACTGGGATCGGCTGCCGCCGTAGATGGCGATGTTGGCGCCATCGCCACCATCGAGGGTGTCATGGCCAGGTCCAGCGGTGATGGTGTCATGGCCATCCCCAGCATCGATGCTGTCGTTTCCAGCACCGCCGTTGATGACGTCGGCGCCGAGGCCGGCGTTGATCGAGTCATTGCCGTTGTTGCCGTGGAGGCTGTCGTCGCCGTCGCCGCCGATCAGGCTGTCGTTGTAGGAACTGCCATGGATGGTGTCGTTGCCGGCGCCACCATCGAGCTGGCTGCCATGAACTGGCATGTACCATTCGCTGATCCAATCGTGACCAGCCCCGCCGCTGACGGTGCTGGCTCGATAGACATTGCTGATGTAGGGGGAGTAGTAGGAGAGATAGTCATTGTCGTCGCCCCCGTCAATCAGACCAGCGCCTTGAATGGTGTCATTGCCGGCGCCACCTCGAGCGATGTTGTTGCCCTCGTAGTCGTAGAGGTAGTCAGCGCCATCGCCGCCCTCGGCGCTGTCGTCGCCGGCATTGCCATAGATCGTGTCATTGCCGGCTTCACCGAGCAGGGTGTCGTTGCCGGCATCGCCCTGCAGGGAGTCCAATCCCGCACCTCCCAGAAGACTGTCGTTGCCGCGACCGCCGAAGAGTGAATCGTTGCCCTCGCCGCCTTCGATGGTGTCTGGTGCCCCCAGGCCCAGCAGGCTGTCGTTGCCAGCCAGGCCACGCAAGGTGTCTGCGGCAGCGGTGCCAGGGAGGGTATCGGGGCCTGCGCTGCCTTCGATCAGGGAGCCCGTGATGGTGCCGATGATGAGCTCGTCATCACTGAAGCTCAGGATCTCTACACCACTGACCAGGTCGGTGCCGTCAGCAGAGCCGGAGCGTGTGTCCTGCAGGGTGTAGCTTCCGGTCGCTGGATGATGGGTCAGGAGATAATTGGTGATGCTGCCGCTGTAGATCGCCACATCCACACCATCTCCGCCATCGATGCTGTCGTTGCCGGCGCCGCCATTGATGGAGTCTCCACCGAGGCCAGCGTTGATCGCGTCGTTGCCGTTGTTGCCGTTGAGGCTGTCGTCGCCCTCACCGCCGATCAGGCTGTCGTT
>JBKDOR010000207.1:0-9057 GCA_046342775.1 Synechococcaceae cyanobacterium
CTGGCAGGCCCTCTGGCCTGAGGAGCTGCGGCGCCGCCATGCCTTGCATCGCTTTGGGCTGGAAAAGCTGATGCGGTTCGAGGAGGCGCGGCTGCGCCATTTCTTCGCCACCTTCTTCGCCCTGCCCACCGAGCTCTGGTACGGCTTTTTGACCAACACCCTGCCGTTGCCCCAGCTGCTGGCGGCCCAGCTGCACCTGTTCGCCAACGCCCCCGGCGATGTGCGCTGGGGGCTGATGGAGCTCCGGGGCCGGGAGCTGGCGTTGTTGGGGCGTCTGCTGCGGCCGGCCTGAAGCGGAAGCTGCTCCCCCAGCGCCTGTTCACGCGGCAGCGCCCCCCCTACAGCTGTTCGAGCCGCAGCCGCGCCAGGGGCCGACGCAGACAGGCGGGATCCAATCCCTCGCGGAGGGCCAGCACCAGCCCGGCGGCCTCGGCATAGCTGGCGGCCTCCAGCACCTCCAGCCCCAAGGCGGCGCCATCCACCCGCAACAGGCTGCGGTTGCTGGTGACGGCGATCAGCGGCACGCGCCGCGCGGCGCAAGCCAGCACCGCCTCGCCCCCCAGGGCACCGGCCGGGGCGACGACCGCGCCAAGGTCGGAAGCGCGGATCAGGGCCTGCTGCCCGGGCGACCCGCCGGCTGCCCCGACGACCATCCCCGCGGGGGACGGCAGCGTTGTCGTTGCAGGGGTCGCTGCAGTGCTTGCGGCGGTGGTCGCCGATTGCAGGGGGGCGGAGAGCGGCACCAGGTCGGGGGCGCGGCTGAGGCCCAGCAGCACGCAGGGCAGAAAGGTGTAACCCAGCTCCTCAGCGGCGGCGCGAGGATCCAGCAACGGATCCAGCGGCAGGGGCGCCAAGGCCGGGGCATGGGCGCAGGGAATGCCCAGTTCGCGGCTGAGCAGGTGGCTGATCACCGCCTCCGCCCCCGCCAGCGCGTCGACGCCGCTGCCCTGGCGATAGGCCGCCAGGGCTTCGCTCTCAGGAACATCCGGGACGCGGGCCACCACCGCGATCGCTTCGGCACCCCGCTGCCGCAACGCCCGGCCGCCCCGCAACAACGCTCCGGGGTCGGCCAGGCTGCCCCAGCTGCTGCCGCTCGGCCCCAGGCTCAAGCTGACGCCGAACGGGGCATCGCTGATCAACACGGGCCCGATCGCCAGGCCGAGGCTGGCGCGGCAGGCCTCCGCCGCCTGCAACTGCCGCTGCCGCAACTCCGGTTCGGTGGCGGCGTCGAGCAGCAGCCCCACCCTGCGGCCGGCCACCGGCCGCAACGCCAGCTCGCCGGCGGCAAAGCGATCCAGGCTCCAACCCTCCACGTAATGGATGCGCCGATCGCTCCAGCCGAGCAGGGCGGCATTGAGAGCGTTGGGGTGGGTCACCAGGCAGCCGCTGGCGGCCGCCAGCAAGCGGGCCGCCGGCAGGCCATCTCCGGCGTAGCCACCCTGCTCACAGCCCACGCCGGTGGGGATCACGAACAGCGTGGGCAGCGGCGGCGAGGCACCGCTCACCGCTCAGTCCCCACCAGCACCCCCTCCAACCGCAGACCTTGCCGGGGGTCCACCGCGGTGATCGCCCAGCGCAGGGGCTCCGCCCCGGGCCCCAGCCGCTGCTCGGCGCACTGCAGCAGGGCCTGGCGCAGCTGAGGCAGCAACGGTCCTTCCTGGGGCAGGACCCAGAGGTCGAGGGGGTGCAGGCGTAGGGCCCCGGCGCTCACTTCTGGTACTGCCCGAACTGGGCTTCGTAGAGAGCATCCTCCTGGCCGGCCAGCACATCGAGATCGGAGCGGGGGTAGGACACGCACAGCAGCGCATAGCCCTGCTGCTGCAGTTCGGCCTTGACGCCCATCGCATCCGGCTGGTGCACCGTGCCGCTGTTGAGCCGGGCAGCGCAGGTGGTGCAGACCCCGGAGCAGCAGGAGCTGGGCAGCTCCACGCCGGCGGCCTCGGCGGCGGAGAGCACCGTCTGGTCGGAGCGGCAGGGGAAGGTGTGGCTGGCCCCGTGGAGATGGGTGGTGATCTGAAAGGTGGTGGGCTCGGACACCGGCTTGCCGTGGTTCTGATCCCATCCTCTGTGAGCATGCGCCCCAGACGCCGTTCAAGGGTTCGTGTTCACCTCCTGCCAGTGCCGCGGGTGCGGCGCGAGGTATTCGGCGGCGCTGGGGCCGGCGGTGGCCGCGGCGCTGAGCGCGAAGTCGGCGCTGATCGAGACGCGGTGATCGTCGGGGTCCTCGTTTTCGAGCACGGCGTGGTCCATGGTCGCGGGGAACAGCAGCAGCAACCCGGCCCGCGGCGCCACGTCATGCCAGGGAGCATTCCATATCCCCCTCGCTTCGCTGTCGGTGCGCAGGGGTCCGTTGTGGCCCACGGCCAGGCCCGGCACCAGCTCATTGGGGCTGTTCGGCGGGTAGAGCCGCAGGCAGCCACTTCGGCCGCTGCCGTCGCCGTTGAGGTAATAGACGGCACTGAGATGGGCATTGGGATGGTGATGGCGGCCCACCACTTGTCCCTCCTGACTCACCACCGGCCAACAGCGCTGCAGGTGCAGACCCAGCCGCAAGCGGTCGAAGCCCAGGGCGTCCAGGTAGGCCCAAACGTGCTGGAACAGCTCGACCAGCAGCGGCTGAAACAGCGGATGGCGCTGCAGCCGCCAGACGCCGTTGAGATCCCCGGTCCAGGCGCAGCCCGGGGTGGGGTTGGAGCTGGCCCCTTCGCGCAGTTCATGGATCGCCCGCAGCTGTAGCGCCAGATCGAGCGGGTCCGGCCGCAACTGCACTTGGCCGAGGGCCAAAGGGAAGAGGGGCTGCAACTGCAGACCAGCCAACGGCGCAGGGCCCAAAGGCGACGATGGGGGCTTGTGCGGACGGGGCATCAACAAACGGGGAGGGCTTTCAGGAGCTTTGCGCAACCGCCGGGGCACAGCCAGGCAAGGCTGAAACATGGCCTTCCAACAGTCCTGACCAGAAGACCTGGCCACTGGTACCGGCGAACAGTGGCCTGGCGAAGGTCCTGAAAAAACAGCCCAGGCCCAAGTGTCAAGACACCTCTGATCGGGCAACGATGACTGGGAAAAGATGATTGGCGACGGTGGTGGGCACGACGGGCCGGAAACAATGCCTTGGCAGGAAGCCTGGCAGGAGCGGCCGAAGCCCCTTACCTTGCCGCAAGTCTTCAACCGCCCGTCTCCCCCATGCGCGTCAGGTCTTTATCCAGCGCGGTCCTCGTTTGCACCGCCAGCCTGGCGCTCAGCACCGCCGCGGGAGTTGCCCGAGCCCAGGGCCAATGCAGCTTCCTGAAGCCGATCGGCGGTGGAGGCGGACCCTGGGTGCAGAAACGCATCAGCGCCGACCGGGTGGTGGGCAGCACCAACTGGAATACGGACTTCGTGGTCGATCGCGGCTTCGCCAGCTATCGCGTCAACTTCCAGTCGCTCTCCACAGGCCGAGGCACCTTCCCTCTGGCGGTCTTCTTGCGCTTCACCGACGGCAGCAACTTGCAGCTGCTGAATCAGAATCCCGCGCTGGATCCGCAGGAAACGCGCCGTTTCGGTCCGTTCCCCTCCGTTTCTGGTAAACGCAGCAGCCTCGTGAACGTGAAGGTCGGCTCCAGCAGGATGCCCGGGTCGACCGGTTTCAGCTACCGGGTGTCCGTGGAAGGCTGCAACTGAACGCGGCTGGATCCCCGAAAGGGTATTCCATTCATAACAACTGGCCCGTGATGCGATGAGCATCACGGGCCATAGGACAGCACCGAATTTTGATGATATCAATCAAGGGCATGGAGGCCGAGTCGAGCCGAGCCGCCCCAGGCGATCACATCGCCGAGGCACCACCCACAACTTCCAGGATCTCCTGGGTGATGGCTGCCTGGCGGGCCTTGTTGTAATCGAGGGTGAGGCTCTTGGCGAGGGCCTTGGCGTTGTCGCTGGCGTTGTTCATCGCCGTCATCCTGCTGGCCAATTCGCTGGCTGCGGCTTCCTGGAGGGAGCGCAGCAGCTGGTTGTCGAGATAGAGCGGCAGCAGGGCATTGAGCAGTTGATCGGGGGTCTGCTCGAACACGAAGTCCGAAGGCAGGCTGGGCTGGGCGTTGGCCACATCCAGCGTTTCCACCGTCAGACGCCCATCCTTGGTGACGAGACGGAAGATCTCATCGTTGGGATCGGCGATGTCCTGAGCATCCAGCGGCAGCAGGGTTTGCACCACGGGGGAGGAGCTCACCAAGTTGATGAACTTGGTGTAAATGATTTCGACCCGATCGGTGCTCTCCGAGAGGAAGGCCGCCAGCACCTCCTCGGCGATCTTGCCCGCCTCAGCCGCCGTCGGCACCTGCTCCAGGCCCGTGAAGGTGGCGCGGATGCTGTATTGGGAGGCGCGGTTCTGGAAATAGGTGATGGCCTTGCGGCCCATCAGCACAAGATCCACGCTGAAGCCCTGGCTTTTGAGCTCCGCCACCCGTTGCTCGGTGCGCTTGATGATGTTGGCGTTGTAGCCGCCGCACAAGCCCCTGTCGCCCGTGACGGCCAGCAGGGTGATGGTGCGCACCTCGCGAGAGTTGAGCAGGGGCGCGTCGGCCGTTTCAAAGGCCATGCGGGTCTGCAGATTTTGCAACACCCGCGCCAGCCGGTCGGCGAATGGCCGGCTGCGCAGCACCTGCTCCTGGGCACGCCGAACTTTGGCGGCGGCCACGAGGCGCATGGCTTCTGTGATTTTGCGGGTGTTCTTGACAGAACTGATCCGGTCGCGGATCTCCTTGAGGTTTGCCATCGATCAGACCTCAGGCGGCTGCGATCGAGGAAACCACTTCCTTGATGGCCTCCTTGAGGGTGGCTTCGCTGGCGTCCGAGAGCACCTTCTCGGTTTGCACCTGGGTGATGTATTCGGGCTTGTTGGCCGTGAGGTATTCGCGCAACTCGCGGGCAAACACGGTGACCTTGTCCACAGGCACATCATCGATCAGGCCCTTGACGCCGGCGTAAACAATGGCCACCTGCTCAGCCAGGTTCAGGGGGCTGAACTGGGGCTGCTTGAGCAGCTCCCTGAGGCGCTTGCCACGGGCCAGCTGGGCCTGGGTGGCGGCATCGAGATCGGAAGCGAACTGGGAGAAGGCGGCCAATTCATCGAACTGGGCCAGCTCCAACTTGAGGGTGCCGGCGATCTTCTTGATGGCCTTGGTCTGGGCGGCGCCACCGACGCGGCTCACCGAGATGCCCACGTTAATGGCGGGACGCAGGCCGGAATTGAACAGGTCGGAGCTGAGGAACACCTGGCCATCCGTGATCGAGATCACGTTGGTGGGGATGTAGGCGCTCACGTCGCCGGCCTGAGTTTCGATGATCGGCAAGGCGGTCATTGAGCCCTTGCCCATCGCATCAGAGAGCTTGGCGGCGCGCTCGAGCAAGCGGCTGTGGCAGTAGAACACGTCGCCGGGATAGGCCTCACGACCGGGGGGACGGCGCAGCAGCAGCGACATCTGGCGGTAGGCCTGAGCCTGCTTGGTGAGGTCGTCATAAATGACCAGGGTGGCCTTGCCCTTGTACATGAACGATTCGGCGATGGCAGCGCCGGTGTAGGGGGCGAGGTACTGAAGCGCAGCGGACTCGGAAGCGTTAGCGGCCACGACGATGGTGTAATCCAGGGCGCCTTTCTCACGCAGCACTTCCACCACGTTGGCCACTGAAGCCGCTTTCTGGCCAACCGCCACGTAAACGCAAACGACGTCTTCGCCTTTTTGGTTGATGATCGTGTCGACGGCGATGGCAGTCTTGCCGGTTTGTCGGTCACCGATGATCAGCTCTCGCTGACCACGACCGATGGGGATCATCGCGTCGATGGCGGTGATGCCCGTTTGCATGGGCTCGTGCACCGACTTGCGCTGGATGATGCCAGGCGCCATCGATTCGATCAGGCGCGTTTCACTGGTGGGGATGTCACCTTTGCCGTCCACGGGTTGGCCCAGGGCATTGACCACCCGGCCAAGCATGGCGTCACCCACCGGCACGGAAGCGATCTTTCCGGTGGAGCGCACAGTGCTGCCCTCCTGGATGCCGCGCCCCTCACCCATCAACACGGCACCGACGTTGTCGTCTTCGAGGTTCAGAGCGATGCCCTCGGTGCCGTCCTCGAACTGAACCAGCTCACCCGCCATCACCTGATCAAGGCCGTAGATGCGGGAGATGCCGTCACCGATTTGAAGCACGGTGCCGACATTGCTGACCGAAACCGACTTGTCGTATTCAGCGATCTGCTGCTTGAGAATCGCGCTGATCTCGTCGGGGCGGATGGAAACCATGGGAGTGAATCCCCTGAGGGGAGGCGGTTGAGGATGGAGGGAGGAGCAGGGGGGTGGGCTGGGTGTCAGCTGACCCGGGCCAACTCGAGGCCGAGGCGGCGCACCTGGCCGGAGAGGCTGGCATCGATCACCTTGGAACCGACATTCAGCACAAAGCCACCGATCAGGGAGGGATCAACTTGAACGTTGATCTCCACCTTGTCGGTGCCGGCAACGGACTTCACCCGCTCAGAGACCAGGGCCTGTTGGCTGTCGGAAAGCGGAGTCGCCGAGGTGATGGTGGCCAGTGCGATGTTGTTCTGCTCGCGGTAGATCTCGAGCAAGCGCTCAAGAACAGGTCCGAGAATGCCGATGCGCTTGCGATCCGCCAGCAGCTTCAGCAGGTTGAGGAAGGTGGGAGACACCTGCTCAGCGAACAGCTTCACGATCAAGGCCTTCTTGAAGTCCACCTCGAGAACAGGCGAGCCAAGGATCTCACGCAATTCTTCAGAGGAGGACCAAAGGTCGAGAAGAGAACGGGCCTGGCCGATCACAACATCGGTTTCAGCGGCGGCATCAGCAACCTGCAGAAACGCCTCGGCGTAGGGCGTGGTAACGGTGTTGAGAAGAGGCATCAGGCTGGACCCAGGGACTGGATGGACTTGTCGATCAGACGGCTCTGGGCGGCATCGTCAAGCTTGCCGGGCAACTTGGCGAGGGCTTTCTCGATCGCCAGGCGCGCCGCTTCGCGACGCAACTGGTTGGTGACCCGAGAGGCCTCGTTGGCGAGGTCGGAGGAGGACTCGGTTTTCATCCTGGCCATTTCCTCAACGGTGCGACGTTCGATCTCGAGACGCACCGCTTCTGCTCGGGCCTTGGCATCGCTACGGATCTTTTCAGCCTGAGCCTGGGAGTCAGCCACCTGTTGCTGAGCCGTCTTGAGGGTGGCGCTGGCACTGGCCAAACGCTCTTCTGCATCCTTGAGATCAGCCACGATGCTGGCTTTGCGACGTTCGAGGATGCCGCCGAGGAAACCGCGCAAAAAGTAGATCAGGCCGGCGATCACGATCGCCAGGTTGATGATGTTGGTCTCGAACAGGTTGAAGTTCAGACCGAAGCTGCCGTGGGAGGCAAGGAGGGGATAGGTCATCAGGCGGCGAGGAGACGGTCGACGATCAAACCGGCGAGCTGGTCAGAATCACCCTGCAATTGGGCCAGAGCCCGGGTCCGCTCGCCATCGATTTCGCGGCGCGCTTGTTCCCGACTCGCAATCGCTTCGGCTTGGGCCATGGCGATGGCTTCGCGGTAGAGCTTGTCGGCGTCCTGCTCAGCTTCGAGGATGAGCTTCTGGGCCTGCTGGCGAGCCTCTTTGAGCTGCTCGCGGAGATCGGCTTCAAGCCGCTGGGCTTGAGCCAACTTCTGCTTGGCCTCCGAGCGGCTGGTGGCGATGTAGCCCTCCCGATCTTCCACGGCTTTGCCAACCGGGCGAAAAAACAGGGAATTGAGGATGAAGGTGAGGACCACGACCTGAACCGCCATCAGCGGCAGGGTGGCATCGAGGTCAAACAGACCTCCCTCAGGAGTTCCTGCGGTCGCGCCTGCCTCGGCAAGCAAGAGCCAGCTGGTCATGGTGCGGAGTGCGGGCGAGAAGGAGGGAGGGAAAGAGATCTGGGACGAGTCAAGCCGGGCGGAACAGTGTCGCGATGGCCCTGTTCCGCCCGAGCTGAAACTCAGCCGGCGAAGGGGTTGGCGAACAGCAGCACCAGCGCAACCACAAGGCCATAAATGGTGAGAGCTTCCATGAAGGCCAGGGAGAGCAGCAGGGTGCCGCGGATCTTGCCTTCAGCTTCGGGCTGGCGGGCGATGCCTTCAACGGCGCCGCCAGCCGCAGTGCCCTGGCCGATGCCGGGGCCGATGGCGCCGAGGCCGACAGCGAGACCAGCAGCCACAACGGACGCAGCAGAGGTGAGGGAATCCATGGGGGAAAGAGAAGGTGGGCGCCGGGAAAGCGCAGGAATCTTGGCGAAGTCGGGGAATGACAACGCCGTCATGGTCGGGGTCAGACCGGGCGACTGGACATCTCCTGGGAAGAGATGGGCCCGGATCAAGCCGGACCTGCGCGCCAAAGAGTTTGCCAGGGCGCCGGAACGCTCTGGCCTCTAAGAATTAGTGATGCTCCTCATGAACTGCCTCACCAATGTAATAAGCAGCGAGAGTTGCAAATATAAGAGCCTGAATAGCAGAGGTGAACAAACCAAGGAACATAGCGGGCAACGGCACAATCAAGGGCACGAGGAACGCTAGAACCGCAACAACCAACTCATCGGCAAGGATATTGCCGAATAAACGGAATGAAAGGCTAAGTGGCTTGGTAAAATCCTCTACGATCTTGAAGGGCAACATGATCGGAGTTGGCTCCACATAATACTCGAAATAACGGAACCCTTTGCGACTCAGACCGGCATAGAAATATGCCAATGAAACAAGCAGCGCCAGGGCGATCGTGGTATTGATATCGGCGGTAGGAGCTCCCAATTCGCCACTGGGCAAGTGGATCAGTTTCCAGGGGATCAACGCCCCCCCCCAGTTGCTGACGAAGATGAAAAGGAAGAGTGTGCCGATGAAAGGCAACCAGTCGCGATACGCCTTCTCGCCAATCTGCTCACGGGCGAGATCACGGATGTAATCCCAGAGGAATTCGAGCAGGTTCTGCACGCCGCGGGGATCGCGCTCCATCTTGCGGGTGCCGATCCAGACCAAGGCCAGCAGGGCGCCGATCACGACCCAGGAGCTCAGG
>JBKDOR010000208.1:0-18084 GCA_046342775.1 Synechococcaceae cyanobacterium
GAGGAAGCTGATCAGATCGGTTGCAGCAGAAGGGTTCTGGAGTGGCGAGGCCAACGCGATGAAAGGCGGTTCCCGCGCAAAGCAGCGCAGATGGCGGCGGCCGTCGAGAGCGACTGGGACAGACTTCTAATGGGCCCTGGGGCACGGCGGCCGTGGCCCGCCAGCCATTGCCGGGATTGTCGGCGGAGGTGAGGCCAGCTGGCCAGCTCACCTGGATCGGCGCGTTCGTGCCCTGCTGCAAGCCATACCCCAGAGATGTGCTGCCGAGATTGAGCCCCGCGATCGTGCTGGGGCCAGCGGTGAAGCCATCGCCGTTGAGATCGCGCTGGAGGCTGGCCTCCTGGTCGAACAGCTGCTCAGGCGCCAAGTACTCGCCCGCGTGATAGCGGCCGCTGGCATCCAGATGCCAGCGCGCCGTCTGCTGGCTGGCGCGATTGGCCCAGTACAGCAGGTAGTCCTCGCCGGATAGGGCCACGGCTGTGGCCCTCCAGCCCTCGCCAGGGTTGGAGGCGGAGGCGTTGCCGCCCGGGTAGACCACCTGCAGCGGCGACTGGCCGGCCCTGAACAGGCCATAGCCCTCAGCGGTGTCGCCCAGGCTCACGGCGATGACACCATCGCCATTGAGATCGAGGTTGAGCTCGCCCTCCTCGCTGGCCAGCTCTTGGGCGTTGAGATAACTCCCCGATTCGTACGCGCCGCTGGCATTGAGCTGCCAACGGGCCACCTGCTGGCTGCCGCTCTGGCGCCAGTAGAGGTTGGCGCCATCGCTGAAAGGTGCGGCAGCCACGGCGCTCCAGCCGTCTCCGGGGTTGCTGGCTGAGGCGTGGCCGCCGAGATACGTCACCGCCATCGGCGCACTGTTGCCGCGGCGCAGGGCATAGCCCTCGGCCGTGCTGCCCAGGTTGAGGCCGTCGATGGTGCTGGGTCCGGCCGTGTAGCCATCGCCGTCGAGATCGAGCCCAACGGCGGCCTCTTCGCTGAGCAGCGCGCTGCCGCTGAGGTAGTACCCCGATTCGTAGGCGCCGCTGGCGTTGAGGTTCCAGCGTGCCGCCTGTTGGCTGCCACCCTTGCGCCCATCACCGTTTTGCCCATCACGGTTGCGCCCATTAGGGTTGCTCCCATCACCGTTGCGCCAGTACAGCGCATAGCCCTTGCTGGTGGCCGTCGAGCCGATCGCGCTCCAGCCATTGCCGGGATCGCTGCTGGAGACGGCGCCTCCAGCAAAGGTCACTGGGATCTGTTTGCCGTCGCCGCTGCGGATCGCATAGCCCAGGCTGGTGCTGCCCAGATTGACCCCATTGATGGTGGTGGCACCCGGGCTGTAGTCGAGGATTTGCACATTCTGCTCAGTCAGCCAGCGATGCACAGCTAGGACATTCTTAAAGTACCAAATATTGCTATCAAACTCACGGATCTGAACGCCATTCGGATAGCTCTGATGGCGATGGTTGTACGATTCGCTGCCGGTTGAATCAATCACAAAGGCGGCGGGCTGGGAGTTGCTAGCCGACGACGAGGATTCTGGTGTATCGCCAAACTCCACAAAGCGGAATGTGGACCCTTCTGAGTTGTCATTCAGCCACAGAATCGCATGGGTGGCCGTGTCGATGCTTGGCGCGCTGCCCGGCTTAATGTTGACGCCGCTGAGATACAGGATGTCGCCAGGCTGCAGCGTGGCATTCAACAGCTCCAGGATCGATTCGTCATCGGAGTCTGTGGTGTAAATGTCGCTGGCCTCCAGCACCACGTCGGGTTGGATCGTGGTGCCCGGCTGCCACTTCACAGCAACGCTGGCCTGGGCGGCTTGGGTCGCCGTGTTTGAGTCCATCCAAAAACCAAAGGCGAGGTTGTAGTACCAGCTGCTGAAGTTTGTGCAGTCCAATCCCTGGGTTTGGCGTCCTTCCGGAACAGGTAAAAAATTCAGCTGTAAGGTTGGTTCTTGGTTTGAAGCCCAGCTGGCGGGACTATACCACAACGGAGAATAATGATGTTGATAGTTGATGCCCATGTTGCTGAGCGCTGTCATCACAAGCCGTTGCTGATACTGATTCACCCGACTTGGTGCCGGCTGCGTGGCCGTGGCGCTCTGCGGCGTGAAATTCGGCTTGAAGGTCGGCAGGTTGGTGGACGTGGAACTTCCATAGGGAAAGTTCACCGAGTTCGGTGCACCGGGCCCCCAGGCACTGGTGTTTTTGTTGCTGGCTTCTCCTTGATCCCAAGGAATGACCACGGAGTCGAGATACTCTTGCAAATGCCCCGGCAAATCGGCGATTAACGTTTCCGGTGCCGCAAGATTCAAGGGATTAAGATTCACCACAAATGGCGATTGATAGCTCACAAGATCTGTTGTCGCCAGCCCATAGATCTCTCGGTTGGCGCTGCCATCTGGGCTGAACTGAGGTTCGCTCCAGAGCTGGGTCCATTGCTGTTGGGTTCGTGTTGTCCCTGCACTGGTGCTGGCCAGGCTGAAGTCGATGCTGTTGCTGGAGGCCGCGATCGGCGCCCAGCTCGGCGTCGCTGTACTTTGGGAACCGCTACCAGTTGAAGGGCTACTTTGTGTGGCGCTGTAGA
Organism: Synechococcaceae cyanobacterium; assembly: GCA_046342775.1. Classification (GTDB taxonomy): domain Bacteria; phylum Cyanobacteriota; class Cyanobacteriia; order PCC-6307; family Cyanobiaceae; genus Cyanobium. Next base: position 2,572 of record JBKDOR010000208.1, read on the forward strand.
GCTCAATTGACGTTGTGCCGCTGGCGGCGCTCACCAACACTGGGGAAGGAGCGCCTGGTATGCCCTCATTCATCTCCTGCCCTTCGGGCTGGGGATACAGCACGCCGCCCGAGGCAAAAATCGGGGCACCCGCCTGCGGGCTCCAGGGGATGGGCACCAGCGGGTCGTTGGCGTCGTTGCTTCCCCTGAGCCAAGCCAGCGGCACCTGGCTCGGCTTCGGGTCGCTCGCCTCGCCACTGCTGATCACCAGAGCTCCGGCTGTGCCCAACCCGCCCAGCAACGGCTGGCTTGGTCCCGCCGTCACCCCCGCCGGCAGGCTGAGGACCCAGGGCAGGCTGTCGGGAGCGAGACCGCTGGGCCGCTGGGTGAGCGTTTGCTGCGCACTGACGATCGTGGGTTGAAGGCCACCGCTGTAGGAGCTGCCATAGGGCTGCCGCACCACGCTGTCGCTGAAGCTGAACGATTGGCCGCCTGTTCCCAGCTGCACGCTGCCCACAAACAGGTCGGCGCCCTCGGCGTCCCCCAGGGCGACCTCGGCCTGGCCATCGCCATTCAGGTCGCCAACCGCCAGGCGGTAGCCATGGGCCGGATTCAGGTTGGCGGAGCTGGGGATGCTCAGCCCCGGCAGCTGTTCGAAGCTGCCCGAGGCCATGCTCCACACCTCCAGCGGCACAGCGTCGCGCCGCGCGGCGCCTGTGGCCGCCGTCAACAGGATTTCGGCGTAACCATCAGCATTCAGATCGCGCACCGCCAGCGACAGCGGCCCGCCCCCCAACGCCGCAGAGGGTTGCAGGTTGAGCTGGCTGGCGATGGCCAAGGGCGCTGTGGGATCCAGGTTTCTGTACTCCTGGCCCCCTAGCAACACGGCTACCGCATCGCCATCAGCCGCCCCGGCTGAGGCGGACGGTTGGGCCCGCACCGCCACCACATCATCAAATCCGTCGCCGTTCACATCGCCGCTGGCCACCAACACTCCGCTGCTGTCGCTGGCTCCGAAGGGCTGCCAAATCTGCAGGGTGAGGCTGTTGTCGGTGGACACGACCACGACGCTGGAGACGGTGACGGCCTGGCTCCCCGCCGCCACCTCCACGACCCGATCGGCATTGGTGTCCACCAAGCAGAGGCTGCCGATCTGCGCCGTGACGTCTTGGGCGCTCCAGCTGGCCAGCACGTCGTTGAAGTCCTGATCGCCCGAGGCCGGCCCATCTTCAAAGCCCAGGCTTTGGAAGGCGCCCGCCTGGCGCAATCCAACGGCCTGCGCAGTGCCCTCGCTCGGGACCGGAGCCCCCGTCACCCGGATTCGCTCTTGATCCGCAGCGCTGAGGCGGTTCTCCTTCAGCCTGCCGATCAGCTCCCGCCGCTCCTCCGCCTTCGGCAGGGTCACGATCAGATGGTGATAGGACTTGCCGGGCTGAATCGCCCGCAGCAGCGACACGCCCTCCGCGCCACTGTCGGAGCCACTGTCAGAACCACTGCCCGAGTCGCCGCCCGGCTCTGCCCAGCGCTGAGTATTGCGAATCGTCCGGGCGCCAGCCTGCGGCACCTCCCACAGCGTGCTGGCGCTGCCATCTCCGAAGGCAGCCTGGATCGCCAGAGCGGTGTAGCCGGCCTCGCCCGGTTTCACCGGGTTGCCCTCGGCATCGCGCAGGCTGCCCAAGGCATCCAGCACCGGATACACCCCGTAGAGGTTCGCGGACTGCGACGATCCCGCCAGCCAGAGCTGCAGCGAGGCCCCCGGCAGCGGGCTCCCTTCGGCTTCGGGCACGTCCGCCACCAGCAGAGGGCGTTGCAGGGGCGAGAGCACCAGGCTGGCGCGCTGATCGACGTCATCGGAGATCAACAGGACCCCCTTGGCCCAGCAGGGCGCCGCGATTGGGGGCGAAGGGGCACAGTCGCAGCGGTTGAGGGTCGCTGCCGCTATCGCCCACCAGCAGGCAGTAGTACGCGGGCGAGGTGCGGAACGCCGCGCCGCCCCGGGAGGGGTAGATGTCGGGCAGGCTGCCGAGATCCAGCACGCTGCTGGGATCAATCGCCACACCCTCCGCCTGCAGAAACTCGCTGATCGGCCGGCCAAGAATCGACTCGGGGGCGGCGGCGTTCCAGCTGGGGCTCAGCTCCACCAGCGAGAATTCCACCGGATGGGCCTGGCCGCGGCTGCGCTCCTCAGCAGCCCGGAGCGTGTCCAAAAAGTGAGCCTGAACGCTGCTGGGGTCGTTGGCCTCCGCCTCCAGCAGTGCCGCCACCGCCGCACCGTTAAGCGACACCAGCTGCAGGGATCGGCCCCCACCACGCAGGTTCTGCAACAACACGGGCAGCCGCGATGGCTTGAAGGCAAAGTCGGCGGCGCCGCCGCTGCCCTGGGGCAGCAACGCCAGCTCGTTGGTGGCGAGATAGTCGATCAGTGAGATGCTGCCCGTAGTGCCAACACTGCCGAGACCTGAAGCAAAGTCGTAACCCGGATAAGCGTTGTAGCCGCTGATCGAGCTGCGAGGTTCGTGCTGCAGCGCCGTCACATCGGTGAGGATCCCGGGTGAGATTTGATAGAGCATGTATTGCAGTTCACTGGCGCTCAGATCGGCCAGGCCACCCTGGCGTCGGCGCGCATTGGCGGCGGCGATGATCGCTGCCGTGGCTGGTGAGGCCAGGCTGGTGCCGCCATCGCCATTCCAGTTCACATTGCGGGCCCAGTCCGGTTTGGTGTAATCGACTTCGCCTCCCAGCATCACAGAGACGAAGTCTCCGTAGTAGGCCAGATTGCTCAGGTCGGGCAGATGGCGGCGCTTCGCCGGGGCAATGTTCAGCCCTTGCTTGAGATTGGCCCCGTCGTAGAACTTCAGGTCTCGCACGCCCAGCTTCCGATGCTGGAGTTCAAGGCCCTCGCCCTTGCTGTCCCACCAGGACAACAACGTGCCTCCTGTGGTTGGTTGGGTCCAGGCGTCAGCCAAGCTCGGCTGCAGATAGGAGCGCTGAAACCACTGGATCCAGGGTGACGTGCGTTGGCTGTCCGGGATCGCAACGCTGACCGCAAAGCCGCCATCGCCTCCTTCATTGTCGCTACTGCCAGGATCTCGCCAAGCAGTTGCACCGCTGACGCTGGCGTGGCTGGAGCCAGCGGCGTAGCTGAGAGCGCTGCCGCCAACGGCTAAAAAGATCGGCGAGGAGGTGAGTTGAGAATCAACATGCAAGCACGTTTCACTGCTTGCTGAGTGGCTAAAGTTAAGGCCCGAATATTTGTCGCCGGCGCTGAGGGTCAGCACCACCCCTGTGTTGTCGATCCGCTCGTACAGACGCGGCAGCTGGGCAGGAGGCAATCGCCAGTATTTCAGGGTTGAACCCTCGGCCTTCTGCGCCAGACTGTTGTTGCCTAAATAGGAGGCGCTGACCGCTAACGGCAGGTCGCTCGCCTCGGCGGCAAAGGGGGCCTGGCTGAAGTCGGGCAGGTCGAGCGCACCCCCATCTTCGGTGGCATAGGCCGTATTCGGAACGATAAAGATGGCAATGTGCGCGTACTGGTTGTAGGTACGAGCCGCTAAGATATCAAGAGTAAACTCTCCAGATCCGCCGGACCTTTTGGGGATAATCTCCGAATCATAGGCGTACAGATTGCCTTTTGAGCTGTAATACTTGACCGCGTCCTTGCCGGTTAGCTGCTCAAAGGAGAGGCTGTGCATGGCCGCCCAGTGGTTGCGGCTGCCATGGTGCGTCTTGCCATCGGCGTTGGCCACGAGCACAAAGCTGTACAGGTCAAAGTTGTTGTTGAGGCCTTGCACTTGGGAATGGAGCGTTTGCAGCGATTGCTCGCGGTCTCTGGGAAGATCGTGAAAATGGCTATAGATCGCTTCGTTGTAGCCGTCCTTCGGCAGGAAGAGTGGATTCAGCCAACCGGGCTCGATCAGGCCCACAATCGAGCCACCGCCTGCGTCGGCGCCGGATGGGCTGCCGGCAAACGCGATCAACTCGCTCGCGCTCGGGTACTTGGCCGGCTCGGGGTTGGCGAGCAGGCTCGTGTACCAATCTGGGAGAGCCATAACGGGCGGACAGGACTGGACTCAGTGTATTATTGATGTAGATGATCTGTCTATGCCAATGCAGGCCTCGGCTCCCGGTCAGATCGGGGTGCAATTCAGGTGTTGAATGCGGAGTGTGCTGTCGGATTTTGATGCAGAAGCCGCCGCCATCCCAGCGACAATCAACTGTTTTCCCCATGGCGGCCTGGCGCATGCGGATGCACACAGCAAACGTGGCTCAGCAGCAGCGGGGGCCTGCCAAGTCTCGCCAAATCAGCGGTCGACGCCGCGGTCGTACACCTGCTGCCAGCGTTGGCCGAGCTTGCGGCTCGACGCCTCTAGGCCTGAGATCCACAAGCGGGCCGTTAGGGAGAGGCTTCTGGTTGCGCCTTTCTCCCCTGAACTGAGCTGAATGTTATCTCGCTCGTCGATACTGAGCAGTTCCTCGCTTCAATCATGGTGAGCTTCATCATTGATCACTGATCACCAAAACCTGCTTCATCCCGATCCGCTCGCGTTGGGCTCGACACCGAGTCGAAGGCTGCTCCAGTGTGTCGTCTCAAGCGGTGGTGGGGACTGCCCAGGATTTTGTTCAGGACTGGCGCTTGGTGCTGCAGGTCATCCATCGCGCAGTGGGTATTGAGCCACCTTCCCCACCGCGAGCCGTGGCAAGGTTTCGGCAGCGGCTTGCGATGGCGTTGGCAGGGGCGTTGGCAATAGCGTTGGTCATGGCATCGGCAAAGGCATTGGCCACGGCATCGGCAATGCCAGCGGCGCTGGCACCAGCATGGGAACCCGCCATGGCATCAGCATTGGCGCTCCCCAGCTTGCGGGGGGGCAGCTGGATCGTCGCCGCCTTGGCCGGGGTCGCCGCGGGGTTGGTGAACGCCCTGGCGGGGGGCGGTTCGTTGATCAGCTTTCCGGTGCTCACCGCCCTTGGCCTGCCGCCGCTGATCGCCAACCTCACCAACACCGTGGCGCTCTCCCCCGGCTATCTGGGAGCGGTGTGGTCGCAGCGGCGGGACCTGGCGGGACAGGGCCAGCGCATTCGTCTGCTGGTTCCCGCCGCCTGCCTGGGGGGCTTGCTGGGCGGCGCCTTGCTGTTGGTCAGCAACGCCCGGCTGTTTGACGCGCTCGTGCCCTGGTTGATCCTGTTCGGCTCGCTGTTGCTCGCGCTGCAGCCACCCTTGCGCCAGCTGCTGCGCTCCGCCGCCGCCGCCACCTCTTCAGCCTCCTTCGCCGCCCCCTCCTCCGCTTCTACCTCTGCCTCCGCCTCTACCTCTGCCTCTGCCTCCGGCAGCCCCACGGCCTCGCCGCGACCGCGGCGCGTTCCGCTGCCGTTGATCGCGGTTGTGGGCCTGGCGGCGGTGTATGGCGGCTACTTCGGCGCCGGGCTGAGCGTGATCTTTCTGGCGGTGTTGGGGCTGCTGCTCGACGACAGCCTCACCCGCCTCAATGGCCTCAAACAACTGCTCTCGTTCGCCACCAACGCCTGCGCCGCCCTTGTGTTGATCGCCAGCGGCCGAGTGAACTGGCCCATGGCCCTGATCGTGTCCTTGGCCTCGCTCGTGGGCGGGGCGCTGGGCGGTGCCGTGGCCCATCGCGTCAACGAGCGGGCGCTGCGCTGGCTGGTGGTGAGCCTGGGAGTGGTGGTGGGCCTCTGGTTCTTGCGGCGTTGAGCTGGGGTGGGTGCGCAGCTTGGTGGTGCAACGCATCCTGGGAATTCATCCCGGCCAAGCCTCCCCGCTGGCTCCCGATTGGCCAATGGCCGGCCGCCAGCCTCCGGCCCGTCAGCCACCGGATTGCTCGCCAGTGGCCTGCCATTGCCTGCCGCCGCCCAGCCCCTCGCGCCAGGCGATGACCGCCAACCCGTGCAACAGCACCGCCGGCCAGAGCGAGCCGCTGACCACGTACACCAGGCTGCAGGCCGTGCCCAGCAGGGTGAGCTGGAGCGGCGGTTGGGAGCGCTGGGCTGGCTTGGGCCGGCAGCGCGGGTCCTGGCGGGCCAACCACCAGCGCCCTGCGGTGAGGCGGTGCCTGAGGCCATGCCAAAGCACGAACAGCCCCACGCTCAACGCCATCCACGGCAGCATCGCCAGGGGCTTCACGCCATCGAGAAGACTGGGCAGCAGCAAGCCTCGAAACACCAGCTCCTCCGCGAACGCGGGCACGATCAAGAGGCGCAGAGCCCGCGGCAGCAGCCGGAGCGGCGGGCTCCAGTGCCAACGGCGCGGCAACCAGCCGCTCAGCCGCCCCAGGGCCAGGGCGATGACGCCGTAGACCACGGCCACCCCCAACGCGGCCAGGTGGCCTCCCGGCTGCCACAGCGGGAAGAGGCCATCCCCCAGGCGCCCCAGCAGCAGGCTCACCCCAGGCAGCTGGCCGAATAAGGCGGTGGGGGCGAGCGGCTCCAGGCGGGGATCGGCGCCGGGGATCTGGTTGGTGCGCAATTCCAGCAGCGGCAGCCCCACCCGCAGGAACTCGGCCGCGAACAGGTCGTGGGCGCTGCGGGGCAGCAGCGAACGCCAGCTCAGCAGCGCATCCTTGAGGCTCTGGCTGGCCTGGAACGGATCAACGCGGGCGGACCCGGTGCGGGAGGTGCTGGCGGGGATGCCGGTGGCTGAGATGCCGGTGGTCGGGATGGACGTGGTGGAGATTGACGTGGTGGAGATTGACGTGGCGCCGAGGCCCGATCCCGTGCCGGCCGCCAAGGCGCTTTCGGCATTGCGTCGCCAATCGCCGCGCACCCGCCCGAAGGGTTCGAGCAGGTGGTCAAAGGCCAAGCCGAGCTCATGCAGCCGTTCCTGATCCAGGGCCGACATCGCCGTGCTCCCCGCTGGGCTCGCGGCGGCGCTCTCCCGCCCGCGGCGCTGCAAGCGCAGCTGCTGGATGGCGATCCACAGCGCCTGGGCCGAATCCTGCACGCAGGAGGTGGAGGGGGTCACCAGGGCGACGCCACCGCCATCGCCGCTGCGGTAGCGGGCGGCCATCAGTTCCGCCTGCAGATCGATCGCGTCGAGCACCTGCGCTCCCATCGGGATGAGCAGATCGGAGAAGGGCCTCAGGCCGATCCAGCCCCGCTGCAGGCTGCCGGCATAGGCGCTCCAATCCTGGGTGCCGGCGATGATGCCATTGGGGTTGGAGGCATAGATCTGGTGATAGCGGATCGCCAGACGGGGCCGGCCGCTGAGGGCATCGCGCACCACCTCCGCCTCGCCGAAGGCGAAATGGCCGGTCACGGTCCAGCCCTGCACCACCTCCGCATCCTTGCCGCCGATGCCGCCGAAGAGGTGCATCAACAGCGCCCGCTCGCCCAGCGCCCAGGGTGGTGGCGGTTTGCGATCGGGGATCAAGGCGGTGCGGCTGAGGCTGCCGCGCCGCAGCGGTTGGCGCCAGCTGTCGTGCCGCACATAGGCCAGGGCGGGATCGGTGCCCGCCACCACGCGGCTGGGCGAGAGATCCAGCAGGGCATAGGGCAGCAAGGCCTGAACGGTGAACACCCCATCGGCGGCGGGGGCCCCCTGGATCAGCCAGCCCTTGGCGTTGCTGGGCGACACCACCAGGCCGGTGGGATCGAGCAGGCGATAGCCAAAGCGATCGGGGGGCAACGCGGGGATGCGGATCGTCTCCTCCACCCCGTCGAAGCCGCCGCCGGAAGGGTTGTAGTGGCGCACCCTCCAGAGGTCTTCGCCAGACCTGCGGCCGACCACCCTCACCAGCCCCTGCCAGCGCCCGGTGATCTGCACCGGCGGGCTGGCGACGCGCAGCTCCACCCCTGGCGCGGCTGCCGTCGCGGCTGTCGTCGCAGCTGTCGTCGCAGCTGTCGTCGCGGCAGTCGTCGCGGCAGTCGTCGCGGCAGCTTTCGCCTCTGCCGTCGCGGCAGCTTTCGTCTCGGCTGTCGGGCTCGCTGCAGCGCCAGCCTCCGCAACGCTCACCGCCTCCAACGCCACCGTGACGTCATCGCGGAGCCGGGCGCCGGCCAGCGACTGCAGGGGCCCGACCCGGCGGCCATCGAGGCGGGTGGGCACTACATTCGCCGCCGCCGCCGCCTGCCGAGCCGCCTCGCCCAGCCGAATCGTGGTGGTGACGGTCTGCACCAGCCGTCGCAGCTCCGGGCGATCGGCCCAGCGCAACCGCAGCCGCTGGCCGATCAACGCCTGGCGCTCCGCCGGGGCCTGCTCGATCTCGATCCACACCCAGTCCTCCGCCGGGGCGAGGGGGGCCGTCAGGTCCTCAACTGAGGGAAGGATCAGCCGGCCGAGCCAGGCGGCGCTGGGGCGATACAGATCGGCGCGGGGCTTGAGCGCCAGCGGGTAACTCTCCGGCCGGCTCCAAGGCGAGCGGCTGGCCAGGGCCTCGCTGCTCTCGGGCAACGGCCGGGTGGGGGTGCCCCCAGCCGTTGCTGTGCCCGGCAGCGCCGGCTTGCCATCAGCAGGCGGCCTGTCATCAGCCGCCGGTTTGCCCCCAGCCGCCGGTTGGTCCGCAGCTATGGGTGCGCCCGTCACCGCCGGCGGGCCTACCGCCGGCGATCCGGCCGCCCCAGCCGGGGCGACTCCGGGCACCAGCCCCCGCAGCACAGCCAGGGCCAGCAGCAGGCTGAGGGCCAGGCGCAGCAGAGCTCGCTTCCCATCGGCCCGGCGGAGAGGCCAGCGGCGAGCCTTCACGTCAAGCCCTGTTTCGCGATCTGGGGCCGACCCTACCGGGGGCTCATGGTGGCGGCCACAGCCGAACCCCAAGGGTGGACAGGCCTCGCTGGCTTAGGCCGATGGGGCGGCCAGCAGGCGCGCCAAGGAGCCTGGTGTCGCCGACGCTGGATCGGCAGCGGGGAATCCGTCCGACGTGATCGGGGTGGCCTGGCCTGCCGGGGACTCAGGCCCTCAGCTTTGCTGGGAGCGACCCCTCAGGGGCGCGGTCTGAATGCTCTAGGCCCGCAGGGTCGAGGCCCCCAGGCTCGCGCTCCGCAGGGCCTTGGACTGACGGCGGCGCAGCCGACGGCTCCAACCCCAGCCGGCCGCAGCCCCCAGCCCGGCCAAGGGAGCCGGCACAGTCGACGGCGGGACGGGGTCCTGGAGGCGCATCTTCAGGTCCAAGCTGGTGGGCAGAACAATTTGATCGCCGCCCAGGCCATCGAGATTGTTGAGCAACAGGATGGTTTCCACGCCAACACGCAGATTGCCCCCGCCAAAGATATAGGGAGATAGGTTGTTGACACTCGTGCTGGTCAGGAATGTGCCGCTCAATCCGCCAGGGATTCCCCCGAAGAAACTCGAAGCAGCCACCCATGTCAATGAACCGGAATCGTAGACGGTGGCAATCGGTTCAATGCCGAGAATGTCATTGAGATTCGTGCGCGTGTAATTGCCGGCAGCGCTCAGGGAGCCGCTCCAGGTTGCGGTAGAGCTGACAGGCAATCCAATGAAATTCTCCCAGAGTTTGACATAGATGTATTCTTTGGCCGGAGGTGGCACACTGGTGCTATTCAGGCTGAGGTTGGTGAGCGTCAGGCTGATGTCGTAATTGTTGAGACCTAAATTGGTGATGGTTGACACCGCATCGCCGCTCATGTAAGCGGGATTAAGAATCGAACCCCGCATGCAGTTGTTATAGGTAAGCGTGGCGGTCAGAAAGCTGTTGGGGGCTGGCGCTGTCAGGGTGGCGCCGTTCTGGCACTGGGCCAATCCTGGCTAAAGAATGCCTGGATTGGGAAATTTGGGCAAGAGACCCAGCGAATTTGTGACAGGCTGCAAATTGTTGTAATAGGCGCTAACGCTAACGGCCCGAACCGGGGCGGCCCCAATCAGGCCAACCAGCAAAGGGGAAATCGCCAGTAGAAGAGATGGTCGACGGGTCCGAAACAGCCGAACACAGGCCGAAAGTTTCAGTGGGAACGGCACGATCAAACGGCTGGATTTCAATCTAAATCTAGTCAAGTGGCGGGCCGTGGGACTTTTGTCGAGAAGATCTTCATGGTTTCTCTGCGGTGATCGTGGCTTTGCTTGCGCTCAGCTGGCCAAGCGGGCCCACGGACTCTGGCTCACTGACGGGGCGGACGCAACGGAGCGATCCAGGTGAACGCGGCCTTTCAACCTGGCCAGCAGTTCGGCTCCGATCAGCAGATCGGGAGGACTCGCTTCGTCGCCCTTCCTCGATGGGCATGGACTGCCGCGATTCATTTGATTGGTGTGCCCCAGATTGCGGCGCTCAGCACTTGGCCGAACAGCTGTACCCAACCAGCGAGAACCAAGCTGACCATGGCTTGGCCATCGCGGTGATCGCAAGGCTGCCAAGCGGAGCCAGCCACTGGGCAGCACGAGGCCGGCTGCCATGGGGCGATCGCCTGCGGCGCTCAGGCTGGGGTGTTGGCCAACCCCAATGGCCAGCAGCATTGCCGCCAATCCTGTAGGCTCACCCTCCTGTTGAAATCCTGGGATTGGCATGGCAAACGCGCCGTTAGGATTGTTTGGAGCTGTCTTATTGGCCTTGACGGCCGGCGCATCTGCCGCCCGAGCCGACCAACAACAGGTGTTTAACTGTATCAACAAATACAAGGAACTTGGGGTTTCGGCCGATGCCGCCCTGAGCCAGTGCCAAAAGGACAGCTTGGTGGGCTGCGTGCAACGGCTGTTGCAGGCCAAGTATGTCGCCAGCTCGATCAAGCTTGCGCCGGGAGATGACACCTCAGGCTGGAGTAGTGAGCGGGGTTATCTGATTGATATCGGCAACACGGAAAGCCGCTGGCTGGAAGGCAAACAGTGGAAGGAGAAGGGCTGTGCGGCCCACACCAAAGGCCCCTACAAGCGCCAGAGCGACAAAAACACCACCTTCTGGAACACGGAGCGTTCCTTCGAATGGTTCCGCCAGGGATGGTGTCCCACGAGCACGATTGAACTGGAACAGCCCTACAGCCTCGAGGAAGCCAAGCTGCGCTGTGAGTTGGGGATCACCCCTTCAGCCCCGCAGACCCCTCGGCAAGACGCCATTCCCCTGCCTGCAACGCCCAAAAGTGGGCCCTGATCCTTGGGAGGGCCATGTTGTTCAGGCCGCTAGGCGATCCTGTGATCGCTTGCAAACCGGCTTAACCCCACCTGCACATCGATGTGATTGGGCTTGTTCACCAGCGTCAATTCGATGGATTGAGATGGACTCAGGCATTGAGGGTGACCCACGGTCTACACTCTCGATTCATTCAGGATGGATATGGTTTCAGGCCATACTTAATCAGTCCAGACTTAATCTGACCTGCTCTTAACTGTCACGCCTGGGTGCCATTCCAGGCTGCTGTTTCTGGTGCCACGCCGAGAGCTACGCGAACGGGGTTGAGGCATTCCGTGTGGCATGACCAGCGAGTCGCCGCCTGATCTTGCGACTGCTGCCGAATGCCGCCGCCACTGGTATCCAATGTTAGCCGTTAGCTCTCAAGCTGATTGCTGGCTGAATCGCAGGCTGTTATCTGCATGGTCCCACATTCAGGAACGTAGTTTGCAAAGTCTCTGATGCCAGCAATAGCGACACCGTCCGGGACAGCAAAGTCCATCAAGCCATCGACTGCATTGAGGCCTACTGTGCTGATGGAGCCGTTCCAAAAGTGCATGGTTGCAAAGCCATAGCCCACATGAGAACCAACCGGGGATAGGGTAGTCTGGGCGGTCTATCTTTAGATCGATGCCTGTGTGTGATGTCAATGCGATATGTGTAGGATTGAAATGGGATGGGGAGTGGAGTTCGAAAGCGTGTCGATTGTATGCCAACTAAATTTCGCCGGATCATGAATGATCTCGCCCTCGCGGGGGCCATGGCTGAAGTGAATGCCGCCGCCAAGGCAACGAGAGGCCAGGCTTTGCTTGCAATGCCGCGTGCTCTGCTGATGACCCCTCACCCGCCTGGCCAGGCGAGCAGCACCGCTCCGGCTCCCATCAGCAGCACCGCCAGCCATTGGCGAGCGCCCAGCTGTTCTCCCAGCACCCAGACGCCCAGCACGGCCACCAACACCACGCTCAACTTGTCGATCGGCGCCACGCGCGAGACCGGGCCCATTTGCAAGGCCCGGAAATAGCACAACCACGACACGCTGGTGGCGGCTCCGGATAACGCCAGAAACAGCAGGCTGCGTTTGGGCAACGCCGTGAAGCCCTGCAGTTCTCCGGTGGCCAGCAGCAGCGGCGTCAGCAGCGCCACCACCATCAGGGTGCGCAGCCAGGTGGCGAGGTTGCTGCCGATCCCCTCCAGCCCCAGTTTGGCCAGCAAGGACGTGAGCGCGGCGAACACGGCGGCCAGCACCGCCCACAGCTGCCAGGCGCTGGCGAGGACGTTCATCAGAGCCACCACATCGGCCCCCATGCTGCCGCTCGGCGCCGCGCGGCAGTGACAGCTCCCGGGCCCCAGCGGTGGGCCCCTGGCTTGCCGCGGTAACCCGGAGCCGTCGCTGGGCAGGGGCCATCGCACCGCCAGCGGAGTGGTGGGCCTGGCCAGGGAAGCGGCGAACAGCTGCCAGTCGGCAACGTGCTGTTCTGAGCGGCTCTGGGAGCGTTGGCGGCAGCCGATCGTTGTTGCGGGTTATCCCAAGCAGCCTGACGCGGGCAAGCGCACGCCAAACCCGGCGCGATCGTGGAAATCCGGCTCAGAAGCAGGGTGGCAAAAGGCCCAGTAGCTTAGTTGCCCATCCTGCCGTTCCAGTACCGCGGTCACCCCCAGCTCCAGGGCGGCCGTAGCGGCTTCGGCGCCAAGCAAGGCCTCCAATTCCAGCTCGACAGACAGTTCGAGGGTCTGTCCGGAGGTCTGCTTCTGGGAGCGGTCCAGGGATTGTTCCAGAGGCTGATCGGCGCCGTACGTCCCGCCGGCGCTGCCAGCATTGCTGTCGGCATCGCTGCTGGCATCGCTGCTGGCATCACTGTCACCGACGCTGCCAGCAGCGCTGTCGACATCGCCGATGACGCTGAATCGGCGCTGGCTGGGCAGATCGTGGATCGAGGCTTCGGGCCGCAGGCCCTGGCGGTAGCCATCGAGGCGGTACAGGTTCCAATCGCCGCATGGGCTGAGGTTCAACTCCCAGTAGCCCGCCTCCAGGGGCCTGGCCAGGAAGCACTCCAGGCAGGTGCTGGTCCACAGCTCATCGCGGCGGCGCGGCGGATCCACGGGCTTCGGCAAGCGCAGGGTCTCCAGGTGGCCGCTGAGGATCCAGCGGATCTGCAGGATTGAGCCTTGGCGGCGCAACTCCGCTTGCAGTCGCAGCTGTGTCGGCGCCGTTGCGGCAGCAAAGGGGCGTAGGAGCAACCTTTCGGGCTTGAGGCCTGGAGCAGCCGCCATGGGGATGAGCGGAACCGCATCCCATTGTGGGCACCGTGACGAATCCCCGCAAAGTGGGCAGTCCATGGCAGCCCAATCAGTCGCGGACGAGGACGCGATTGGTGGGGATCGCTGAGAGCGGAGTTGGGCGTGATGCGATTGGGCCCAACATGTTGCCGCACACCTCATGCAAGAGCCTGGCGGTCGTGGCGATCGACGAGCCTTGGGCCTGGTCATCTTGCGCCGCGATCAAAACTGTTCGCGAGCCCCGATGGATGCGCCTCGATGGATGAGCCCCGATTGAGCTCAGGCTGAGGCCCACTTGAGGGATTCAGGTGACAGTGGGCTGCTCTCGCGAATGGTTAAGACGCCTCGCGAATGGATGACCATCGCTGGTCGTTGGCCCTGTCCCTCAGGGATTCTCTCAACAGCAGTGGCGCCCCATGATCTCCAGCTGGCGCCTGGCGGGCTTGACAGCAACGAACCCGTGGGACTGACGGTTCAACCCCATGAAGGGATGACTTCTGGGTCACAACGCGGGATCCTCTCCATCAATCTTCATAGAGGCCTTTTTTGTTGGCCTTTCTGCTGGCCCTTCTGCTGGCCTCGCTGTGGGAGTTAAACAGCCACGCTAAGCTACCTGTAGCCGCATCGAACCCGGCCATGCCCAGCAAGGCAACTCGTCAACATTGCCTCCTGGCCCTTGTAGCTGCGGCTTCCATCGCGCCTACAGCGCTGTGGGCGCTGCCGATTGAGCAGATTCCCAACCCTCGCCAGATCAAAGGCAACTGGGTGTCCGATGTTGCCAACATCCTCAAGCCAGAAACCGAACAACAACTGAACCGGCTGATCAATCAGTTGCAGTCAACCAATGGGAACGAAATTGCCGTCGTTACCCTGCCAGATAGCACACCATTTTCAACCCCCAAAGAACTGGCGACAAAACTGTTCAATACCTGGGGCATTGGGCAACGAGGCAAAGACAATGGCCTGCTCTTTCTCGTCTCCCTGGGTGATCGCCGCGTGGAAATCGAGACTGGCTATGGAGTGGAAGCGATCCTGCCTGATGCCAAGGTAGGTCGGATCATTGCGCAACGGGTCACCCCTGCATTCAAACGGCGACGCTTTGATGCCGGCATCCTGGCCGGGACGGAAGCGCTCGTGCTGACGCTGCAAGGCAAGCCCTTGGGACCTGTGGCGACCCTGGACGATCGATCGGCAGTGGAAGCACAGCCCCAGCAGCGCCTCGGCTCCCTGAATGCCACCCCCACGAACAGCGGGCTTATCCAGGAGCAGGTTGGCCGCCATTCGTCGCTGTCCACGCCCAGTTACCCTTGGGATAATTTCTTTCTCACTGCTTACTCCCTTGTCGTGTTGTCAATGGGCTCTGCTGTATTTTATTACTCTCCGCGTTCTGCCAGCCGTGCGAACGGCTTTGCCGCAAACCTGTCCGGGATTGTTGGCTGGATACTGGTGCGCGGACTGGGCCAATCCGTGAAGCTCACTCCCCGCCAATCCTCCCGCAAATATGCATCGCACCTGCGATTTGAAACTGTGGGCGTCATGCGCTGTGCAACCTGCGGAGGCGTGTTGGATCCCGTCGACGACCAGGCTGTGCAACACCTCCTCAAGCCGACTGAGAAAGCAGCTGCAGCACTGGGAAGCCTCCAATTCCGTGGCTGGAGATGCAGCCGCTGCGCACCGGAGGCCATGCATCTACGTGGCTATGAATCCACGTCTCCCAACTTTGACTATTGCCCCAATTGCCATGAACTCACCGTCGTCAAAGAAGTCCCTTCCGTCACCCCCAATCCCGCAAAGCCGGGCAGTCATTTGCTAGTAGTTTATAGACGCTGTGTGAATTGCAACTATCACAATCAACAAACGAAAGTTGTGCAGACTTCGGCAGTGGGCAGCGCTTGGGCAGCCTCCAACATGGATTGCGGAGGCGGTGGTTTTGATGGTGGCGGAGATTTCGGTGGAGGCAGTAGTGGCGGCGGTGGCGCTGGCGGAGATTGGTAAGGCGCCATGACCCAACCTCCCAGCCGGCAATCTGGCGATCGCCTGGCCGATGAAAAAGCCGACCTGATCAGCAAGAAGACTCCGCAGAACGCAGGAGCCGCTCTGGGCATGGTGGGCAGCCCACTGCAGCTATCAGGAGCCGCTGATGCAGTGTCTTCAAATTGAATCGACGGTTGAATCGGTACGCAATTTCCGCAAGGTA
>JBKDOR010000209.1:0-10160 GCA_046342775.1 Synechococcaceae cyanobacterium
ACGTTGTACTTGCCGGCCTCCACATACCACATGCCGATCATGGCGATCAGCCGGTCGCGTTCAACGGCGGCCAGGGTGTTGGTTTCGGCGAAATCCTCCTGCAGGTTGTAGAGCTCCCAGCCGTGAGCATCGAGCTGGATCAGCTGGTCGTAGCTGATCGGATCGCCGAAACGGTGCTCGCTTTCGCTGTAGGCCGGCCCAGGCCAAGGGCACACGGCCCGCCAGCCATCGTGATACAGGGAGCGGTGGCCCAGCATCTCGAAGTATTGGGTGATGTGCCGGCTGGGAGCGGCGGCATCGGCGAAGCAGGAGGTCAGAGAAACCCCCTCGATCGGTCGTTGAGTCACCCCCTTGATGGTGGCGGGCGGCTCGATGTCAAGAGCCTCCAACACCGTTGGCACCATGTCGATGGCGTGGCAGTATTGATGGCGTATTTCGCCACGGGCGGCGATGCCCTTGGGCCAGCTCAGGATGAAGGGATCGCTGGTGCCGCCCCGGTAGGTTTCCCGCTTCCAGCGCCGAAACGGGGTGTTGCCGGCGTGGGTCCAGCCCCAGGGGTAGTGGTTGAAATACTTCGGTCCGCCGATGTCGTCGATGGCGGCAAGATTCTGCTCGAGATTTTCTGGCACGTTGTTGAAAAACTTGCCCTCATTGACCGATCCCGTCGGCCCGCCTTCGGCGCTGGCGCCATTGTCGGATATCACCATGATTATGGTATTTTCATATTCACCGATTTCCTTGAGAAATGCAATTAATTCGCCGATGTAGTGGTCGGTGTGCTCGAGGAAGCCGGCGAAGACCTCCATCATGCGGGCATAGAGGCGCTGCTCTTCGGCGGAGAGGCCATGCCAATCGGGCACATCCGGGTCGTGGCGGGAGAGCAGCGTGCCCTCGGGGATGAGGCCCATCTCCTTTTGGCGGGCGAAGGTGCGCTCGCGGTAGGCGTCCCAGCCGTCATCGAACTGTCCCTTGTACTTGTCGCTCCACTCTTTCGGCACGTGGTGGGGCGCATGCATGGCGCCTGTGCAGAAATACATGAAAAACGGTTTGTTGGGGGCCACCTGCTTGGCATCGGCGATCATCGCCTTGGCCTTGTCCACCAGATCGGGGGTGAGGTGATAGCCCTCTTCAGGGGTGGCCGGCGGCTCAATCTGGGAGTTGTCGCGCACCAGCTCGGGGTAGTACTGATGGGTGTCGCCCCCCAGGAAGCCGTAGAAGCGTTCAAAGCCTCGTCCCAGGGGCCAGCGGTCGTAGGGACCCGCCGCTGAGGTCTGCTCGGCTGGGGTGAGATGCCACTTGCCGATGGCGTAGGTGTTGTAGCCGTGCTGCAACAAGATCTCGGAGAGAAAGCCGTTTTCAAACGGGATGATGCCGTTGGATCCTGGGAAGCCGGTGGACCCTTCCGTGATGCAGGCCAGGCCGTTGGAATGATGGTTGCGACCGGTGAGCATGCAGCTGCGCGAGGGGGAGCAGAGCGCCGTGGTGTGCATGTTGTTGAAGCGCAGTCCATCGGCCGCCAGGGCATCAAGATGGGGGGTGCGGATCGGGCTGCCATAACAGCCCAGCTGGCCGAAGCCCGTGTCATCGAGCACGACGAACAGCACATTAGGGGCCCCATCGCGGGCCCGGTTCGGCATTGGCCAGGCAGCCGTGGACACATCGGCGGTGCGGCCGATCACGCCGGGGAAGGCCGCACCGGGCTGGTATTCGTTGAGGGGCATGGAACGCGGGGAGAAGCGCTTGCGTGCAACATATCCAGGTCAGGCGCATTTGACAGCCTCGATTTCACTGCGTTTTTTGCTGTGTTTGGCGGGGGCTGCAAGGCCAGGCGAGTTGCGCACCGGATGGCAGGGAACTCCCGCGATAACCCCTCAGAGGCCCGCTGGGATTCGCTACAGATCAAGCCCTCAGCGCATGGGTCCTCAACAACAACCCAAGCGGGACTCTATTAATCAGGATCTTAGAATGTTTTCGTGCCATGATAGGATTGCTAAAAACTGCTGGTCTGTGATCGCCCCGCGGGGTTGTGATCCAAATGAATCGCGTTGTCATTCGCACAGTCAACCGGCACAGCCCTGGCTACGGTGAAGTTTGAGCCTGCCGAGCGACCCCCAAGCGACCATGGAGCAACTCACCCCCGAGGGTCAGCGGGTCGCCGCCGAACTCTCGCAGCGATTTGGATTCTCGCAGGAGGCCGTCATCCAGATGATGCTGGCCATGCTGCATGGCCGTGGCGCCATGGCCCAGTTCAACCATCCCGAGTTCGCCGGTTCAGGGCAGTGGATGCGCGGCGGCATGTTGATGCTGGGCGACATGTTCAACCATGCCCTCAAGGCCCGCGTCGACGGGCTCTGCCATGCGATTGCCGCTCAACTCGCCAACCAGTCCGACCTGTTCCCCAGCGGCAGTTTTCAATCCCAGAGCCAGAGCGGCGGCGCCCAACAGTCGCAGGGGGGCGGTATCGGCCAGCAGATGCAAGTTGGCGGAAGCGGCCAACACATGCAGGTGAGCGGCGGCGCTGGGATGCCGCTGGGGATGCAGTCCCTGGCGCCTATGGCTCCGCCCGCGCAAGGCGGCCAGAGCTTGTTCGTACAGGATCCGCGCGATCTCTGGTGGCCCAAGGAATTGGGAACGCCGAGTGCCATCGGCGCCCAAAACGATGTGCGCTATGCCTTGTTTCCCTCGATCGGGCGGCTCGCCATCGAAACCCATGGTCAGGTGAGTGTCTATGACACCGGTGAGCATCACATCGCTGGGTTGTCGCAGCAGCAGGGCCTCGGAGGCGGCGTGGTGTTCACCACACCTGGGGGTAGCGTTAGCTTGGCCAGTTTATCGAGCGTGGCAGGCGGCTCGTTTCAGCAGGCCCAAAGCGCAGCGGGAGGCAGCCAGCAACAGCAGCAGCGGCACACCGACATGACGCCCCTGGCTGGAATGATGGTGATGGGAGACATGACCCCCATGGGAGGGATGACCCCCATGGGAGGGATGGCCTCCATGGGAGGAATGGCCCCGATGGGAGGGATGGCCCCCATGACCTTCGCGCCGATGGCGCCCACTGAGGTGTGGTGGCCGGCGGAGCTTGGCACGCCGTCGTCCAGCGGCAGCCAAAACAACCTGCGCTATGCGGTCTTCCCGAATGCCAGGTGCCTGGCCGTGGATTGCGACGGCCGGGTGAGCGTGCACGACATCGGCGATCTCCAGATCAGCGGCTGTTCGCTGGGCAACGATACTAGCGAGGTATTATTTAGCACCAACAGCGGCACGATTAGCCTTTCGAGCCTACCGCCGGTGCAGCTTCCCTCACCAGCCCCTGCCGCTGTCCCAGTCCCCGTGCAGGCCGCGGGGGAGCGCGACAATCCCCAGGCGGCGGTGCTTGAGGCTCTCGCCAAGCTCGGAGAACTCAAGGCGATGGGCATTCTTACCGAAGACGAATTCACCACCAAGAAAACGGAGTTGTTGAATCGTCTGTAAGCGAGTCCAGTTCGCATCAGATGGCGTTGGCAAAGTTGAGCCCCTGCATTGACATTGCCTCAGATAGCAATGAACAACAATCGCCTGGAAAAGGGTGACCATCAACGCTGATCAGCAATGGCTAGTGGACTGGGGCATTCCAATCATCTGCCGCCATAATGCCACCATCGTTCCAGGTCCAGGTGATTTTTTGATAGGTAAATGTAACCTGCTCATACTCCACATAACGCACCAGCTCGGGGTTCTTGCTGTTGGGCATGCAGAAGTTGATCGAGACAATGCTGGCGTTCAGCAATTTGACGCTATGGGTCTGGATATCCTGTCCTGCGCCGGGAGCTGGGTTTGGGGAGGGCGACCAAAACTGCAGTTCCCACTCGACAATGGTCTCATTGTTGGCCAGCATGCTGTACAGAATTGGGGACGCCCTATCTGATTCTTTGGTAATCACAAAGGGTTTATGCAGGCGTGAGCCAGCGGGCAAGCCCGTATGGGAATCGCGTGGAGATTCGATGGAGTGCAAGGCGGCGATGACCAGAATCTTTCCTTCTCGACCTCTCTGGGTTGCAGAACCTTTGACCTCCCCGGTTTTCTGTCCCTTCAGACGCAGGTAAGCATTCAGTGCCATGGCCAATCAGCTTGAAGGTGGGATGCACAGGATAGCCGTATTCCGAGCGCCACGGCTGCAGAGCTAACGTGCTCTGTAGGGAGTGTATCCATCACCAAGAGAGTAGGCAACCACCAAACCACGACATCTGGCAGAGGTGAACTGCAGGAATGAGCTCTTGACGCGGCGGCCACGCTACTTAGACTTCCAAATAGCTGACCCCATCCCGAGCATGGCTGTGTTGCAAGGTTTCGTCTCGACCTGCCTGATCGTGACCCTGGGGCTTAGCGGCTCTTCCTTGGCGAATTCGCGCCAAACCAAAACGGTCAGTGTTCCAGCTTTTGCTAGAGTTGCGCAAAAATCTTGCAATCCCGCCAAGCAGAAATGCTGTTTAAACTCCGACAAAATGCCAGTGCCGCCCGGCAGCCGGCGCGGCCCTTACACCTGTCTTCCCAATGGCACATGGGGATAAGCAAATTGATCGCTTTCTCGCTATGGAACTATTCACTGGGCCATTCATGTCACGCCAGAAATGAATGAAACAACAACGAAGAGCAACGCCAAGAAGGGGTTTTCTATTGCAGCGATCATCCAGTTCCTTGGGGCCTCTTCGATTGTAGCGATAGCAACCTGGAGCCTCAATAGTATTATCAGCACCAAGAGCAACCAGCAGCAGCAGCTCAACACATTTATCAATACAATCTCCGACTTTATGATCCAAAATAATCTCGATGGCCAGACCACAGGCAAACCGCTCGTGCCCGCAGTTTCGAGGGCTGCGCGTGGCTACGCCCTCAACACACTGAACACGTTTGATGGTGTGATCTTCATTGAGGACAAGCCCAAGAAGTTAGCCTTGCTCAAATTCCTCTATGATTCGGAACTGATCGGCTTTTGCAAAGACTCAGCGGCAGGCAAGCAAGAATCGCTCGTCTCACCGAAGTGCTTCGAAACACGCATCAAGCTCAAGGATGCAAAGTTAACTCGATTGGTCTTTTCGCAGATCAGTTTTGTTCTCACTGGCATCGATTTATCTGGAGCTAATCTCTCGCATTCGAATTTCAGCAACGTTGATCTGACCCGCGCAAGATTCAAGCGTTCCCTGCTGAGCTCTGCTGATTTCAGCAACAGCATTCTGCAACATGCCGACTTTTCAGCAGCTTATCTGATTGATGCCAATTTAAGCAATGCTGATCTAACTGGTAGCATTTTAGATCGCTCCCAGCTCTGCGGCGCTGATCTGACCGGAGTCTCCGGCTTTCAATCAGCGAAGCTCAAACAAGTCACCTTTGATGCGAACACGAAACTGCCGGAAGGCGGCAAAGAGCTCCTGCTGGCCAACAACGGCATCTACGTTGGCCCTGGTGAAATGACGAAGCAGTGCCAGCCAACACGCATTCTCGATTAGCTGGCTCTGCAGCCTGAATGCCGAACCGGCAATCCAGCTCTGCATACCTGCCCCTAACGAAGCCAGGGGCAGCGTTTCACAAACAAAGGAATTTTTATCAAAGTCTAAGCGAGAGTGTTCTCGTGCAGCGGAAACCTGGTCTCCAGTCACCCAGGGCGGCCGGCGGTCGTGGACGGAGCTGTGGATCACTCTGTGCGCTGGCCAGGGAGCTAGTCCTAGTCCGTGCGGGCATAAGACTCGTTGGGGTCACGATCAAAAGCGATAGGTGAGCTTGGCACTGGGAACCTGGGAAAGATAGCTGCCGCCAACGCTGAGGTCGTAGCCCAGGCGTAGATCAAATCCATTGGTATGGAAAAGCTGCAGGCCTAGATTGAGACGAGCCACTACCTCCGGGGCATTGCCATAGAGTTGGAAGACCCCCTCGACATTGCTGGCCTGGCTGAATTGGCTGTTCATGATCCAGTTGATTCCAGGGCGAAAACTCATCCCCATGGCCAGGTGGAAGCGCATCACAGTATTGGGATCGAGTCTGCTTTGGCCACCAAACTCCAGCATGGGCGTGAACAAGAATGCCGTATTAGGACTGGCCTGAAAACTTAATGGAATACCAGCGAGTCTGAATTCCTGAAAGGCAGGCATCTCCGCATGAATCAGATCGAGATCGACGTAAGGTCGCAGGGTGTATCCGCGCTGTGGAATTGTGTAGGCCACCCGCAGACGGCCGCCGATGGTCCAGGGGTTGACGCTGCTCGTGTAGGTGCTGCCGCTGGCGGGGAAGGGACCCGCGGGAAGCCAGAAGAACCTGCGGTTGTTTTGAAAGCTGCCGCTAGCCACCGCCAGGGATCCTGAGACGGTCCAGGCCTGGCGCACGTACCGCAGGCTGAGGCTGCCCTCGTAGAACTCTCCCTGGCTGGAGAAGTTCTCGGCACTAGACCAGGATTGGCCGTAGCCGAAACCCGCTCCAACGAACCAGTTCGATGCGACCTTCCACTGGCCTCCCAGCCGGGTGCTGACGCCCGTCAGTGACGCAGCCGGATCCCCGTCCATGGCGGACTGGTCATCCCAGGAACCCGCCACCTTGGCCCACAGGCAGTGGGATTCTGTCTGTGTCACCGGAGTGGAAAGATCGTTGGGGCATTCGATCGTCGACCCCAGCAGTTGCGGGCTGGTCTCGAGCAGATGTTGCATCTGCAGCGTGTGGGCTTGGGGGGCCAGCGATCGCAACACCTGCCGATATTGCGTGGCGCTGGTCAACTGCGACAGATAGCCGAAGGTTTGCGCCTGGTAGCGGTCCTGGCCAATCCAGGCACGATCCAGGTAACCAG
The DNA here is from genome assembly GCA_046342775.1 of Synechococcaceae cyanobacterium. GTDB lineage: Bacteria > Cyanobacteriota > Cyanobacteriia > PCC-6307 > Cyanobiaceae > Cyanobium. Next base: position 6,809 of record JBKDOR010000209.1, read on the forward strand.
TGAGGCTGCGCTGGCTGGGGCTGAGGACAAAGCCAACGGGGCGGAACGTGGGCAGGGGCGTGACCAGGAGGGTGTTGCCTTGCACGCTGGGTCGCCAGCCGAAGGCGATGCCTTGCCGCACCTGAGCTGTAGAACTCAGGCTGGTGGCGCTCACCACGGGGAAGCTCCCAGGCAGCAGGGCCGTGGCCACCGGCACAATCGTGCCGCCCACCTGAGCGTTGCCCTTCACGACGAGCTGGTCGTTGGCTTGGGGCGCCAGCGCGTTGATGTCCACCCCCATCACGCCGGTGGCTGCCTGGGCGAAGCCGCCCGTGATGGTGGTGGCGCCGATACGGCCGGGGCCGGCTACGAACAGGTTGCCGGCATTGGTGAAGGTGTTGCTCGCCACCACCAGGGTGGGGCCCGCATTGAAGGTGCCGCCTGAATCAGTGGTCATGTCGCCCGGAGTGGCCCCCAGATCGACGCTGCCGGTGACGGTTCCGCCCGATTCAATGGTGACGTTGGTGGTGCCGGAATTCGCCAGAATTGCGGTGCCATTCACTCCAGCGGCACTGGTCACCAGCCCGCCATTGTTGATCGTGATCGTGTTGGGGGATGTGGAGGAGTTGCCCCCACCCGACACCACGATGCCAGCACCCGTGCCACTGCCCCCTGACACGGTGCCTGCGATGGCAATCTTGATCAGGTAAGGATTGACATCGGTGGTGACTAGGGGGCCTGGCAGCAGGTATGGGTTGTCAGATTCAACGACAGTGCTGGGGATGCCACCACTGCTTTGAGCCAGGATGCCGATGGAACCGGAGCCCGTGGTATTGATTGTGCCGCCCGTCTGGGTGATGGTGATGCTATTGCCAGCGCCGGAGTAGGCAGGGCTGGCTGTGCTGTTATTGAATTGATAGGCATTGCCCATCACCACCTGAGCCGCCGGGTCGTAGCGGTATCCACCGGCAATGCCGCCACCACCACCGATACTCTGGGCCACCACGCCATGGGCATTGCTGCCGGTAGTGCTAATGCTGCCGGCAAGGTTGATGGCAACAGCACCAGCATTGGCGTAATTATTATCCTTGTTGTAAATAGAGTTGACACTGTTCGAAACGGGGGCAAGCAGCGCCAGCGAGGGATCGCCCAGGAAGCCCCCGCCACCGCCAATGCTCTGGGCCAGCAATCCCCAGGCCCCGTCGCCACTGGTGCTGATGCTGCCGCCGGAGCCGAGGGTCACGGCCACGGAGCCGCCACTGGCGTAGCTCTGCCCGATTTGCTGGGTGAGCATGGAGGCATTGGCGATCGAGTTCCAGGCAGCGCTGACAAAGCCGCCGCCACCGCCGATGCTCTGGGCCACCAGACCCATGCTGCGGGCACCCGCGGTTTGTATGGCGCCATTGAGATTCAGGCTCACAGCGCCGCCATCGCCGGAATTGCCGTTGGAGCCAGGCATGTTGAGCGACAAGGCGCCGGCGGGTGACCAGGGCACGACGCTGGCCGAAACGCTGGTGTTGCCGATGCAGCGGGTGGCCGAGAGGCTGCCCAGGCTGCCGGAGGCGGAGTTGGAGCAGATGCCGCTGGCCCAGCCGCCGCCGCCGCCGATGCTCTGGGCCAACACCGCGTGGGCGTCATCCCCCACGGTGGCGATGCTGCCGGTGAGCGGCCCACTGGCGGTGCCGAGCTGCACGGCGCCGCCGTTGTTGCCGGATCCGCCGTTGCCGCCGAGCTGGATCGAGATGCCCATGCCCGTGCTGCCATCGGCGCCGGTGCCGCCGCCGCCGCCGATCGACTGGGCCAGCAGGCCGATGGCCCCGTAACCGGCCGTCGCCACACTGCCGCTGTTGGCGAGGGTCAGGGCCCCGCCGGAACCACCGACTCCGCCGGAGCCCCCCAGGCCGATGTTGGCGCTGATCGTGGGGGCCACCCACTGATTCAGATCGGCGTTGATGTTGTTGCCGATCGTGCCCGGCTGGGTCACCACGCTGCCGCCGGAGCCGCCGCCGCCGCCGATCGACTGGGCCAGCACGCCATGGGCCCGGACCCCCAGGGTCCGCACGCTGCCGCTGTTGCTGACGGAGACGGAATCACCGCTGCCGCCGCTACCTCCCGAGCCACCGATGTTGAGATTGGCGGCATACGCCAATGGCGTCGATCCGGCTAGCAGGTTCTCCAGCAGGGCGACGTTCGAGACGCCCCCGCTGGATCGGATGAACCCGCCACGCCGCCGCCACCGCCGATGCTTTGGGCCAGGATCCCCACCCCATCGCCGCCGGTGATGAACAGATCGCCGAGATTGGCGCTGTCAGGGTTGGTGAAGCCGGTGCGGATGCTGCCGCTGTTGGTGACGGACACCGAGCCACCGGCACCGCCGCTGCCGCCCTTGCCGCCCACCGACACAGTCCCGTTGAGCCCGCCACCGCCACCGGCGGCGCTGCCGCCGCTGGCCGTGCCGCCGCCGCCGCCGATGCTCTGGGCCAGCAGGCCCTGGGCGCCGGAGCCGGTGGTGATGAGGCTGCCGTTGTTGTTGACACTGACGGCGCCGCCAGCGCCGCCGCCGCCGCCGGCGCCGCCCACGGCGGTGCTGATGCCGAGCACGAAGCCCGCCGACACTCCGGCGGCGGCCAGGTTGGGGGCGGCGCTGCTGGCGTTGCCACCGCCGCCGGTGCCGCCACCGCCGCCGATGCTCTGAGCCAGCAGGGCGGTGGCATTGCTGCCGCTGGTGCGGATCGTGGCACTGCTGCTGTTGCTGTTGCTGCTACTGCTGCCGTTGGCCACGGTCACGCTGCCGGCAGGGTTGGCGTTGCCGCCGGAGCCACCGATGGCGGTGTTGATCTGCAGGCCACCGGCCTTGCCCGCCGCCAGGGTGCCGCCGGCGGTGGAATCCCCACCGTTGCCGCCGCCGCCGGCGATGCTCTGGGCCAGCAGGCCATAGGCGGAGCCCCCCGCCGTGGTGAGGCTGCCGGTGTTGGTGACGCTCACCGCACCGCCAGCGCCGCCGGAGCCGCCCTGGCCGCCCACGGCGGTGCTGAATTCCACGCTGGGAAATTCGGGATCGCCAGCGGCGGCAAAGGATTTCGCCAGGGCGGTGCCGGCGTTGCCGCCGCCGCCGCCGATGCTCTGGGCCAGCAGGCCCATGGCATCGGGACTGAGGGTGCTGATGGCGCCACTGCTGGTGGCGCTGACGCTGCCGCCCGAGCCACCGGAGCCGCCGGCGCCGCCCACCGCCAGGCTGGAGGAAAAGAGAACCCCCACCGTGTGGGAAAGGGCCCCGCCGCCGTTGCCCCCACCCCCGCCGATGCTCTGCAGCAGCACGCCGTGGGAACCGTTACCGAGGGTGGTGAGGGGTTGGCCGCTGTTGCTGAAGCTC
>JBKDOR010000210.1:0-6194 GCA_046342775.1 Synechococcaceae cyanobacterium
CCCCGGGCCGGCCAGCCGCTGTTTGTGAACACGGCCTTCAGCTGCCTGGCGGGCGTGGCGCGGGGCAGCAGTTTCACGCCCCTGTGGCAGCCGCCCTTCCTGACCCGCCTGGCGGCCGACGACGCCTGTCACCTCAACGGCGTCGCCCTGCGGGACGGCGAACCGGCATGGGCCAGCGCCTGCGGCCACCAGGACGGCCCCTCGAGCTGGCGCAACGACCGGCGCTCGGGCGGGGGTGTGCGTCACATCCCCCGCAACGGCGTGGTGGCGACCGGGCTCTCGTGGCCCCCGGCGCCCCGCTGGCACCAGGGGCGCCTCTGGCTGCTCAATTCCGGTAGCGGCGAGCTGGGCTGGATCGAACACGACCGCTTCCAGCCCCTCTGCGCCCTGCCCGGTTTCAGCCGCGGACTCTCCTTCGCGGGCGATTGCGCGGTGGTGGGGCTCTCGAAGCTGCGCTCGCCCCAGTTCACCGGCCTGGCCCTCGATGAGCGCCTGGCGGCGGAGGGGATTCCGGGGGGCTGCTGTGGCCTGCGGGTGGTCGACCTGGCGACGGGAGCCCTGCTCCACAGCCTGGATCTGCCCGAGCCGATCGATGAGCTGTTTGACGTGGTGGCCCTGCCGGGGGTGCGCCAGCCCCTGGCCCTCGGCCTCCAGGACGAGGACATCCACTGCCTGGTGCGCCTGCCGGATCCGCTCGGGCAGGTGCGGGTGCGGCCCCTGGCCCCCAGCGGCAACCCCCACCAGGGGCCGGCCCTGACCCCCTTCGGGCTGCCGGCCGTCTCCCCGGTGGCCCCTGGCGCCGGCCAGGCCGATGGCGGCCTCGCCGTGCCCGATCCCACCGTCGCGGCTGGCCCGATCCGCTACCAGAAGGTGTTGCTCCTCACCCCCGCCACCCTCGCCCCCTACGCGGCCCTCACCTACCCCTCCCTGGCGCCCGGCAGGGCGGCGTTGGAGCGCATCAGCGGCGAATTGCTGGGTCTGTGCGCCATGGCCGACGGGGCCATGGTGGCCCTGGCGCTCGCCGAGCGGCGCAGTGAGGGCGGTGCCGGGCTTGTGTCGCTGATGGTGGCGCCCTCCTGGCGGCGGCGGGGCATCGGCACCGGCCTGCTGCTGCGGCTGCAACGCTTTCTGGCCTCGGAGGGGATCGCCCCGCTGGAGGTGCGTTACCTCGCCACCACCCTCACCAGCGCGGCCTTTGAGCCGATCCTGGCGCGGCTAGGCTGGCAGGCGCCCCGCATCGAGCAGCTGCTGCTGAAGGGCCACAGCTCCCGGCTGGTCGCCGTGGGCTGGGCCGATCGCCATCCGCTCCGGCCGCCCTACAGCCTGGTGGCCTGGGGCCAGCTGAGCGACCGCCAGCGTCGCGTCGCCGCCGATCGGGGGGGTCAGGTGTTGGGGCCAGGGCCGGATCCGGAGGAGCTCCAGCCCGACCCCCAGCTCTCCCTCGCCCTGCTGCACCACGGGGAGCCGGTGGGGTGGCTGCTGGTGCAGCGCACGGGGGCCGACAGCGTGCGGTATGCCAGCTTGTTCGTGGCGCCGGCCCATCGGGGTCGTGCACGCGCCCTGGCCCTGCTCCATGAGGGTTTCCGCCGCCAGCACGCTGCCGCCATCCCCCTGGCCCGCGCCGCCGTTGCCCCTGGTCAGGATGGGATGGAGCGCCTGTTGCGCCGCCACCTCGGGGTGCATCTGCAGGCCATCGGCCAGTTGCGCGGCAGCCGCACCTTGGGCTGAAGAGGGGGCCTTCAGCTCATCAGCTTCAGCCCTTCGCCTTCAGCCCCCACCAAGCTCTGCAGCAGCCGCTCCCAGTGGCGCACCCAGCCGGCGGTGTCGAACAGGGGCAGCGGGCTGGCGGGATCCAGCAGTCGCCTGCGGCGTTCCTGGAGCTGGGCGCGGTCGCGGCCCAAGGCGATGGCCTGGTCGCGGTAGGCCTCGCCATCGGCAGCGATCAGATCCTCCATGGCCACCGCGGCGCAGAGGCTGGCGCCCATGCGCGAGAGGAACGACTCCCCCGGACAGGTGAGCAGCGGCAGCCCGGCCTGGAGACCCATGGCGCCGGTGGCTCCGGCTCCGTAGTGGGGGGTGTCGAGAAAGAGATCGGCCAGACGGCAGAGCTCGGGGAACTGGGCCGCCGGGGAACGGGGCGCGAACACCAGCCGCTCGGGGTCCACCCCCAGGGCATGGGCCTGCTGCCCCAGCCGCTTGCGGGTGGAGGCGTCAGCCACCACGAGCAGCAGGGCGCTGCCGGGTACCGCCCCCAGGATCTCCATCCAGAGGGCGAAGCGGTGGGGATCGAATTTGACACTGCGGTTGAAGCAGGCGAACACCATCTGATCGGGCGCCAGGTTGAGGGCGGCCCGGGTGGGGGGCGGGGGCAGCGGTTCCCCTGGATCCGCCGGCAGGATCGGCGAGCACACGAAGGCGTGGGGCAAACGCAACACCGGCTCGCTGTATCCGCGCTCCAGCGCCTCGGGAATCAGCCAGCGGTCGGCCACGATTCCATCAACGAAGGGGGCTCCCGTCGAGGCGGGGTAGCCGAGGTAGTGCAGTTGCAGGGGAGCCGGCCGCAGGGCGAGCACGGAGGGACGACCCTGGTGGCTGTAGCCCATCAGATCCACCAGCACATCGATGCCGTCGTCGCGGATGCAGCGGGCCAGGTCGCCACTGCCCAGGCGGCTGGCGTCGCGCAGCCGCTCACAGCCGCGGGCGACGCTGCGGGTGTAGCGGTCGTGGCTGCCGGCGAGCATGTAGCCGATCGGCACGCAGCGGCGGCGGTCGTGGTGGGCGAAGAGGCCGTGGATCAGGCCCCCCATGGCATGGCAGCGGAAATCGGCCGAGAGGTAGCCGATGCGCAGGGGGCGTCCGGCCAGCGGAGCGGGCGAGGCCGGCTCCAGCTGCAGCGGCGCCATGGCCCGCACGATCTGCTCGGCGTGGCGGGCCCCCACCCGGCGGGGGATCTCCAACGGCAGGGGCAGGCCCAGCAGCCGCATCGGCACGGCCAGGGTTCCCTGCTGCCCAGCTCCCTGCTCCCCAGCTCCCTGCTCCCCATCCTTCAAGTGGGCCTCCAGCCGGGCCGCGAGGTGGGCCATGCGGGCGTCGTGGTCATCCCAGAGGCAGAGCGCCAAACGGGTGCTCTCCACGATGGAAAGGAGATTGAGATCGTCGTTGTCAAGCTCCAGGCCTCGGCAGAAGCTGGCGAGGGCCGCCTCGGGATCCCCCAGGCTCTCCAGGCACTGGCCCAGGCCGAACAGGGCTTGGCTGTGCTGAGGGTGGCGGGCCAACACGCGCCGAAAGGCGCTGCGGGCCAGGCCGAACTGCTCCAGCTCCATCAGCAGGGCCCCCAACTGGAGCAGGGCGTGCTCGTGGTGGGCATCGAGGCGCAACACCACCCGCAGGGCCTCCACCGCCTCCAGGGGGCGCTGCAGCTGCACCAACAGCTTGGCCAGGCGATAGGCCAGCTCGCTGTCCTGCGGGCGCAGGGCCAGGGCCTGGCGCAGGGACGCCTCGCTGCCCACCGGATCGACCAGCTGCTCCTGCAGGATGGCGCGGTTGGAGAGGGCGGTGGCGTTGTTGGGGTCCAGGGCCAGCGCCTGGTTGAGGCTGGCCAGGGCCTCGTGGGGGCGCTCCAGCTGGTGCAGCACCAGGGCCCGCTGCTGCAGCGCCCGGGGGTGGTGCGGGTCGAGGGCGAGCACGGCCTCGTAGCCGGCCAGGGCCTCGGGCCAGTGGCTGAGCAGTTGGTGGGCGCGGGCCAGGGCGTAGGCGTGGGGGAGGGCCGGCTCGCCGGCGGGCGGTGGATCTTCCGGCTCCCATTTCTGCCTGTAGAGCGCATAGCTGGCTCGCCAGGTGGGGGTGAAGGCGGCGCCGCCACTGGCGTGGATCAGATCCAGGGGCCAAACCCCTAATCGCAGGCCGGCCCGCTCGGCGGCGCGGCAGAAATCCAGGTCGTAGAAGTGAAAGGGGAGCTGGGGATCAAAGGCCAGGCCGGCGCGGCGCAGCACCCCCGCCCGCCCGGCCAGGAACACCCCATCGAGCAGCACAGCGGGGGCGGGAGTGGGGCCGTAGGTGGCGAGGCGCGAGGATACGGGTTCGCCATGGCGGAGCTGGCCCACCAGGTCAAAGCGGCTGAGGGCCTCGCTCAGGGCCGGCTCCAACGGGGCGTCCCCCAACCAGAGATCGTCGTGGCAGAACACCACCAACCCGTCGTCGTGGGCTTCCGCCAGCCCGCGGTTGAACGTGTGGGCCAGGGGGGCGCTGTTGTTGAAGCTGATGCAGCGCTCAAGCTCGGCGTGGACGGGCAGGGCCAGGGAACGACCGAGCAGGGTGTCTTGGGCGAAGGCCTCGGTGTCCAGCCGGCTGGCGGCCATCAACCGGAGGCGGTGTCTCATGGGAGTTCCTGTGGGGAGTTCAGGGCCGGAGATCTCAGCTGCACAGCATCACAAAACCCCATCCACGGCCATCAACAGCACAATCAAGCGGCGCTGAGGGCACGCGGGGCGATAGGCCGGCGAGCCCGCAAGGATCGTCGAACAGGAATCAGGGCTGGCGGTGTTGGCGAACGCGACGGCGCAGCCGGCGGGAGGCGGCGAAGCCACCAGCCAGCCCGAGGAATGGCAACGGCGCGGGGACGGCGGGATTGGACTTGGACACCGCGTAAGTGAAGGAGGCGGTGCGGTCGAAGCTGGCGGAGGAGACCACATCGGTGATCCCCAGGGTGGAAAGATCGAAGTAAGAGGCATTGATTTCGCCCCCCACAGTGGTGGCATCGAAGGAGGTGGCAAAGAGGGGGCCTTCGACCGGATCACCGGCGGTGTAGGTGGGGCTGAGCCCGTTGGAGAGCTGGCCGGCGAGGGCCTCGGCGAGGCTTGGGTTCCCCCACCAGTCCATGCGGCCCCCATTGGCTGGCGTCTTAAAGATGGAGGGGTTGCTGTTGTAAGAGCCGGTATAGAGCTGGATGTCGTAAGTGGTGCCGCCCACAGTGACATTCAGGGCCCGGGCGGCCTGGGGGAAGCTGAACAAACTGGCAGCGACGCTGGCGGAGAGACCCAGGCTAAAAGCAACGGGACTCTGAAGTGAGGACAACATGGCGAATACGGGGGATGGTGGAGGAACTGTTGAGGATCCGATGGTGTAATCGGCCTGAATCAGAGCTGCTGAATCAGAGGTCCTGGATCAGAGGTAAATGAACTGGCTGGAGTTGCTGAGGGAGATGCCGGCGGGAGTCAGGCCCTGAATGAAGCCGATGGTTTCATCGCTGCTGCCGGCTCCGGCTGCGCCGCGCCAGTGGAGGAAGGAACCGCTGGTACCGGCAAGGGCACCACTGCTGAGGCGATAGTCGGCAGCACTGCCCTTGAGCTGGATGCGATCACCGGCATTGAAATCGGTGATGGCGGCGAGATCAGCGGCGCCGGAGCTGCTTGCTTTGCCGTCATTGTAGAAGACATTTGTTGCGGTGCCGAGGATGAAGATGTCGTTACCACCATTGCCGGTGAGGGTGTCATAACTGCCACGGCCGTTGAGGATCGAACCCGTGGGTACACCGCTGATCAGCTCATCGGCAGCGGTGCCGGTGATCTGATCGCGGCCATCGGTGGCACCGGCAACGCCGACCGGCACCAGGTCGCGAAGGGTGAACAGAGCCTGGCCCAGGGACACGGTGCGATTGGCATCGGAGAAGAAGGAAAGGGTGAGTTGTTCATCACCCTCCGTGATGCCATCGAGGCTGATCGAGCGGGAGAAGGCGGCCCGTTGATCGCTGCCGAGGTTGAGGCTGCCGCTGAGGCCGGAGGGGGAGAAATCGGCGGCGGTGATGCCGGCACCGGAGAAGCTCCAGTAGATCGGGGCACCGGCGGCGAGGCCCTCGCCAGTGAGGGCCACACTGATGCTCGATCCCTCGCTCACGGCGGGGGTGCCAGTGCTGATCGACAAGCTCTGGGGAATGGTGCCGCTGATCACCAGGGCGGCGTTGGCGGCCAGGGAGCCTGGTGCCCCAGGGGTTGGCAGGCTGAGGCTGGCGTTGTTGCCGGCGCCATCGGTGATGGTGCTGCCGTTGAGGGCCAGGGCGTTGGCGCCTGCGGTATCGAGATCGGCCGAGGTGTCACCGGCCTGCACGGTGTAGGCAAAGCTGAGCGTGTCTGTGCCACTGCCGCTGCTGTAGATGGCGCTGCGATCAATCGTGCCGGTTTCCAGCAGCAGGCTGGGCA
>JBKDOR010000211.1:0-4568 GCA_046342775.1 Synechococcaceae cyanobacterium
TACCTTGCGGAAATTGCGTACCGATTCAACCGTCGATTCAATTTGAAGACACTGCATCGGCGGCTCCTGATAGCTGCAGTGGGCTGCCCACCATGCCCAGAGCGGCTCCTGCGTTCTGCGGAGTCTTCTTGCTGATCAGGAGTGGCTTTGTCGGCGAGATTGAAGGTGCCGGTGTCGAGACCAAGAATCGCCGCCACATCGCCGGCTTTGCTGAGATCAACACTGCCGCCAGTTGCCGCTTTGTCGAGCAGGGCCAGAGTCAATTTGATTCCCTGCTGGTCATCGCTGAGCGAGCAGAGAATCGCGACCTGCGCCTCCAGCTTGGCCAGCGAGAGGGCCGCAGCGGTGTCACCCACGCCGCTGATCAGGATCTTGAAGGAATTGAACGATAATAGATTGCTGACTGCGGCTGGAATCTTCAGGGTTGAGCGAATCGTCTTCAGGGCCTGATTGGGCGTTGCACCCAGCTCCACGGCCCGCTCCAGCAAGCTGGTTATCGGAGTGTTGATGCCAGCACCCACGGGACCATCGATCGTCATCAGCGTCACCGCCAGATCGCCATCACCAGGAGGCGCCACAAACACGCTGGAGCTGCTGATTTGCTCGCTATTGGACTTAGAGTCGGTATAAGTCGCTTGCGCCGAGATCAGGGTGTTAATATCACCGCTATCTACCACGTAATTGCAGGATGTTGCGCCTGAAATTGCTACTCCATTGGCAGTCCACTGCCAACTGATCGCCTCGCTGGCAGGTAGGCCATCAGCATCGCTGAGATGGGCTGTGAGGCTATAACCCACGGCTGCCAATCCCGTGATCAGCAGCACGCCCGGTGAGTTCACTGGCGGCGGAGGCGGTGGCGTCACCGCCACCAGCGACACCACCCCACCTGTTGCAGAGAGTGTGTAAAGGCCATCGCTGAACTGCAGCTGCTCGATGCTGATCAGGGTGTCGATGCCTTCGCCTTGACCGCTGCCATTGAGGCTGTACTGCCCACCGGCGGCATCAAAGCTGATCGTGTAGCTGCCGCTGGCGCCGCTATAAACGGCCGTGTCCAGGTCGGCGCCGCCATCGAGGACGTCATTGCCGCCATCGCCCTCGACAACATCGTTGCCGCTACCGCCGAACACCTGGTCGTTGCCGGCTCCGGCCACCACGATGTCGGCCCCGCCACCGGCATACACCGTGTCGTCACCGGCCAGCAGATTGAAGTATTCATCCTTGCTGGTGCCGCTGCAGTTGTCGTTGCCGCTGGTGCCGCCGCCGGGATCGGAGACCACCCCCGAACCGGGAATGCTGCCGGCGCTGAGATTGGCGATGAACAGGCCGCTGTCGAGGATGTGATCACCGGTGTCGGCGATGCCGACCTTGATCGAGTGGCTGCTCAGGCTGGCGCTCAGCGGGGCCACGATGCGCAGGTGGCCGCTGACGCCGTCGTATTCGATCGGGATGGTGCCGCTGGCATTGTCCTGGAAGTAGCCCGCCGCAAGGTTGGGGCTAATCACACTCAGCGGTGCGAGCGGATCCTTGTTGAACAATGCATAGTTCACCCCATCGACGATCAATACCGCACAATCGACGAAGGCATCCACCCATTCAGGATATTCATCCGAGCCAAATACCAGATCAAAACCGACGGACACCGCCGTGGGAGTGCTGACCGTGAAGTTGAAGGCCAGTGTGGTGGCGTCATACGACTGGGTCTTGAACACCGTGTTCACCACGGCGTCAATGTCGACATCGCCGTTGTAGAAACCGCTGCTGCCGCTGTTGTCGGCGCCGAAAGAGGTGGAGGTGTTGCTCGTGCCAGGAGTGGTGCCCGAGGTGAGCAGCACACCCGCCCCAAGGCCCAGCGGTGTGCCCACCGAGGCGTCGTAGAGATTCACGGCGCCGGCGCCGGAGGCGTGCAGCACGATGCTGCCCGGATCGAGCACCAGGCCGGAGTTGCTCGCCAGCAGCGCGTTGACCAGCGCGTTCAGCGACAGGCTGGCGGGGTCGTAGGCGGTGAAGGGGGCCATGGGCTGCTGCGTGCTGGTGCACACCGGGATCGAGCTGTGGTCTGACACAGCGGCCGGGGAAAACTTGTGAAGATGGGAATGAGGCTTTTTTTAAGGCTGTAAGGGCAGCTCCAGCTGCAGGCGGCAGCCACCTCCAGGAGCTTCCAGGGCCAGCAGCCTGCCGCCGTGGGCTTCGGCGATGGCCCAGGCGATGGAGAGGCCCAATCCGTGGTGATCAGCGTCCTGGCGGGAAGGATCCGCCTGCCAGAAGCGCTCGAAGACAAGCGTCCGCTGCGCCGCCGGGATCCCTGGCCCCTGGTCGTCCACCCAGAGCCTGGCCAGCTGCTGGTGGCGTGCCAAGCCCAGGGTGATGCAGCCGCCAACCGGAGAAAAGCGGCGGGCATTGGCCAGCAGGTTCTCCAGCAGTTGCCGCAGCCGTTCCGGCTGGCCCTGAACACAGGCCTTGGCTTCGATCTGGAGCTGCAGCCGCAACCCAGCGGCCGTGAGCTCGGCCTGATGCAGGTCGGCGAAATCCTCCAGCAACTCCTCCAGCGGCAACGTCACAAGGCCAGCGCGGTCGTCGATGACGCGATCTGAACGGCTGAGCAGCAGCAGGTCGTCCAGCAGTCGACCCATGCGGGCGCTGGTGCGATCGATCTGCTCCAATCGGCGCTCCAGTTCCGGGGGGCTGGCGGCCAGCAACGGACCGTGCCGCAGGCTGCCGATCAACGCCCGGATCGCTGTGAGCGGATGGCGCAACTCGTGGGAGGCATCGGCCGTGAAGCGGATCAGTCGCTCAATCTGACGGCGGATCGGTTCCAACGAAGCGGCCACCATCCACTGGCTGCCCGCGAAAGCCAACAGGCCAGCCAGTAGGCCACCGATCACCAGTCCCTGGCGCAGCCGCCGCAGCTCCGCATCTGACGCTTCGCCAGCCAGGGCCACCGAGACGTATCCCTGGAGGCGCGCCGTGCCTTGGCCGGTTCGCCGGTTGTACACCGGTCGCCAGTAAGCGAGGCCGTTGCCCAGCGGCAGCCATTGGCTCTGCTGGCGCCGCCCCGGAGCCGGCAGGGTGTCGCCGTTGGGGCGGAAGGAGCCACTGGAGACGATCGGCCGCAGCTCGTCATCGAACCAGCGGATGCGCAGGTGGGCCTGGGCCACCTCCGGGCTGGCGAAGTCGGTCAGCAGCGGCACCGGCGCATGCAACCGTCGGGTGGGGTCACGCATCTCATCGGCTTCGTGATGCAGCAACACCAGTTGGGCCGCAGCGCTGGAGGCCAGTTGCTCCACCTCCTGACGCAACAGCTCTTCTTGGGCCCGGGAGACCTCCCCCCAAACCCCCAGGGCGAATACCGCCAGCAGCCCTGAGACGAACAGGCCGTAACGCAGGGTCAGCCGACGGCGGGTAAGGCCCAGATCAGGGTGCATCGCGGTGGCTGGCCTCAGCTGGCGTGGTGGGCATGCAGCCGAAAGCCAACGCCGTAGACCGTTTCCACCAGATCTGGCGGTGCGCCGGCGGCGCTCAGCTTGGCCCGCAGGTTCTTGATGTGGGTTCGAAGGCTATCGCTGCCGGGCGTGTCGGCCCAATTCCAGGCGACCTCCAGCAGTTGTTCCTTGGAGCAGGTTGTCCCCGCTGCCCGCAGCAAGGCCTCCAGCAGGTGGTGCTCGGTGGCCGTCAGCGTGAGCTCGTGCCCGCCGTAGCGGGCGCCGTGGCCGTCGCGATCCAGCTGCAGCGCTCCCCAGCTGAGCTGGCGGGTCAGAGGGCGGGAGGTGCGCCGCAGCAAAGCCTGCACCCTGGCGCGAAGCAGGTCGGGAGCAAAGGGCTTGACCATGTAGTCGTCGGCGCCGTCATCAAGGCCCACGACCCGATCGCGGTTGCTGTCACGGGCGGTGAGCATCAAAATCAGGGGTTGGGGGCCGCCGCGGCTGCGGATGCGCCGGCAGAGAGCCAAGCCATCAAGACGAGGCAGGTTGAGATCCAGCAGGATCAGGTCGTAGGGACAGCGGCAGATCAGATCCCAGGCGGTTTCGCCATCGCCGGTCTCATCGCAGACGAGACCCCACGCCTCCAACATCTCGCACAAGGAGCGCTGAATCAGCGGGTCGTCTTCGACCACCAGCACCTTCATGGATCCCTCGGATGATTGAGCGGCAGGCATCCGTAACTGGAAAACAGCGCAGCCCGCAGTGCAAGATGCACATTACCTTTGATCAGGGCGGCGGCTTCGTGCAAGGATTGCTCCGTCAACATCTGAAGCTCTAAGCCAAACATCGGCCTGTACTGCTTCTCTGCCCAGGAGCTGATGCTCGCTCGCAATAGTCCAGCGAGCATGGATATTCCTGCTGGTAAGTGGTCGTCGTTCTCCGGAACAAAGAGTGATGGACAGTTGCAGGTTTCAAGCTCAAAGGCTCGGCTATTCTGTATTGAGACAACATTTATCCTGCAATTATTGGTAATGTCGAGGCCTAGTCTTGATAATTGAGATAGTCTCGATTTAGCCGGTTTTTCCTGGTTGGATTGAGGGGGAGTGCGTTTGGGAGCTGGTTGCCGGCCAGGTTGTGGTCGCCTGGAGG
>JBKDOR010000212.1:0-6081 GCA_046342775.1 Synechococcaceae cyanobacterium
GTCACCTTCCCGTTCATGGCCCGCGAGGTGATTCCGCTGCTGGAAGAGGAGGGCTGGGAACAGGAAGAAGCGGCCCGCACCTTGGGGGCCAGCGACTGGCAGGTGTTCTGGAAAGTGACGTTGCCTTCGGTGCGCTGGGCCGCCCTCTACGGCTTGATCCTCACCACAGCCCGCGCCCTGGGCGAATTCGGGGCCGTGGCGGTGGTGAGCGGCAACATCCGCGGCGAAACCCAAACCCTGCCGCTGTTCATCGAAGACGCCTACAAGCAGTACAACACCGAACAGGCCTTCGCCGCCGCCAGCTTGTTGGGGGGTGTGGCGCTGCTGTCGCTGCTGCTCAAGATGGTGGTGGAAAATCTGATGGAAAACGAGCGCAAAGCCCTGCGCAGCAGCGGCGGCGAGGAGAGTTAGGGAAGGTCTGGATTACCCTTGGCTGACGATCGTATCCGTAGCCGAGACGCATCCTTGCTCCTTGACGCTGATTGGAGCCTTGGCAGTTGTCCAGAGCTTCCCTGGGGAAGGCCCAGAAATCTGAAAGGCCGGCAATCGCCATCAAGCCAGGTTCATCCGTGTGGGCCGGTGCCCGGGCCCAGAACTAGCGTGATCAGGAGCATCTGCAAGGATGCATCATTCACTCCTGTTGGCTGATTACGTTAACTGCTGGAGACGTTTCTGCGCTGGCGCCTCGGCAGCATTCTCGCTTGTTCAGAACGGTGCCATCGCATCCAGGCCACAACATTTCCAGCGCCATGGTCGGTTGATCGCCCCATCTCTCGTTCAGCCAGCTGCGCTGCTGACCAGGATCTGGATCCAGCCCCAGGGCGAACCGCCCCTCAGCGTTGGCGCTGCTGTTGGCGATCCAGCTTGAGCAGGCTTTTCAGGTTCAACGACTGCAGTGAGGCGCTATCCATCACCAGCGGCAGGTGGCCATTCCACTTCTCGATCGCTTGGTGTTGCAACAACTCCGGGGTGAGACCGGCCTGCAGCAGCTGCTGGGCCTGGGCTTCCCCCTCGGCCTGATCGATGCGGGCGGCGGCCAGGCGCCGCGCCTTGTTGGCCTCATAGCCAGCCTGCGTTTCAGGGCCGCTCGCTCACGGATCCGCTGCTCCTGTCCTGGGTCAACCTTCGCGATCCAGCTGTCCAGCAATTCCTTGAGTGCAGCCAGCTCGCTCGATCGTGCAAACCGCTCCAGTTCACGGGAGCTGGGGCAGCCGCTGAGGCTGCCCCAGCGCTGCCACCAACCGCAGACACCACTGGGGGTATCGGACCCCGCGACGGAACCGCCCATCAGGGATGGCCTTGAGGAAGCGGATCAGGTCTCTTGGAGCGTCGTCACTTCATGCGGTGGCTTGGGTTTCGGGCATGGAGAGCAACCATTCCCGCCGAATGAACACCATGCTGGCAGGGTCGCCGTGGGCTGCTCAGGCAAACATTTAGGCGGCACTGGGGGGGGGACACACCCTTCGGCGCTGCAGTCCCTCCTGCAGTGCCTGCAGAAAGGCGATCCGATCGGGATTGGCCGATAGCTGGGGGCTTGGGTCGAGAGCAGCCCTAACACAACTGGCACCAGCGGATTTGTGACTGACTTTAAGTCTGCACTGGGAATCCTTTGTCCGCGGCCATATGGTTACCGGTTTGCCGTTGTCACTAACAGGGTGGTGATTATCCAGGTGTCGCTACGGAAGCTCTGAATAACCACGACTTCTGCACTGATGACTCCCAAATACCCCTTGCTGAACTGTGACGGCTAGAACCCTGGCTGGGCTTTTCAGGAGTCTCCCTGCAAGCCTGCTGTGCCGTTTGGTTGACATCCGCAGGGCTTGAGGTTGAATAGACTTTATCTGCTTATACATCGTGTGAGCCCAGTCAGCCATTATCCACCTTCCCAGCGCATCGGCATTCTTGTTTTCCCTGGCTTTGAGCCGATTGATGTCTGGGGGTTTGTGGAGGCCTTTGCGATCGCGCGCTTCCTGGGCGTTGCCGATATAAATGAGCCTCCCTACCCGTTTGAGGTGGTTCTCATCAGCAATGAAACCAGGGTGCCCGGAGCTGAAGCAAGACCGGCCCCGGTCAAAAGTTGGAACGGTCCGAGCGTGGCGCCTGACCTCTTCCGTGATGAGCTGCTCGACCAGACGCTTGACCAGACAATTGATGTGCTCATGATTCCTGGCGGCTGGGGCACTCGCCGGATCTTGAACACCTCCTCGCCGGAAGACGAGATCACCAAGGAAGCGCTCCTCGACTGGGTGAGAATCATGAATTCCCGTGTTCGGATCATCAGCTCGGTCTGTACCGGCGCCGCAATTCTCGCAGCCGCTGGTGTGCTCGATGGTCAGCAGGCCGCCACCAACCATGATGCCTTTGCGTGGGTGGCCTCGTTCGGACCACGCGTCCTTTCGGACAACGTGTCACGTTGGGTGGATGCCGGCCACTATGTGACGTCGGCAGGGGTTTCCGCTAGTACGGATATGGGATTCTACCTGGTGGAGCGGCTTGCTGGTCGTGCCATTGCTGAGGCTGCCGTGTTGAAAGCCGAATACAACTGGCAGCGCGATCCGCTCACGCGTTCGTTGTGACATCGTCTCGGCATGTAGCACCCTCTTCTGCGCCTACTCCCCCCTGTTCAAGGTGGTCAATGATTTAAGTACTCAGAACCGAACTGCGGTTCCCGATTAGCTCATCAAAATTGTGATGACTGCTGCGGCAGCGCTTTGGAAAAGCTTGCAAAGATTCATCTTGAAAGATCTTTCGGAATTCATTCATTGTTTATGTTATGGAGACATTGAAACCGCTTGGCTTTGTTTGTATTTCTTTGAGGGCGACGACCTGATGCATGAGCCCTCAGACGCGTCAGTCCTCAGCAGCCCCCTCGCTCAGACACGCCGGTCTCAACCCAGATGCCGCAGGCCGGCCAGCGCGCCGCTGTCGTGCAGGATGCGAAACCCGAGCCACATCAGCACGAACGGAAAAAGGCGGCGGCCGTAGCGGCTGAGGGTGATGGCCACCCCCGGCAAGCGGGTGAGGCGAAAGGAGAGCAGCAACCAGGAGGCCACCGCCAGCTAGCAAACCACCACCTTGATCGCTGCGGCGACAGCGCTGCTGGTGCTCAGCAATGGGATTGAGATCGCCAGGTTGTTGCCGCCATTGGAGATCATGACCGCAGACACCATCTCTGTGCTGCGTCTTCGCCGCACCGAGCGCAAGCTGGGCCGGCTGGAGCCGAAGCCGCCAGATTGACACGCCAGGGAGGCGGCTGACCGCGCCGCGACGGTCCCGGAAGGGGGCGCCAAGGTGGGGGCTTGGGAGGTTGTTGATGAGGTTCGCGAGGGAAGTGCGGAGAGCGTTGAGGCGGCAGAAGCTGGTGCAGCAGTGGCAGGTGCAGCGGTGGCAGCGGTTGGCACGGCAGTTGTCGTAGCAGTTGGTTTCGCTGAAGAAACCAGTGAGATCGATGTTGTCGTCGAAGGTGGTCGCCATCGCCACCGCCAAAGCCGCCTGCAGGCTGCCGATCAGGGGCTCCATGCCATTCGGCAACACCAGCAGCGGAAGAGGCCCGCCAACCTTATGCAGCCTCAGCGGCACGCCCCGTGAATGGAGGCACAAGCGGATGTAGCCCGAGCTGCGCGGTCGGGACCGGGGCGACGCGGCTGTTCGGCGCCGTGGCCACCGACCAACAGCAGGCCCGCCGATTGGGGCGGTTGCGCATCGGCGGGCCGGAGGGGCTGGTGCATCTGGAGGCACTGCGCCAGCAACGGCGCCTGGAGCAGCACCTGGCGCCGCTGGGCGTGGTGCTGGAACGGCGCGATTATCTCTCCGCCTCCTCGCTGCTGCAGGCGCTCAACGGCGGCGAGATCGACTTCTGCGGCGGCGGCGGCACCCCCAGCGTGTTCGCCCAGGCGGCGGAATTGCTGTTCGTGCGCGTCGCTCGCGACAAGTACACCAATCCCGGCGGAGAGGCGGTGCTGGTGGCCAGCGACGGGCCAATCCAGCGGTTGGAGGACCTGCGGGGCTGTCGTGTGGCGGTGGAGGAGGGCTCCACGGCCCATTACGTGCTGGTGCGGGTCCTGCGCCTGGTGTGCCTGGAGCCCGATGCCGTGGAGATCGTGTTCCTCCCTCAAGGCGCGAGATTTGCCGGTCGAGGCAGCTTGCGTCAGCATCGCCAAGCCTCGGTCATGAGCTGAACAGCCGCAACGTGTTAGACGCTGATTCAATGGAGCTGATTCAATGGCGCTGATTCAATGGAGCTGATTCAATGGAGACGAATCACGCCAGCACTTACACAGGAACCGCTCCAGCGGCGTAGGGAAGTGAAGCCCAACCCACCGGAGTGGTGCCGCTCATCGTCCAGATGCCACTCCATCCCTGGGATGGGTTGGCCATCAGGATGTCCGTTTGACCATCGCCGTTGAAATCGCCCGCACCTGCTGGCATGGCGCCTGAGGCATAGGGAAGAGTCGCCCAGCCCACTGGAGTGGTGCGCCTCATCGTCCAGATGCCGCTCCATCCCTGGGCTGCATTGACCATGAGAATGTCAGCCTCACCATCACTGTTGAAGTCTCGATAGGGACGAGGAAGTGTGAGCCTCCAGCCCCCATCCCTCAGTATTCCTAGAATAATTGGACCAGCTGAATGCTGGGCTTCGCCATAGGAAAAAGATGGCGTATCGAGAGAGTTTGGATTTCCCCTTGGATAGGTAGACTCGTCAAGATGAGAATAGCTTGATCCCTGCTGCCACTGACTTGGCGCATACAGCTTTGGCCAGGCTCCACGATTCCCTGCCACGGCATTAGGGCCAGCAAAGAAGAGGTTGTTGCTCGTGAGTTGATAGCCGAGGGCCAGGGATGGATTCGGGAATAAGGAGGTGTTGAGAATGCTTTGGCCGAAGCCGTTATAGACGTAACGATCGTAGATTGAAGGATAACCGCTTAAGCCCTAGCCACCCTGCCCGGTTGATGAATTGTAGCCTACGGTTCCGATATTGCCAATGCCGTGCAGAATTTCATGAAGAGCAATGGAGACAAAATTAATCTTCCCGGCTGGTGTTTTGCCGTCGGTTCCAAAATACCAATCTGGGCGATCACTATTGAGGGTTGAAGTCAGGTCGGCGGCCAAAGGATCCAGATCAATCCCAGAGATCTGATTGGCCAAAGCTATAGAATACCAAGTATTGGGCAGAGCTCCGGCTGGCGCTGAAGTCCAGCGAGCTAAATTATTCGGTCCTGCCGAACCCAGGGTATTCCCTGATAAGGGCCGCCAAAAGGCATCAATGGTGATTGGAACTGTTGAAATCAGGATCGACGCCCAAAGTTTGGCGGCGTAATCAAAGGCGGCTTGAGCTGCAGGTGGATAGCCGTGGTAGGTGATCTGGATCGTCGATCCAGCAGCAGCAGAGGCCCGCCCATCGCCCACGCGACTCACCGTGATGGATGACGGAACAACACTGTCGGCCCGGGCAGCTGACAGCACATCGGCCTGAGGAAGTCCTGTCAAGGCATCAAGTGTTGACTGAACCGATGTCAGCGCACCACTGCCTGACAAGACATAGGCCGGAGTCGTTCCTGTCAAGACATCGATTTGCGGCTCAACAGACGCCAGCATACCACTGCCTGAACGGGACAAGGAGTTGGGTTGGATGGTGAGAGAGTCGCCGCTCATGGCCGCGGAGCAAGGTGGGCGAGACACGCGAAGCTGAGACACGCCGTTCTGTCACCAGCTTTCTTCACCGGAGCAGGGCTGCCAGTCCAGGGGCGGAAGTCAAACAGGTGTACGGTGACATAAATCTGGATGGCCCTGGCCATCCCGCTGGGCTTTGGCCAGCATCATGCCGTCGTGAATTGCTGGATTCAGTGGAGTTGAAGATGGGGCAGCAGCCAGGAGCTGTCTTTGACGCGGCAGCATCGGTTTCGATCGCATCGGGCAGGCACCACTCCTTGAAGGTGTGCGCTGTGTTGAGCGCGTCTGGACTCCGCGACGGATTCGTTGTCGACCTGCTGACCCGCTGATCCGCTGCGCCCTGCAGCGCCCTGCCCTGCCCCATGCTGACCCGTCCAGGATCACGATGGAGAACCCGGACGGTCGTCACTC
>JBKDOR010000213.1:0-14104 GCA_046342775.1 Synechococcaceae cyanobacterium
CTGCCGGACAGGCCGCTGCCGGTCCAGCTCAGGTAACTGGACTCGTAGATCAGGGACCGGTTGCCGGCGGCGAAGGCTTTCGGGCGGGCGCCCGCCCAGAAGCCATAGGAGCCCTGGTTCTGATTGCCACTCCAGTTGGCCAGCTGGATGTTGCCGGCCTGGGTATCCACCACGAACAGCCCATCCCCACCCTGGTTGAAGGTGAGGCCTCCGGAACTCGTGCCGGCGGGGACGCTGTAGGCGAAGGCGACGTAGCGGTTGTCGCTGGAGACGAGCAGGGAATTAGCAACGACGCTGCCATTCATGGCGGCGCTTGGATTGTTCTTCTGGAAGCTGAGCAACCGCACGTCGCCGCTGATCAGATTGGCGCGGTAGAGATCGGCCTTGGTGATGTCGCCATCGGCGCTGGCACCGAGCGTGGTGGCATCGGCGACGCTGAAGTAAACGTCATCGCCGACCACCTGCAGGAACGTGGCCGCACCGCTGGTGGTGGCCGTGAGGGTGCCGGCTGGATGGTTGAGCGGGCGGATCGTGCCCGTGGCGATCTCCACCGAGAACAGGTCGGTGGCGGCGATGGCGGGATCGCTGAAGCCGAAGCGGCTGGCATCGGCGGCGCTGAACACGGCATAGGCCCCGTCGGCGCTCTGACCCAGCAGCGTCACCGCTGCCCCGGCGCTGACGCCGGCGGAACCGCTGAGCAGCCGCAGCTGGCCGTCGCTGAGGCGGGCAGCGATCAGATCGGCACTGGTGGGGGCGCTGTCGCTGAAGGCATTCCCGGCATTGCCGAGCTTGCTGACATCGTTGGCGGTGAACAGGGCGTACTGCCCGTCGTTGGTGAGAAACACGGTGCTGCCCAGGCCTGCACCGAGCGACTGGGTGGCACTGCCGGCCCCATGGCTGAGCAGCGTCTGGGCTCCGCTGACGAGGTCGTAGGCGACCAGATCGGCGCTGGCGGTGGTGTCCGCCGGCCCGGATCGGCTGAAACTGCCGATCTTCTGGACGTAGTCGCTGCGCAGCACCAGGGTGCGGCTGTCGGCGCTGAGGCCGACGAAGCTGGCGTTGCGCGAGAGGCTGTTGATCTGGCTGCCGCTCCAGGTGGCCAGCTTCACCCGGCTGGTGCTGCGGTCGTAGACGAACAGATCGGAGCTGCCGCTGATCGTGCTGTTGCCGTCGCTGAAGGCTGTGTTGTTGTCACCGAAACTGGTGACGGCGGAGGAGGCGAAGACCACGAACCGACCGTCGGCCGACACGCCGCCGAGGGTCACGGCCTGGTTGGATGACGTGGTGGGCGAGGCGAAACCGCGGTTGATCAGTTGCTGCACACCGGTGCGGGCATCCGCGAGGATCAGGTCCTGCGTGGTGGTGTTGCCGTCGCTGAAGGCGACACCCGCATTGCCGTACTCACCGGCATCGCCGCTGCGGAACAGCACCAGTCCATCCCCGCCGCTGAGCAGGCGATCCACGGAGGCGACGTTGCCGCTGGAGCTGAGATTGCCGGCGGCGGACGAGTGGCTGAGCAGCTGGTTGGGGCCGATCTTCAGCGTGGTGTTGATGACGGCCTGCACCGGCGCCGTGATGCGGATGTTGCCGGCCGGATCGCGCACCTGCGCCACCAGACTGTGGCTGCCATCGGCCAGGGCGGGGGTGGTGAAGCCCCAGGCCCCCCCGTTCACGCTGGCGCTGCCCAGCAGGGTGGTGCCTTCAAACAGCTGCACCGTGGCGCCGGGGTCGACGCTGCCGCTCAGCCTCAGGGTGTTGTCACGGGTGCGCTCGCCGCTGTTGATCGTCGGCGTGAGACCGGTGTCGGTGCCGATCTTCAGGTCCAAGCTGGCGATCTCGACCGCGGCCTTATAGGTCGCGGCGACCTTCAGCGGCTCCACGCTGGCGCCGGGCACGCGGCTGCCGAGGTTGGCCGCCGTGATCAGGGCCTTGGCGGCCATACCCGGGCCCTGCCAGGCCACCCCCGCGTGATCGCCGCCGCCTCCCTCCCGGTTCTGCACCTCCAGCCAGTAGCGCTGGCCCGCCTGCAGGGTGATCGGAGCCGATTGCTGGCTCGCGTATTTGTCCCACTGCTGCACATTGGTCCACCCCTCCACGGAGGCGATCAGCTGCCGGCTGCCCTCTCCTTCGTCGCTGCCGAGGTAGAGCCGGGTGTCGTCATCGCCCGCCACCCAGAAAATGTGCACACCCGTGCTGCTGGGCTCGAACAGGCCAACGATGCGGCGGGAGAAGTTGTCGGCCACTCCACTGGCCGTGGCACTGCTGCTGAGCAGGCCGCTGTAAACGGGGGTGGCGCTCCAGTCCTGGGTGTCGAAGGCGGTCCTGCCGCTCCAGCGGGTTTCGCTCAGCACGCGCAGCCCGTTCAGCTCCAGATTCACCACGCCGTCACTAGCGGCGCCAAGGTTGTCGGTGGCGCGCACCACCAGTTGCATCGCCGTGGGACCAAGCGGCAGGCTGCCCGGATTGCTGAGCAGCACCTGGCCGTCGGCGTTGATGCTGAAGGCCGGGGCACTCTCTCCGTTGCGGATGGCATTGCCGGCCAGGATCTGCCATTGGCTGATGCTGCGGCCCGGAGCCGCCGTCGCCGCCGCCGTCGTCACGACGGAGCCGGAGGCGAGGCCTGAGGCCAGACGTCCCATGGCGGTCTGCACCACTGGCGCCTCGCTGTCCACCAGCACGATCTCGTGGGCGCTCGGGCCGGTGATGATCGCTCCAATGGCGTTCACCAGGGCGATGCGGAGGTTCTCCACCGTCTCGGGGAGACCATCGTTGAGCAGCGTGAGCGGTATCGACTTGCTGATCTCGCCCGACTGGAAGGTGAGGGTGGCCAGTGGCAGGTCGTAATCGGCCCCCTGGCTGGCACTGCCCGATCGCTGCAGATCCACCGTGATCGGGGTGCTGCCCGCCGGGCGATCGAGCGTCACCATCAACAGCGGATCGCTGCCCGCGCTCTCGCGCAGCACCGAACCGGTGCTAAGCAGCCGGATGTAGCGGTTGGCCGCATCCCCACCGCTGGGCAGGTCGTCGATGTCGAGCCGATGGGTCGAGGCGCCGCTGTTGAGCGTGGCCCCCGTCGGATCGATCAGCGTGATCTGCGACCACTCGCTCGCCTCGCTGTGCCGATCGGGATTGACCCGCAGCCGCAGCAGCTTGCGGGTCTCCCCGGGAGCGAAGGTCAGGGTGGGGGTCTGGATCGGCGCGTTGGTCGCCGGATCGAGGAACGTCCAGTCGATGTTGTCGCCCAGAGCCGTGCCGCCGCTCACGACCGCCCTCACGCTCACCGGACTGACGGCGGCAGCCGAGAGGATCACCGCCACATCCCGCACGTTGCTCAGCGGGTCCTGGGATTCGGCGATGCGGCTCTGGGCCGTCTCGAAGCCCACGGTGCTGGCGGCCTGATCGTTGTCGCCGATGCGCAGGACGGCCTCGCCCACGACTCCCAGTCCATAAGCGATGTCGGGTGTCAGCGTGAGGATCACGCTTTCACTGCCCTCACCCAGCGCATCATCCACCGGCGTGAAGCGGACCACGGCACCCGGTGCGCCATCGGCGATGGTGACACTGCCGGAGGTCAGACCGGTGTAGTCGCTGCCGGCGGTGGCGCTGCCGCTGAGCACGTAGTTCACCGTCAGTGTGCCGATGGTGGTGCTGCGCTGGATGTAGAAGCGTCCCTGCCCGCTGCGCTGCTCTGCGGTGACGTCGGTGCCGCCCTCACGGGGGGTGTCCGCATAGGCGCTCACCATCACCACCGGGCCGCTGCTGTCGTTGTCACTGATCACCAGGGCCGCCGAGCGGTCGTCGTCGAGCTGATAGGCGCTCGACTCGCTCAGGCTGAGCCGCACCACTTCGGCGGCTTCCACGGTGGTGTCCTCCAGCACCGGGATGGCGACGGTGGCGGTGCCCCGGCCGTTGGCGCCGATGCTGATCGTGGCGGAGCCGCTGGGCGCCCGGTAATCACTGCCGGCCGTGGCCGTGCCCGAGAGGGTGTACAGCGCCGTCACGGTGTCGCCAGCGCGGCCCTGGGCTTCGATCACGAACGTGCCCTCCGCGCCGCCTTCGCCGGTGTTCGCGTAGCTGTAGACGGCGAGCTGCGGCCGGTCGTTGTCGAGGATGTCCACCGTTGCCGTGTAGGCGCGGGGATCGACGTCATAGTCCGTCGAGAAACTGGCCAGCAGCAGCGACAGCTGCTCCGTCGGCTCGCCGTAGCCATCGTCGAGGGCCTGCACCATCACCACGGCGGAACGCTCGCCGGCCGCGATCGTGATCTCCCCGTTGAGCGCTTGGTAGTCGACGCCGTTGAAGGCCGAGCCGTAGGGGCTGTAGTACACCTTGAGTGCGCTGGCGGTGGAGCCGCTGCGGCTGATCCGGAAGGCGCCGCTGTCCCAGCCACTTTCCGAGGCGATGCGGTCGATCGCTTCGACACTCACCAGCGTTCGGTCGTTGTCCAGCAGCGTGATCGTGGCGGAGGCGTTGGCGCTGCTGATGTCGTAGGCCGCATCGCTGACGAGGCTCAGCGTGAGCTGCTCGCCGGGCTCGACCGTGGCGTCATCGAGCATCGCCAGGGGGAGGGCCACGCTCGCTTGGCCGGCGGCGATGGTGACCATGAGAGGACGGAGGGATTCGCTGACAGCGGCCAGGCCGGTGCCGCCGTAGGCCAGGTTCACCACGAGCGGGGCGCTCAGGTCGGTGCCCTGGCGGCTGATCACCACCAAGGCGCCATCGCCGCCGCCTTCCTGGGCGAAGGCATCGGCGGCGGTGAGGCTGAGCAGGGGCCGGCTGTTGGCGAAAGGCGTGAGCGTGCCCACCGTGACCGGCATGGAAGTGGCCGCCGCGCCCACCGCGATGCCTGTCTCCACCACGCTGCTGCCGCCGCGCAGATCGGAGACCGTGAGGCGGGCGGTCACCGTGGCCGCAGCCGTCTGGGTGAAGCTGCGGGTGCAGATGGGACCGCTGCCCACCACCCCATCGCTGAACCACCAGAAGTAGACCAGCCCATCGCCGTTGGCATCGCTGGCGGTGGCGGTGAAGGTCACGGAGTCGCGCGCCATCACCTGCGAGGCCGAGGCGGTGAAGCTGGCGCTGGGGGCCACGTTGCCGGGGAAGGGGCCGTTCTGGACCGTCACGTCGAGGAAGCCGTCTCCCTGACTCAGAACGGTCACAAAGATGTCGCTGCCGGGAACCTGCCAGGTTCGGCCGATGTCGATGCCGGCATCGACCTTGACGTTGACGGTGTCGGGCGTGGCATCCACCAGGGCATTGCCGCTCTGACGCACGACCAGGAGGGAATCGCTGATGCGACCCTGGGGCGTCAGCGCACGGTGTTCGAAGCTGTAGGTCTGGCCGCCGGCGCTGATCGTGAAGCCATAGAGGTGATCATTGAGCTGCACCCCCCGATCGTGCGCATCGATGCGATAGATGCCGCTCGCAGGATTGGTGAGCACCCGGTTGGCGGCCAGCCAGCCTTTGCTGAGCTTGGCGGAGAGACCGTAGTGGGCCGTGCTGTCACCACCATTGCCCATCACGTCGAAGTCGTTGCCGTATTCACTGACGCTGCCGCTGGCATCGAGCCAGTTGGCATGACCGAGACCGATCTCATGACCCCCCTCATGGGCGATCAGGGAAAACCCTGTCCAGCCGTTGAAGATGAAATCACCGCCCCCCCAGGAGGCGCCAGCGCGTGTCCAGTCATTGTTGCCGACGGTAATGCCCTGATAATTGGCACGCACATAACCGAGTGCCAGTGCCGAGGCGATGCCGAAGTTCCAGGGCGCTGCATTGTTGTTGCCGCGATCCGTAGCGAAGCCCGCATAGCCGTCGCCGCTGTCGAGATTGCGCATCCAGTCCGTAGTCTGCGCGAGCGTGATCAGCGGTGTGAAGGTGGTGGAGACATGCATCTTCCCGTAGGAATTGCGAGCCCAGAATGAATCCAGTGCCGCCATATCATCCAGCCAGACCGACTCCGCCCAGGGCGCATTGAGTTGATCCGCATAGGTGGTGCGGATGAACAGCATGCGATGGTCGCCGATCGCTTCGCTGCTGGTACCCGGAAATGCATCGAGCGTGAATTCCTCTGCGTCATTGTTGGAGGTCTCAACCCCCGTCTTGAAGCGAAACGAGGTGTTATCTAGGATGCCGGCAAAGGCATTGCCTTCCAGATCAAGGATCGCTCCCTCATCGATGCGCACGAAGTGCTGCGTGCTGCTCTGCAGCCACCAGGTGGGATTGATCGTCAGGGTTGTACCACTGAAACTGACGCGCGGACTGCTGGCCAGATCGAAGCTCTCCACCAGCTCGCCATCACCGCGATAGATGTTCAGCAAGCCGTTGCCGGCCCGCACCGCCTCCGAGAATTCGAGACGCAGATCCTGGCTGATTTCCACTTGCGTGGCGTCATCGTCCGGAATGCTGCTCACCAGGGTCGGTGCTCCCATGGGGCCTTCGGGCACATCGGCAACGGTGACGAGGACCGCCTGGGTGGCGGTGTTGCCAGCGGTATCGCTGGCCACGATGCTGACGCTGTAGCTGCTCCGGGTCTCGAAATCCGGGCTGGCCGTGATCGACAGGGTGCCAATGACGGCGTCGATGGCGAACGCGGAGGCATCCACCCCCGTGAGGCTGTAGGTCACGGCACTGCTGTCCGTGCAGGTGGCCACGTAAAGCACGCTACCGGCCAACACGTTCTCGTTCACGACAGCGCTGCCAGCCGAGCTGAAAACGGGCGCGGAGGTATCCACGAGATAGGAGGAATTGCTGCTGACGGCCGCATGAAGGAGATTCGCATCGAGACCGGCCCGATCGCGAATACTGCCGCCATTGAGACGGAGACTGCTGGCATCAATCGAGATGCCATCGGCATCGTTCTGGCCGGGCTGGATGATGTAGGCGAAGGTCAGTGTGCTGGTGCCACTGCCACCGCTGAATCCGGCCTGGACGATGCTGCCGTTGATGTTGAGGCCGAGGCTGGGAGTGCCGGTGACGAGAACCACCTCACGAAGGTTGACCGTAACGGTCACCCCATCGCCTCCATTGAGGGAATTGTTCTGAGCCCCGCTCGCTGCGGTGATGGCCAGCGTGGTGATGATGGGCGCCGTCGTGTCCACCGTGGCGGTGTAGGGAGTACTGGAGGGAGCGAAATTGCCAGTGGCATCGGCCACGAGAGCCGTGTAACTGACCACCTGGCCATGGTCGATGATGCGGTTGTCGATGAACGACCAGCTGGTTGCGGCGACGCTGGCTGTACCGAGAAAGGTCGCGCCGTCATAGACGCGCACGCTGTCGCCTGTTGCGAGTGAGCTGCTAAGGCTGCCGTTTAGACTGAGTGACGTATCATCCGTAGCTCCGCCGTTACCCACTGTTCCCTGTATTGCTCCGATGTTGTCGCTGATGCCGCTGATCGTGACGGTCTGCAGGGGCGCCACCGTATCGAGAATGAAGGAGCGGCTGGTGCTGAGGGGTCCCTGGTTGCCAGCTGCATCCACCACTCGCGCGGTGATGGTGTAAGTGCCATTGGCGCTCAGACTCGGGCTTGCACTCCAGGTCAGCGCGCCTTTATTCACAACGGCATCGGCAAGGAAGCTGGTGCCGTTATAGAGCTTGAGGGTCTCTCCTTCTCCAAGCGCCGCCGAGAGAGTGCCGCTGATGGTTGGCGTGGTGTCGTTGCTGCGGCCACCTGCAGGGACCACACCCTGAACAGGACCGCTGTCATCAGTTACAGCGGTGATCGCCACAGTCTGGGTGGGGGCGGTGATGTCAAGCACCATCGACCGGGAGGCTGAAAGGGGGCCGCTGTTCCCGGCACCATCCACCACCGCTGCTGTAAAGGAATAGGTTCCATTAGCGCTCAACGGTGTGGCTGGGGTGTAAGCCCAGGACCGATTGGTGGCGTTCACCGTGGCATTGCCAGCCGCAACGCCATTGCGATAGATGATGAGAACTTCCGAGAGGCCCAACACGGCGGAGAGAGTGCCGGAGAGGGTGGGAGTGGTGTCGTTGGGGATGCCACCATCGGCCACCGCTCCCTGGACCGCTCCGATGTTGTCGCTGATGCCGCTGATCGTGACGGTCTGCAGGGGCGCCACCGTGTCGAGAATGAAGGAGCGGCTGGTGCTGAGGGGTCCCTGGTTGCCAGCTGCATCCACCACTCGAGCGGTGATGGTGTAAGTGCCATTGGCGCTCAGACTCGGGCTTGCACTCCAGGTGAGCGCGCCGTTATTCACAACGGCATCGGCAAGGAAGCTGCTGCCGTTATAGAGCTTGAGGGTCTCTCCTTCTCCAAGGGCCGCCGAGAGAGTGCCGCTGATGGTTGGCGTGGTGTCGTTGCTGCGGCCACCTGCAGGGACCACACCCTGAACAGGACCGCTGTCATCAGTTACAGCGGTGATCGCCACAGTCTGGGTGGGGGCGGTGATCATCAGTACCTGCGCCATCCCTGCTGATCTTCATGTCTTTGCAGCGTAGATGAGCGGCTCCTGCGGTGACCCCATGCAATCGATCGCCCATCACAGGGTTCTGCCCAGTCCCTTCCTGTCGCGTGAGGAGGCCGCAGCGATCAACCCGACGATGCTCCTCAGTCTGGCTGCTGCACACGGACACCCTCTCCTTTGCGCCAAGTTCCGAAAGTATCCGAGCAAATCCAAAACCCAGGCTGCAGCTGCGCTTAGGGCGATCCGGGCCCTGTGCCCTGATGAGTGCCGATCTGGCAGCAAGCACCACGATCGAGACGATCTCGATCGCTGGGGGGGCCGCTCCGGCTCCAAAACCTGGCGCCAAGGCTACGGCTGGGAAGGAGTTCGGCAGAGCTTCACGATCGGCTGCGCCGCCAGGGTTCAGCTGGCGGATGCTGGCAAGATCGCGAGGCAGGTCCAAGGCTGGCTCAAGGACGGGATTGATCCCCACTCCAGACGGACCGCCGGCGGCGCCTGCGAGAACGGCTGGTAGCCAATCCAGTTCGAGGGGTCGCTGAAGGCTGGTTTCAACACCATGGGACCGCCTCGAGCCCTGATGATGCGCGTGACATCGGGACTGCAACTGTCCAATGCCAATCAATGATTCGAGTGCTCACATTGAATCTGGGGAAGTAGAGAGCCTTGAAGTGTCTTGATCAACCCAACCAACGGCACTGACGATCATACTACCGCTTCACTTTAGCTTGGCAGCCGCATCTCCGCCGGGTGAGGACGTCGAACCAAGCTGACTGAACAGATTACCGCCCAGTCCGGCACCCCCTGCCCAGAGAAACAACCTTAAAAACAGGGGCCTTGTCCCGAATGTTGAGTCGTATTGCGAACTCAATCCAGTGACGATGGCAAAGAGCGTTGCGGCAGCGATTGCAGCCAACTCGGGTTTCAAATCTTTGCAAAAGAGATCTTCATACTCAAGATTCTTGACCACATTGAGCTTGCATGGACGGCTAATCTTGTGCGTTTGGCCGGCCCATCGCAGGGTCACCTGAACCTCAAAAGACCCTGCTGACGGAAAATATTGCACCAATGCAAGGCCATCTGTTTCGATTGCGCGAAGTAATGTTTTCTGATCATCTGGAACTGATTTTTGATCATCTGGAACTTGAAAGATATCCCATCGGACGCGCAGTGGATGATCTTGGATACGCGATGCGTCAATGCCATTCTGGCTGGGCTTCAAGTATAATTCGACGAGGTCGTAAGTCTTCGGCTTAAGCACATTGCATTCGACCGTCAGTTTTCCTTCGTTCGCCATCTTTTTCAGGTCATCCCAAAAGTGTTGATCAACCGCATCAAACAGATCATCGACAGGCGGAAGGACGTTAGATCCATTCTCAAAACAGTCTTTCGCCCAAGGCCGTGTGTGATCGCGCCATACCAATTCATACTTCGCGATTTGATCGTCGTATGTCTTCAACGTGTCGACATCGCTGGTCTTTTGGATATCATCTAGGATCGGCAACTCCTGATTGTACTCATTCAGCAACTTCTGTTTGTACTCATTCGGCAGCTGATGCAACTCACTTCGGTTGTGGCGTTCGCTGAGTGCACTTTTGTACAACTCATACGACTTGCTTTTGTCCGCTGACCATCGCTTGATCTCATCCAGCAGCATGATCAGAGTCGGTTCATCGACATCTCCAAATGTCGGTCGATCAAGCAAGTCAGTCGCCTTGCGTAGCAGACCACCGATGGCTAGTTGCGCCGCCCATCGATCGTCAGCCAAGGGCTGCACCTGCAGCCGGGTGTCTTGCATTGTCTTCAGTGCCGATAGGCGCAGCGCGGTGTTCTGCAGATCCTTCTTGAATTCATCCTCATGAAAGAGGACTGGCAAGACCTTCTCAGCCAGCATGTCAATTCGTCTCAACGTGACGAGGACACGCGTATATCCCAGAGATTCAGCCTCGCTGGGGAACTCCCATCCCGCACGAGGAGTGGAGGGGAGTACCAGAGAATCTGCGCTATCGCGCAGTTCCTTGACCTGACGTGACAAAACACGCGCATTCCGAGCCCCGTTGACGTACTTGGAGCTGCCCCAGCCAACAGCCGATCCCAGGAATATAACCATCGCTGGAAGCAACCAATGATGGCGGACCTGAATCACCAAAGGTAGTGACGCCTCTACCACTCTGCCTTCAGCCACTATTCCTTCAGCAGCTTTGCCTTCAGCAGCGTTTGCCTGAGTGTCTATTCCTTTAGACTCTATGTCAGCAGTGAATCGCAGCGTGCCCTTGTACTCACCAGGCGACAGTGCCGCGATCTTGGTCGTGATCGTTGTCTGGTTGATGAAGTCGAA
The DNA here is from genome assembly GCA_046342775.1 of Synechococcaceae cyanobacterium. GTDB lineage: Bacteria > Cyanobacteriota > Cyanobacteriia > PCC-6307 > Cyanobiaceae > Cyanobium. The sequence goes on from JBKDOR010000213.1 coordinate 10,759, forward strand.
GGCGCCAGGGGTGTTCTTGGGACCAAGAGAGCGCCGCTCGAGATCGACCCGCTCGAGATCGTCCCGGTCGAGTCCCGCCCAAAACGAGAGCTGGTCAAGAGAGAAGTTCGACGTGATCGTCTTGGAATCCACTGCGTCTGAATCCAAACGCACACGGACATTACGGTAATTTTGATCGCCCGATTGGGCGAAGAGGGTGAAATCGAAAGACCCGGTTCCCCAGCAGCACCCAGTGAGAAGGCCGATCATCCAGCAAGGGAAGGTATTGAACTTCAGCGTGGGGAGCTCAGAAACGGCCATGACATTTTGATTCGCCACTGTAGGTTCCGCCTGCGCCGATAGCGATTTCACATTGGCGACGACGACAAGAAGTCCGACAACCAGCGGGGTGATGGCATACTTGCCGTGTCGAAACGCGAAAAGCCTGCGCATGGGGGGGTACTGCTCCTGTTTTTCGTTACATGTTCGATCAATCGAGGACCTGGTTCCAGACCTGCCTGTCAGACAGCTCTCCTTCAGCCGAAGGCTCCGCTGGCCTAACGTCTCAGCGGACGGCAACAGCTTCGCCCGGCAGCCTTTTGCCGCATCATCTGCCATTCACGTCACCTCTCGCAGTTGATCGATCCATTCGTAGCCAGACCACGGCATCCGCCTCGCTTTGTCATGGTTTGTGACGCCATCGGCACAGCATCCCAAGCGTCAGGGCAGATGGGCCGAGCTGCGCACTCCTGAGGGACTGCGATTCAATACATGAGCCTCAACCATGGTGATCTTCCCATCGCTGTGCAACCCCCAAAGTCAGGAATGTGGTCCACTCTGGCCCTGGCCTCCTTGGCTTCCTGTTGTCGCTGCCGTGCCGTCGCCACAGCGGTGTCCGCATCCAGCTGCTTGCGGGCCTTACGAATCCTGGCCAGACGGTCCTGACGCCGCCAAAACACAGCGGGCAGAGCACTGCGCGACACCTTCCTCAAGCGGATTTAGAGTTGAGCCTGTTCTGTAGAACGCATGAAGTCTCAAACGCTGGTCTTGTCGCTGTCCATCGCGTTTCTGGCTTGCGCGCCCTGGGCGGCGCCAGCGCAGCCGCTCACTGGCGACCCTCCCTTTACCGCCGAGATTTCCACGGATCAGGATTGGAAAACACCTGGCGCCAAAGTTCCCCTCTCGACGATTGTCAAGCTGAAGTCGGCTTTTGATGGCGCCGTCGACTACGCGGTGTTTGATCGCGATTGGGTGAACAACGGTGATTCCACGGAAACTGGTGCGTTCACCAGGTGGGGTGTCGACACACTGCAGGGCATCCTCTACATCAAGACAGGCTGTGGTCTTCTGGGCTGTCCTTTTGGCCAGGTTCGGGATTCGCGCGGACTGCCCAGTCCTATCATCATTGGACTGGCGGATCAGCGATACAGGATCTATGGCGATGAAGGTGTGTTCTCGCTGCCTTCCGCATTCATCAAGCAGCTCTCGGAAACTTCTGGAGATCCATCGCTGAGCATCAAGCTCGGTGAGAGCGGCAAAGTGCTGCCCATCGGCACGAAGACGGTGCAGGAGCTCAAGCGCCTCTATACCGTTGCCTCAGCCAAAGATCCGGTGCCGCCATTCTCACTGGCCACCCCATTGCTGGCGCCGGCCGATGGCTTTCAGAAGATCGTCGCCGCCTCGCTCGACAAGGTTGTCGGCATCAAATCTGGTGGGGGAAGCGGCACAGGTTTTGTTGCCGAGTCCACCGGCTTGATCTTCACCAACCGGCATGTGGTGAAGTCCCGCAAGGAGGTTGATATCAGCTATGCCGATGGCACGGAGACCACCGCCGAAGTGATCTTCCGCGATCGTGAAAACGATCTGGCCATCCTTCGTCCCGCCATCGCGCGGATCAAGACCCCCTTGCCGCTCTGCTACGCCTCCTATCCCAAGCCGGGGGAAGATGTCTTTGTGCTGGGGAATCCCAGGGGGCTGGCCAACACGGTGACCCGTGGCATCGTCGACGCGGCGTGAGGACGGAAGGAGGGATGCGGTGGGTGTGCGTTGCCCTGGGGGCGAACCACATCCCACGCGCCGGCCCAAGCAGGCAGGACCGTCCGCCGAATGGGGGCAGAGGATCAGCAGCTGGAGCGACACGGCGCTGGAAGCCCCTCAGATCGCCACAGGCCAGCTGCAGAGCGGGCGGGGCCGGAATCCAGGCACAGGCCCAATGGAACAACGCCTTGGGCCACGTCGGCCATCCCTGCTGCCGGCCCGCAGCCCACCGGCAAACAGCATCTTTCGGCCTTCATCTGGAGCGTGGCCGACCTGCTGCGCGGCGACGACAAGCAGAGCGACCAGGGCAAGCTGATCCTGTCGTTCAGCGTGTGACGCCGGCTCGACTGCGTCCTGGAAGCCCACGAATGAGTCGGTGCTGGCGGAGAAGCGTCTGCAAGAGGGGCAAGGGCCGGATCCGGAGCCATTCCCGCTACGGGTGAAGAGGCAGAACTTCGCAACACTTCAACCCTGAGCCTGAAGCGGCTGAAGGCGATCAGGAAATGAGGTGTTCACCAGCGGCACCCTTGTGACAATGAAGATCAGCAACCACGCATCTCCCACTGCGAAAAAGGCATTTGGTCAATGTTCATCAGGGAATGACTATGCCTTTTCAAAAACAGCTATCCCTGTTGATCTCGCTCAGCATGATGAGAGCAGCCTGGCATCAAGATCTGAAGCCAGAAGACTGCTCTCTCGTGCAGAGAGGTTCAAAGTGGTTGTGCGTGACTTTGCAGACGCGAAGACAATTTGACAATCAATTGCCGACGAGGTATTGAAGGCATTTCCCCCTGCGCACCCAGTCACAAGCATCCAGTATGTGGACCAGAATCAAGAAGTCAGAAAGATGATTTTACAAGCACTGGTTCATGAGTCATGATTTTGTTTGGCTAACGCTCCAGATTAGAAGCGGGCAGGGGCTTCAGCGGAATGGCAAGATGCTCCTGCTCCCATCTTCTGCATCTGGACGTTAGAAGGACCCTACATCGAAATCATTGAAAAGATTCATATCCACTTCATAGACAACCTTTGGCTTGAAACCAAGCTCAATCTTCTCAAACATCCTGACAAGCTTCTCCCCATCAACGAGCTTAATCGGATTGGCACCATTCCGAATCGCTTCTCGCGTTGCATCCACTGTGAAACTTCCAGTGGTCAACAAAATACCCTTATCAGTTTTTCCTGAGTACTCCTAGTGTGCCGTCCCGGAGATGCGCGAGCAAAGTCTTTGTAGCTTTTCAAGGATCGAGTCCGCCGTGGCGGTCCAGATGAATGGAGCGGTGTTTTTGTTGTAGGCCCCTACGAACTGCTCGATTCGGGCGATCAGCTC
>JBKDOR010000214.1:0-2743 GCA_046342775.1 Synechococcaceae cyanobacterium
CAGCCTGCACATCAACGCCGCGGCCTCCAGCAATCCCTCGGGGCTCACGCTTCTGGGCAACTATGGCTTCAACACCATCATCGGGTCTCCGTTCAACGACCTGCTCAATGGCAATCGCGGCAACGACACCCTCACCGGCGGCGGCGGCATCGACACCATCCGATTCGACAGCACCCTCAACGCCACCACCAACCGCGACACCATCACCGATTTCAACCCAGCGGAAGACCGGATCGAACTCGAAAACAGCATCTTCACGGCCCTGCCCGGCGGTGGAACTCTTGCCGCCTCGGCCTTTGGTTTCGGGCTTAGTGCCACAACCCCTGACCACCGCATCCTCTATGACAACTCCACCGGCAGGCTCACCTACGACAGCAACGGCAGCGCCTCCGGTGGCTCGATCGTCTTTGCAGTGATCCTGCCCACTGGCCTCGGAGCCGCCATGCACGCTGGGCTCTTCTCCGTCACCTGAGCAGGACCTTGTTCGCGGCGCGCTGGCCTGTTCATCGCAGCAGAGCCCTTCAGACTGATGCTCAATGAATCCAGATGGAGCAGCTCGTGATGACTGCTGTTACAACGACCGGTTGATGGGGCCCAACTGCATTGCGCCAAAGCACCACTTCGTTCAGCACAACCGCCGTCCACAGCATTCCCTACAATTCCTGCACGGGAGATCTGTCGGCACACTCCGATGCCAGCAGTGCGATCCGCCCGGACTGTTCGCCAGAATGGCTCCTGACCTGAGCGACTCCTCGGCGGAGTTCACCGTGGCAGGAGCCTGGGCAGCCACAAGCATGGGCTACTTGAAGTGAAACGCACCATTGAGAATTCATGAAAATGTATCGTCTGGGCACCTCCGGAATGCCTCTGCAGTGTTGCTTCCAGCAAGCCCAGGGGCAGCGACGGGTTTGCCCAGACCCCATCAATGCGGTGACGCTGTCCTGGTGCCACCATGCAGTTTTCTTGAATGCTTCACGCAGCGATGTGCGTTAAGAAAATTTGCGTGTTCGCTGGGACACCTCCCCGTTCCGCGCCTGTCACTAGAATTTGCGCAAATTTTTTGAACATCGAATGGCCGCTTCCTTTGATGTCGTCTCACCTCTTGAGCTGGTGCTGCCAAAATGGTTCGAGTTGATTCAGGCATGGGCCAGTGATGGTTCCCTGCAGAAAGTGGTTGAGGGTACAATCCTGCGGGATCCCAAGGATTCTCAAGTAAAAATCTTTGCAGAGCTGCTGGATGAATGGTCGGCGGGAAACTTCAAATCCTTGCCTGCGGTGGAGCTGGAAGCAGCGTCATCAATCAATGAAAACCCCGTTTGTTACGATCGTTCGCTGAATAAAATCGTATTCAATAAAAACTGGTCAGCCGCGGTCAGTGTGGAGTCGGTACTGATCGCTTTAACCCAAGGTCTTGGTAACTTTTTAGACAACCAACTAAATCACGGTGAATCACCAGAGGACGAAGGAAAAATTTTGGCAGCGAGCTTGCTTGGCACATCTGATCTCCCGCGCGTCTCTGCCACGCCAACTTCCATTATAGACACCCCGCCAAAGGAAGATATTGTTGCACCAATCGACGATATTATTATTATCGATGGAGAGGTTATTACCATATCGGCAAGGCCAGATGTCGTGCTTGAAGACAGCGGAAGCGCACTCGTGTACACCTTCACCCGGTCTTCCGCGTCTACCACCCCGATAATCAAGCCCGGGCCGATCATTGAGCCAGTCTCTCCACTAACAGTCTATTATTCTATTGGAGGGACTGCCACCCTTGATGTTGATTATAAACTGCTTTCAGATACCGAAAAAATTGGCACGGTTACGTTTGCGCCGGGTTCCTCTGTTGCCACGGTCAAGGTGGTGCCAATTGCCGATTCCTTGCGCGAACTGGATGAAAGCGTGGTTCTGAGTATTGTGCCTGCATCTGGCTATTCCATTGGCTGGCCGTCCAAGGCCGAGGGCATCATTCGTAATGACGACAAGCTCTTCTGCACCTCCTTCGAACTCCTGTTTCTCCAGGATCTGTCCGGCAGTTTCTGGGACGATCTGCCAGTCGTCCGCAAGCTGCTGCCAGACATCATCGCTGAAGTCAACTCTCTCCAGCCTAATACCCCAATTGGCATCAGCAGTTTCATCGATAAACCAATTGCGCCGTTCGGAATCTTCCCCGATTATGTCTATAAGACTGATCAGTCTCTGACAACTGATATTACTTTACTTCAAACTGTTTATGATAATCTCGTCATCGGCAATGGATATGATGCCCCTGAATCACAGCTGGAAGCTCTGCTGCAGGTTGCCCTCAGGCCAACGGAGATCGGCTTCAGTCTCGGCTCCAAGCGGGTGGTCATCCTGTTCACCGATGCCACGTATCACCTTGCCGGTGATGGCGCAGCCGCTGGCATCACGCTCCCCAACAACCTGGATGCGATTCTCGACGGCACGCCTCCGGGCACCGGAGAGGATTATCCAGGCATCGCCTCGCTGCGCCAAAAACTGATCGATGCCAATGTGCTGCCGATCTTTGCGGTCACTCCGGATCAACTCAGCGGCTATCAATCGCTTCTCTCCCAACTGGCCGTTGGTGGTTCTGTCGTTGAACTCACCTCCGACAGCTCCAACATCGTGGAAGCAATCCGGGAGGGTCTGCTCAACCTCTTTGTTGTCAACATCAACTCCCCCGCAGGTGGCCTGATCACCAGCGAATGTGGAGGCACCGCCTCCTTCCGCGTCTCGCTCT
>JBKDOR010000215.1:0-14484 GCA_046342775.1 Synechococcaceae cyanobacterium
ATGTGCACTCGGGATCCAATACAGCCCGATACACCTTCCCAGACACAGGCAAACCATTCACGATCGAACATCGCGGCTGGGACAACATGCAGGTGATCCTGCCCTGGCTCGCCGCCAACGTACCCCAACCCTCTCGCTTGCTGGTGAGCGGCTCCAGCGCGGGCGCCTATGGGGCCGCCACCCATTTCACCGCGCTGCGGAACCTGTATCCCACTGGTCGGGCCGTGTATCTCGGCGACAGCGGCCAGGGTGTGACGACTCCGGAATTCGAGCGGCTGCGCAACAAATCCTGGAACTACACGCTGCCCGCCTCCGTGTTTGGCCCCAAGGCGCAAGAGGTTCCCGACAGCGAGGTGGTTGCCAAGCTGGCGGCCTATTTCCCGAAGGATCGCTTCGCCCAGTTCACCTCGATTCAGGATGCCACGCAAACGGCTTTCTTTGCGCAGATGGGATCCGCGGGGCAAGCCTGCAACGCCTGGACCAACACGATGCTGAGCGAGCTGGCGAGCCGCCAGGCCACGCCCAACTTCCGCTCCTATGTGGCCCAAGGCGACAGCCACACGATCCTGCGCGCGCCGTTGTTCTACAGCGAACAGTCGGGGGGGATGCCCTTCACGACCTGGCTACGAGCCTTGCTGGAGGACAACCAACTGCCGGTGAATGGAAGTTGTCCCACCTGCCGAGCTCCGCGTGAGACCTGTTCCCGGTAATCGATCCATTGGGGTACGCGGTGATGGGGGCCGAAACTCGGATGAGGAAGCTCGGCTGCGAAGGCTGGCGCAACGGCCGCTCTGGGGAGGCGTGCCTTCGCCAGAGAGGCAAGGTGCTACCTGTTGGTCTCGCTCACCTCCGCCCATCCGTTCGTGGATTGGGTTTGTGGACGACTGTCAGATCAGCCAGCGCCAGTGTGTGAGTGCTGACGATGAGCATCACGGCTAGATCGCCTGAAGTAACTCCAGCCATGTCTTCTGGCATGGCTGGGCTCAGGTGGGAGCCTTCAATGGGCCAAGAGCACCCAAAGGAGTGCTCTGATGAATGCTCATTTCTGAAGTTCTAACTGGCTTGCTGTCACCGAAAATGAGTCATCGCTGGAGTGATTCTGCACCGGCAGACGACCGCCATAACCTTGAGCAACGTTGGCACCAGAAGCGGCACCAGAGGCTACCCCTGCGCATTGGCTTTTGCTCTGGCAGCCAGCTGTGTTGGACTGGGGTCCGTTAACCGGAATCGCCAATGCCGAGGAGCTGAGCGAGCACAACAGGATGCTAGCTCCCGAGACCAGACCAATGGCCCGGGGGAACGCGGAGAAAAAGATCATGACGGATGGCTATGTTGCCTGGAATTCCGTCAAGACCAGGTCAACATTGGGAGAAAAAATGACGGTGAAAATAAGTTAGTCGTCATTTGCCTGGCAAAAGCGTTCGCCCCGCCACACCAGGCCTTGAGAAAATCTGAAGATCAAGGGTCCCGTCGCGATCGACACAGTCAGGGCGGTGGATTCCTGAGTGACTTCGAGCATGGATCCCCCGGCACACGGCAAGCTCCATGCTTCCGATGTCTGTCACCCCTGGAGGGCCAATGGCACGCAGCGGCGCCGACGAAGCGGAGTTCGAGCTGGGCCACAAGCTCTCCCGCTGGGTCGCAAGCGGGCACGGCAGCGAGATCACTGGCGAGCAAGCCCAAGCGGAGCTGGAGCGGCTGATGGCAAGTGGCCAGCAGATGGCCTCGGTGGTGAGCCAGATCAGGTCGTCGGTGACGGTAGACGCGCGCTTGATGCCTGGGGCTGCGGCAGGTGGGCCGCTTGGATCTGTGCGCTGCATCGCATCCAGGTTCCGGGCGGGACGATTTCTGTGGACTCGGCCAATGCCCTCAGCGTGGACCCACCCAATTCTCCCGCAGCTCAGCCAGCCGATTCGCCTTCCCCAGTGGTCGTCCAAGCTCCAGCTTGCGTCAGCGATTTCCACGCGTGGAGCGATTCAGCGGCATCAAGTTCGAGCTCCATGGCCCGAGCTGACTCCCGCGAGCGGGTCTTGCCTGCGGTGTTTGTCGGATCAGCGGACCGCGCCATCCTTGAGCGGAGGCGGCACTGTCAGGATCGTTCCCACGCGATGGTTGGCTGCAGGCAGGAATGCCGGCCAATCCCCTGCTGGCTGAACGGAGGGACATATCTGAGGTTGCGCGACACCTCCGGCTCACCCGCCCAAGAGAATGGCCATCCTGTGCAGGCCGCCCGCGGCCTGATCCAGCCCCCGCCATGGCCGCTCGCTCCAGCCTCAACGCCAAGAACCTGGAGTCCCTCGGGGCGGCGCGGCTGGCGGCGTTGCTGCTGGAGCTCACCGATGGCAATGCGGCGGCGCGGCGGACCCTGCGGCTGGCCTTGGCGGAGGGGCTTGGGCCTGAGGAAATGGCCCAAGAGCTGCGCAAGCGGCTGACCTCGCTGGAGCGCTCCAAGCGCTGGCTCGAGGGCCGCGATCGCGATGCCGTGTTGGCGGATCTGGAACGGCAGCGCCAGGCCATGGCCGGGGCGGTCGCGGAACGCGCCCCCGCTGTGGCGTTGGACCTGCTGTGGCGTTTCCTGGAGCTCGGCACCTCGCTGTTGGATCGCTGCGACGACAGCGACGACGACGGTTTGCGGCTGTTTCAGCGGGTGAGCGCCGATCTGGGGACGGTGGCCCAACGGGCCAACAAACGGCCGGAGGCCTTGGCGGATCAGGTGGCTGAGGCCTTGCTCGGCCCGCACATGGGCCAATACAGCCTGCTGATCTCCCATCTGGCGCCAGCTCTCGGTCGCGAGGGGTTGTTGCGGTTGCGCACACGCCTGCAGGCGGAGCGCCAAGCCGCCGGAGAGGTGGATCCGGAAACCATCTGGGTGGAGGAGACCATTCCCGATGCCACAGGTGAAGACGAGGATGAGGAGGAAGGGATCTGCAGCCAGAGCGACATCTACAGCCTCTACCCCTTTCATGACCCGGAGTACGGCGATGATGAGGCGGAAGCAGCGGCGTTATCTCGAAGAAGAGGGAGCTGGATCGATCGTTTCGAGACCGATTTCGAACCCGATTTCCAAGGCCATAATGAGCAGCAAGATGGCGATCGGCTCGATCCTGAGGATTGCCATCAACGGGTGCGGTTGGCGATGTTGGCGATCGCCGATGGCCTCGGAGACGCCCTGGCCTATTGGGCGGAATACCGCGACCATCACCCCGCTGGGTTGCAGCGCCCGCGGATCGCGGCGCGGGTGGCTCGGCGGCTGGCCGCCGCTGGCGAGTCTGAGCAGGCCCTGGCGTTGTTGGAGGCGGTGCGGTTGCGGCGGGGAACCCGCAGTGACGGCTACCGCCGTTGGCTGGACGTGCGCCTGTCGCTGCTGGAGGGCCTGGGGCGGCAGAACGAGGCCCAGACGCTGCGCCGCGAGTACGCCCTCGATCGCCTTTCGATCCCCCACCTGCGCGAGTACCTGCGGCGGCTGCCCGCCTTTGAGGACGAGCCCGCCTGCGAGCAGGCCCTCGAAGAGGTGCTGCGCCATCGCAACGCCCCCGCCGCGCTGGAGTTCCTGCTGCGCTGGCCGGATCGACGCCGCTTGGCCCAGCTGATCCTGGAGCGACCGGATCAGCTTCATGGCGCTGATGAGGAGCTCCTGCTGAAGATGGTTGGGCTGCTGGAGAGCTGCCAACCCCTGGCCGCCAGCGTTGGCTTGCGGCTGCTGGTGGAATTCATTCTCGAAACCGCCCAATCAAACCGCTATAGCCGCGCTGTACGCTACCTCGAGCGTTGCCGCCAGCTCGCTCCCAGCATCGACCATTGGGGCAAGATTCCGGCGCACAATGCTTATGTGTTCGATCTGGTGCGGGCCTACGAACTCCGCATGGGCTTCCTGAACAAGTTGAGCTGGGATAGCGTTCTGCTGCCGCAGGGTGGAGAAGACGCCTCCGCCTGAGTCCACGGGAGCAGCCTCAACAACCCATGCCTCGATCTCAGGCACAATCCGCTGGTGACGCGCTGCGAGCTCGTGCCTGGTTTCACCTCCTCAATCCCGTTCCGCCGGCCACGTCGCCTTGCTGCCCTGGCACTGGGCCTCATCCTGGTGGTCGCCCCCGCCCTGGCGGCCTTGCGCCAGGCCAAGCCCGCCCTGTGGGTGGTGCGCGATGCCGATACCACCCTCTATCTGTTCGGAACCGTCCACCTGCTCCCCAAGGATCTGGTCTGGTTTGATGCGGATGTTGCCAAGGCATTTCAGGCCTCGAATGAACTGAAGCTGGAGTTGTTGCCCCAGGACGATCCGACCGCCCTGGCGCCACTGATCATTCAGTACGCGTTGGACCCCAGCGGCCGCACCATGGCCCAACGGCTGAGCCGCAACGACCATGCCGCCTACGTGGCGACGCTGCAGCGCCTCGGTCTGCCAGCCGAAGCGATGGAACCGATGGAGCCTTGGTTCGTGACGGTGGCGACCGCGGCCATGCTCTACGCCAAGGCCGGGCTGGATCCTGACAGCGGCGCCGAACAAGTGCTGGCCAAGGCGGCCCGCCAAGCGGGAAAAACGATCACGGCGTTGGAGACGCCGGAGCAGCAGTTCTCGCTGCTGGAATCCACCCCCGAGGCTGAACAGCTGGACATGCTGAAAGACCTTGTCCAGCGCTCCGACGACAATCAGTCACTCACCCGCAAGATCATCGACGTATGGGCCCAAGGCGACGCCGAGGCCACCGGACGGCTGATGAATGAGACGATGAAACGCACGCCCCAAACCAACCGCATTTTGCTCACCGAACGCAACAGGCGCTGGGCCCAACAACTCCAGGAGCGGATGGCGCGGCCGGGCGTGGTCTTTGTCGCCGTCGGCGCTGGCCATCTCACGGGCAGCGCCAGCGTTCAGGAACTGCTCGGCGAGGCGGGTTTCAAGGTGGAGCGGATTCGTTAAAGGAGAGACCTTTCAATCGTGTGCGCCCTAAAGTGACAGACAATAGCTGTGGAACGGAGGCCTCGCTCTGGCTGGCAAACGGCAGACCATCCAGAAGACTTCGGCGAGGGCATCAGCTCATTAGCGCCCTAAAATTTCACCGGGGTGTGTTGGCGTGGTGTTAGGTGTAGCGCTTCAACAGCGGCAGTAGCCATTCTTTGATCAGTGTAATGAATAAGGGCAAGACTGGTGCAGGCAACGTCAAGACATAGCGACGCACTGTCTTGACATCAAAGGGCCAGATCGGAAACTCATCCGTGAGCGAATAAAATTTGCGCAGCTGCTCGATTTTCTCAATATCCTTGTTCATCGATTCGGCGCTATCACTGAGCCTGGCATAGGCAGCCGAATAATCCGACTTAAATTGCTGAGCGATCTCGCTCAGCAACCCTTCCTTTGACCTCTTCATTGCATCGTGGGCGGTTAAGAGGGGGCCAAAAAAGCAAACGACCGATAAAAGCAGGTAAACTGGCAAGAGCAAGCGTCCGTACCAGTCGACCTGCTGCGAATTACTGCTTAAGGAAATAATGCCAACCAGACAGCCAAACAGTGCGATCAGATAAGTGGTTTTAAGGGAGTAGTCACTCAGTGCCTTGAGGCCGCCGCAGCGGTCGGGATGAAAGGGGTTGATCTGCACAGAGCATTCGTAAAAGATAGTGTGCAGTACCTGAATATTTTTCAGCAGGTTAATCACCAAGATGGCACACATATACGTGCCAATCAACACAAAGATGGTGTTCACGGCATTGGGCCAAAAGCCTGTCCCCACCCAACGATGGGGATTGGACTGCTGATTAAAGAAGCCGGAGATGCTACCAACTGTGGCAATGCAGAGTGCCAGCCACGCTGGCCAACGCACTCCGTAGAATCGACCGATGATGATGGCGGTCTCCGCCGGTCCAGCCTCGATTGCGTCGGAATAATCAAGTTTGGTCGTGAGCGCGCCGATCGCAGTGTAACTCCACAGATAATAACCACAAATGATACTGGCAAAAATCGCACCGACCCACGGGAAGCCGTCTTGAAACAGACCATTTTTATTTGATGTCCACAATGTATTGGTCAGTGTAGCCGTGAGGAGATGCACAACATCGATCGTGATAATCGAGAAGAGCCCAAACATGATCGGCTTAATGCTTAGCCTATCCAGCAGGATATGGGCGACAGGATCATAGCAGCGAAGATTGATTTTATCCAACCTTCCAGCCTGCAAGGCCAGTGGTTTGTTATTCATATGTGGTGGATCACGACGGGGCCCATCCCCTGGTTGGTGAGCACCACTCCATGTCTAGCCAGGACATCGCTGGCTGGCATCCATGAGGAGCTCCTCGCTCAGCCGCCCTTGGCGGCTGGCTGCATCGCCTCAGCGACCCGAGGCACCATCCAGGCCAAGATCATCTTGCTGCAGCAGCGAATCGACCGCGCGTTGCGGTCCTCCGCGGCCTTGTTAGGCATTGTGGCTGGAAGCCATGGGGCGCAATCGCATTCACGACACCACACCAGTGAGGATGAAGGTGTTGATCGCTGAGCCGGCTGGCTCCCACTCCCGAGCCTGTCGAAGTGTGATCGCGAAGGCACCTGGATGGCTGGCCCGGAATCGCAAGCGACGCTCACCACCACCGCCGATCCCTGCACCAGCAACCGTGAAATCGCTACCCACGAGCTCTATGGGCTGAGACAAATCACCCTCGAGAATCCAGCGATAACCTGTACCCGGACTCTCCTCCAAGACCACACTGAAAACCTCTCCTACTTGAATGTCAACTCGAGACCCATTGTTCGCGGAGTCAAATGCATGCGTCATGGTTTTCGTGGTATCAAAGTAATCTGGGTGTCCGTCTTGGCTGTGACGGGTGCACTTGATGCTCCTGAGCTGTGACCGTGAATGCTAAGACTAAGCCATTGCCCTTGGTCTCTCTGATCAGGGTGCTGGATGATGAGAGAATTTCAACGAAGCAGCCATCGCAGCCAGGGATGCGGTCAACCCTGTTGGGCGTGGAGACATGGTCGCCCATGGCCGTATTCCCTGCAGCAGAACTGCATCAGGCCGGCTGAGTGTCACTTCCCATTGAAAAATCAGACTGAAACGATCCCATGATCGGCAGAAGTGCTTCAGTTGGTCTTCGATTGAAACCCTTTGCACTGTTGAGATCTCGCCCACGTCAGCCCTGGGATCAATTCACCCTGGAATGAGGGCGAACCTTGACCCAGGTGATCGCTCTGATCGAGCCGATACCTTGCAGAGACTGGGGGTGCCTCCTTCATTCTGAAGGGCTGGTTGTGCACAATGAATCCGCTCCAGCCCGCCCTGTCATGGTTCACCACCTCGTTCTCTTCCGCTTCCGCTCTGATCTCCCGGAGGGTGCCGTGGAGGCGGTGTTTGAGGAGCTGCGCGGCTTCCGGCAGACGATCCCCGGCATCACCAGCTTCCACGGCGGCGCCTACAACTCCTGCGAGGGCCTCTCGGGGGGCTTCAGCCACGGCTTCTCGATGATCTTCGCGGACGAGGCTGCCCGCGATGCCTATCTGCCCCATCCCTTGCACCAGGCGGTGGTGGCCAAGCTCCTGCCCATGCTGGAGGGCGGACTGGATGGCGTGGTGGCCTTCGACTTCATCGATGGCGTGATGGGCTGAGGATGTCGGCGGGGATGACCACTGCCGAGTCCTCCCCATGGCTGTCCTGGCCGAAGTCGTGATCGCGCTTCATTGATGAAGCCCCCTTCATGAATCAGTTTTGCCGCCCGTGAAGACCCGTGTGCGATTTGCACTTGGGTCTTGTCGTCGCTGGATGGAGAGCCGATGCTGTGTTCATCGATTCGGAGGCTCCACGAATGGAAGACAGCCCCCCTGAGCACCAGTCAGGAGCGCGCTGACGATCCGGCCCCTGCTCCAACACTCTCATCGGATCGCTGACGTTCCTGGCGAGTCGCCTCCTCGTGGCGACAGGCGCCGTCCATTGCACCGCTCACTGCTTAGCCTACGGCTTACCCCACCCTTCAGAGCCCGCCGCTAAGCCTCAGGTGCCCCGGACTGATTTCGAACGTCCCAATCGACACCTGGCCCCAGGTGCCAGCGCCGGCAGCTCCGCCCCACAATTGAATACATTCGTGATCGCCTGATCACAGCTGTCTACAGCACCAAATCACGCACAGCCGCGCCCCACTCGCTTTAAACGGCGCCATCGCTGAGCAGGCAAATGCCCGGGGCCTACGCTCCGGGCTTTGTTGTGGCAAGTGTTTGATGTTGTGGAATGTCAGTGCTGATCAATGCAGCCCAGGTTTGCGGGGATCAACGCCGGGATCATTGACAAACGGTTTGGCCTGGTAGCGACCTGGATGGGCTGGATCTGGATAGAGGAAGTTGACACCTGATTCGCCCTGGGCAATAGCTAGACAGAACCCCTGGATGATCCGGTTGTCAATCTCACTAAAGAACCAGTGCTGGATTGTGACGTGGCGTGCCCCGGTGAAATCAACATGGATCGTGTTGTTGGATGTGTAAACCCCAGTTGGCTCGGTCCCAAGTCTGTGCCGATTGATCAGATCCGAGAACTTGCCAAGGGTTGCATCGTAGAGATTCGTCGTGATGCAAGTCAGCCGCTTGGGCTTAATCATAGAGACCCAGTCTTGATGGCCTTCGAAGTCAACGTCTGCCTGATGGAGAATGACATTATCAAACTTTGACAACTCACTGGTCGTTGCGTTGGCGGACTTTCTAACAAGGCATTCAAGCAGGTAATTGCCAAGGCTGTGGGTGATCAGGCTGATTCTAAACTTATTCGAAGCATTTTGAGCAGGGGTGATGAAGTTATCCGTAAGTTCGCTCAACAAGAGTCTCAGGGCATCGGCGGAGCGAGTCGCCACGTCCTGGGTCTCTCGGTACTTTGAGATCGGCGTGACCTCGGGCTGAATGGGATCAGATGGCCAGGAAAAGAGGATGACATTGACCTCGCACTCGTGGACAAGTTGTGAGGCCTTGCTCAGCCCTTCTGGGCATGGGGAGCAATATCCCGGGACCAAGAGCACCCATTTCATCACCTCGGGTGAATTGTTGCGAATCGAGGTGACGACTGACGCAAAATAGTCTTTGACGTTCTGGTGGGGCTGAGAGGATCCATGATCATCCGCAAATAGAGTGACAGTCCAGTCGCTCTGCGATGACTCTTTGTTGGCCTTGGCAATCCTGACTTCACAGGGTCCTTTGGCATTAAAGCCGTGCCCAAAAAGGTTTTCATTTGGGCAGGACTCATCCACGGATCGGTTGGAAGCGACAATGACCTTGGTCATGACCCGATGATGCGGCACTCCTCACGAATAGCTCAGGTTCAGGCAGCAGGTAAAGGCCATTAACCCAACGTCATACGGCTGCGGTTGCGCGAGATCAGCCATCACGACTGCTGCTGATCAGCAGCATTTCTGCAGCTGAAGCCCAGTGCAATACCGGTGTCTGAGCGCAGATGGGGTGGCTTCATGGCTTGATTGGATACGCTAGAGGTTGAAATGCTCGAAAGTTCACTCCATTCCGCCAAAAGCCGCCAGGATTCCTGCTTATTGCTCAGACACTTCGCTAAATGAACTAGACTAAAGAGCTTCGCAATAGCTGTTCAATAACTGTAGTTCGCCACAAACAGGCTGCTGTCATCGGAGGGTTCGCTGCCAGGGGCGTAGGCGCCGCGGCTGGCGGCGCCATTGGCTCGGGCTCGGGCCAACAGGGCGGCTTGGCCGGCGGCCACGTCATGGCCGGCCCAATGCTTGAGGCAGGAGTGCTGCAAGGCCCTGCCGAAGGAGAAACCCAGGTGCCAGGGGGCAAAACCCTGAGCCGCCGCCTGATTGATGGCGTTGAGGCAGAGGCTGGCATCCTCTTCCGCCAGGCCACCGGAGAGGAACAGGATCGCCGGCACGGCCGCCGGCACACTGCGACACAGGGTGCGAAACGTGTATTCGCCCACCTCTTCTGGGGAGGGCCGTTGCGGGCAGTCGGCCCCGGCGGTGGTCATCGAGGGTTTGAGCAGGCTGCCCTCCAGGAACACACCGTTGAGGGCCAAGGCCTCATACACGGTGCGCAACACCCATTCCTGCACCGAGGCAGTGGTGGAGATGTCGTGGTCGCCATCCATCAGGATCTCGGGCTCCACGATCGGCACCAACCCCTGCTCTTGCACGGTGCGGGCGTAGCGGGCCAGCCCCCAGGCGTTTTCGCGCACCGCCAGCTCACTGGGGCAGCCCTCGGCGTTGATGCGCAACACGGCACGCCATTTGGCGAAGCGAGCGCCGGCGGCGTAGTAGCGCTCAGCTCGCTGGGCCAAGCCCTTGAGGCCGGTGCACCAGGTTTCGCCATCCAGGGCTCCAGCCAAGGGTTCGACACCCAGGTCCACCTTGATGCCGGGAACGATGCCCTGCTCCTGAAACAGCTGCACGATCGGCGGGCCCTCGGCGCCGGCGACGCCGTTTGTGGCGCCGCTGGTGATGGAGGCACTGGCTTGGAACAGGGTTTCCTCGTAAAGGATCACGCCGCTGATCGTCAGCGGCAGGCCCTCGGTGGTGGCCAGCAGGGTGCGGTAGGCGCGGCGGTTGGCCTCCGTGTTCTCCAGCTGGATCGCCTCGAAGCGCTTGCCGATGGTGCCGGTGGATTCATCGGCGGCCAGCAATCCGGTGCCGGGAGCTGCCAAGGCGGCGGCCGTGGCGGCGAGTTCGTCTCGAAAGTGGGAGAGCGTCACAGGAGTTGCGGGAGCGCTGGCCAATCAGGTTGCGCTGATTGGAGTGACTCCATGCTGCCAGAGGCCTGGCCTTCAGGAGGGGAAAGCAAACCGTGCGGACAATTTCACTGAGGAGTTACCGAGCAGAGATCGGGTTAACGCTGATTGAGTCGCCACGAGCAAGTGGCTAAACTGATGTGACCCCGGTGAATTTCCATACCGCCATTTGGCCATCGGGATTGGTCATGGCCAGGGTATAGTCCACCTGTTCTCCCTGCTCATTCTTCGCTTCCCATTTGTTGTCTGTTAATGTCGCAAACTTGATCTCTAGCTGATTCCCCATTTCGGCTGCAGGGCCTCCTGCCGCGGCGCCTCCGCCTGAGGGCTCTTTAAGATTGACTTCAAGATTGGTGACATCGGGACCAGGCAGATAAGTCAACTTGTCAGCGGTGTCCTTGATCAGGAACCTGGCAGATCGGGAGAGATTCTGGCCTTTGATCACCAGTGTCAATAGACGCGAATTCTCGTCATACTGGGCCGAATCAATCGACGAAATCACCGGTCCAGGCTTGCGGAACAGCTTGCCGCCCAGATAGCCGAGTGAACTGATGGCAGACAAATTCAGGAACCCATCGGGGATTGTCGGGAGCGTCGCGATCTCTGTAGGTGCTTGTTCGATTAGTAAAAAGAGGTAGGCCCCGACACCCACGAGTGTCCAGGCCAGAAACTGAATGCGCTCAGGCAACACAATGTCTCCCGAAGTGATCAGGTCTGAGAACGATGGATCGATCTGTCCGGAACCCTTGCTGCCCTTGGTTGCGGTGATGCCTGCGGCGCCAATCGTGGTACCTGCGCTATATGCCACAATAGTGGGCAGGCCTGCTGGAACATCAACAAATTGAGGCTTATGTTGGACAAAAAGCAAAGAGAGGAATAAATAGCAATAACCCCAGATGGCAACGGCAGTCCAAAGATAGAATTGCAATCTGGACAAGCTATAGGTCTGAGTTTCTGCGTCAATCAAGGTGGACAGAAACTTGTTCAACCATCGACGAATAGGATTCAAACCAACTATGGCTTTGCCATTTGCTGGTAGCAGTATCCGCACCACAATGATCAACAGCAACAGTGTGGCCGTCGCACCAATCCCAGGCCCGCTGAACAGGTTGAGTGCAACACTGATGAATGAAGAGCCAGCTTGCGCGCGGGCCGGTTGGATTGTTGCCCATAGGACAACCAGGCAAGAGAGCATCCAGAGCGATTTGGTCATCAGCTTGCGACGCCCCAGTCTGCGCTGATGCGGCCAGAGGCATGAGCTCAACCATTTGCTTCGGTGGAGAGCCCTGTTGAGGGGCTGCAGCGACGTGATCAATGCAATGCGCATGGGAACTGCCAGCTGCATCCACGGATTTTGCATCTAACTGGCGACATTTCATGATCAACAATTTAAGTCGGCTACGACAATCCTCTACATTTTCTGCCTCACTGTACCTGTAATTTAACACCTAGATACCTAGGCGGGAATCGAGGCGGCTGAGCAGAGTTTCAGCTGCACTGATGTTGGCTGTTTGAGACGTCCCAAACAGCCGGGGCTGGCGGGGCAACAGCTCTACTCAGCGGCGGTGGACTGACTGCCTTCACCAGCGGCTGGCCTGCGCTCTCTTGACTTCACCACGATCAATTGTGTGATCCAGCGCATGCTGTCACAGGAGAATCAAGAATCTGTAGGACGGGAAAGAACAGCCTTATTCTGCTCCTAATCTCATACCCTCCACGTGATCCATCACGGAGTAGCCATCGCTGCGTTTTTGCAGGGATAGAAATATTTTTTCAAGGGCCTCAATCTCGAAGGGGATGTGCGAGCCCCTGGCCGCAGTGCCTGGATCAGGGGATTTGATGATCGTCACTTCGCCTTGGCTTCAGCCCGGATGGCTGGCTCGCGCGTCAGCGCATGGATGGTGGGTATTAGAGAAATCCATGAAACTTACGAAATCTTCCGATACCTTTGTGTCCTCGATTACAATCGAGCTGTATCCGTTACGATTAATGTCAGGCGTGGATGCTGGGGTCCAGTCATTGTAGGTTCATTAAGGTTTGAACTGCAGCCATGGGCGCATTTCCATATACTAGAGGATTCCCAGTGGAATACCATTGTAAACCTTTTCACTTGATCTGATTCGCTTCCTCACCAACCTTCCGGACAACCATGGCCTTTATCAACTTCAACAATCCTCTCGCAGGTCTGAACGACCTGCTGAACAGCACCAATGATCTCTTCGACGTCATCAATGGCTTTGCCGGGATTGACACCGTCTCCTACGGAGCAGCAACCTCGGCGGTTAATGTCGACCTTTTCATCACAGGCTTCCAGTTCACGGGAGGCTCGCGATTTGATCGGTTAATTTCGATTGAAAATCTAGTCGGCAGCATCCATAATGACACTCTTAGTGGCGATGCAGGAAATAATGAATTGGATGGTGCCGGCGGTATCAATACAGTTTCCTACGCCAGAAGCACAGGAGGTGTTAGGGTAAACCTTTCTCTAACCGCGGCGCAAAATACTGTAGGGGCCGGATTTGATACACTACGTAATTTCCAAAACATCACCGGCAGCCGCTTTTCAGATATTCTCACGGGCACAATCGGTAATAATGTGATCGATGGAGGTGCTGGATATGACACTGTCTCCTATGTCAATGCCAGCTCAGCTGTCTTTGTATCTCTGGCGATCAGCGCTGCCCAGGCCACTAGCGGAGCCGGCAGCGATACCCTGCTCAACCTTGAAGGCCTGATTGGCAGCGAATTTAGCGATCGACTGACTGGGAATGGCAGCGACAACACCATCGAAGGATTAAAGGGTGATGATTCGTTGTTTGGTACTGTTGGTTATGATACGTTTATTGGCGGCAGTGGCACAGATACAGCTAACTATCAGTCATTTCGGAGTCCAATCAGCTTTAATGTGGTTGGCAATTTTGTGGAAAAGTGGGCTTTTGGGCTCGACAGATTAGTTGAGATGGAGATCGTCGTAGCGAGCACTACGGGTTCCGACACAATTGACCATACGACTGTTGCAGGCCCTTTTACTAGCACGACAACAGACTTGACTGCCAATACTGTTACGGTGAACGGCCCATCACCAGTCTCCTACGGTATTCAACAGTTTGAATATGTAGAGGGCAGCAGCCTCACTGATAAAATTAACGGTAATCAAAGTTCGAATATCCTTAACGGTTATAGTGGTGACGATTATATCCTTGGCCAAGGCGGTGATGATGTCCTCACCGGTGGATCCGGAAACGATACCCTGGATGGCGGCGCGGGAAATGACTTTGTTGAAGGGGGCCGCGGAACAGATTATATAACTGCAAACGCAGGAAGCGATATTATTAATTACACTTCAACGACTGAAAGCGTTGTTGGTGCTGCTCGCGATGTGATTACTGGCTTCACGACTGGTCTCGGTGGAGACTTTCTTGGGTTGACTGAGATTGATGCGAATACAACCGTCGCTGAAGATCAAAATTTCTCGGCCGTGATTATTGTTGGTGCAGGACCGTATACTTCCATTGGGCAGTTGCGTTATCAGATCTTTGCCGGCAACCTCCATCTGTTTGGCAACACCGATTCGAACCTGGCCACGGATGAGTTTGAAATTCAGCTGAATGGCCTAGCGGCTATTACTGCAGCGAATATCTACCTCTGATTCTGCAGCGTGCTCTCCAGCGCAGCCGGTATCGGAGAGCACAGTCTCTTGCTGCTCAAGCCCATCAATCTATACAATGATATTCATTCGATGCCTTCGATCGAAACCCAAAGGCCTACCATCTTT
>JBKDOR010000216.1:0-15001 GCA_046342775.1 Synechococcaceae cyanobacterium
CCGCCGCTGCCGCCGGGAGGATGGCCCAACCCGCCACTGGCCAGCCCCGGGGGGGAAACAGCGGCGGCGTTCAGCCCTCCGGGAGTGACCGCGGCGCCGGCCAGCCCTCTGGCAGCCCCAGCGGCAGCTCCAGCAGCAGCCCCAGCAGCAGCTCCAGCGGTGGCGGCCAACCCACCGAGGTGCTGGCGGGCTCGATTGAGCGGGTCACCTTTCACAACCCCTCCAACGGCTTTTGCGTGCTGCGCATCAAGGCCCGCGGCCAGCGGGAGTTGGTCACGGTGATCGGCCATGCGGCTGAAATCAGCGCCGGCGAATGGGTCACGGTCAGCGGCGTCTGGGTGAACGACCGCGACCACGGCCTGCAGTTCAAGGCCTCCTTCCTGCGCTCATCTCCTCCCACCAGCGCTGAGGGCATCGAAAAATATCTGGGCTCGGGGATGATCCGCGGCATCGGCCCGATCTACGCCAGCAAGTTGGTGGAGGCCTTCGGGGCCCAGGTGTTCGAGGTGATCGAACAGGCCCCCGAACGCCTGCGCGAGGTGCCGGGCATCGGCCGGGTGCGGGCCGGCCGCATCGCCCAGGCCTGGGCGGATCAGAAGGTGGTGCGCGAGATCATGGTGTTCCTGCACAGCCATGGCGTCGGCACTGCCCGGGCGGTGCGGATCTTCAAGACCTACGGCAACGAGGCCGTGCGGGTGATGGCGGAAAATCCCTACCGCCTGGCCCGCGACATTCGCGGCATCGGTTTCCGCACCGCCGATGCCATCGCCGCCCGGCTCGGCATCGAACCCACGGCGATGATCCGTCTGCGCGCCGGCATCAACTACGCCTTGCTGGAGGCCAGCTCCGAGGGGCATTGCGGTCTGCCGATCTCCGAGCTGCTCTCCCTGGCGGGCGAGCTGCTGGCGGTGGAGCGGCCGGATGAAACCGGGGCCAGCCGCCGCGAGCCCCTCGCCCCCGCCCTGATCCAAACCGCCCTGGACCTGGAGCTTGCGGAAGGCAGCCTGGTGGCCGATCAGCTGGGAGGCGGCAGCGGCGCTGGCGACCAGCAACCACCCCAGCCGGCTGTGTTTCTGGCGAACCTGCACAAGGCCGAGCGCCAGATCGCCGCGGCCCTGCTGGAACAGCTCCAGGGCCCTCCGCCCTGGACGCAGGCCGAGCGCGGCGCCATCGATCCCCCGGTCGCCATCGCCTGGGTGGAGCGGCAGCTGGGGCTGCAGCTCGCCGCCAGCCAACGGGCGGCCGTGGAGCAGGCCCTGGCCAGCAAGCTGCTGGTGATCACCGGTGTGCCTGGCGTGGGCAAAACCACCTTGATCAACGCCATCCTGCGCATCCTGGCGGCCCGCAAGCTGCGCATCCAGCTCTGCGCCCCCACCGGCCGTGCCGCCAAACGCATGGGCGACACCACAGGGCTGGAGGCGAAAACGATCCACCGGCTGCTGGAGTTCGATCCGGCGGCCTATGGCTTCCGCCGCAACGCCGCGCTGCCGCTGGAGTGCGATCTGCTGGTGGTGGATGAAACCTCAATGGTGGATGTGCCGTTGATGGCCTCGCTGCTGGACGCCTTGCCGAACGCGGCGGCGCTGCTGCTGGTGGGCGATGTCGACCAGCTGCCTTCGGTGGGGCCGGGCCAGGTGCTGGCCGATGTGATCGCCAGCGGCGCCATCCCGGTGACGCGGCTCACGGAGGTGTTCCGCCAGGCGGCCTCCAGCCGCATCATCACCAGCGCCCACGCCATCAACGCCGGCCAGCTGCCGGATCTGCGGCCGCCTGCGGCGGCGGACAGCGATTTCTATTTCGTAAGGGCGGACACCCCGGAACAGGCGGTGGCCTTGATCCGCAAGCTGGTGGCCGAACGCATCCCGGCACGCTTCGGGCTCGATCCGATCCAGCAGGTGCAGGTGTTGTGCCCGATGGCCCGCGGCGGCTGCGGCAGTCGCGCCCTCAATGCGGAGCTGCAGAACCTGCTCAATCCCGATCCGCCGGAGCAGGTGGAGCGCTTCGGCTGGCGATTCGCCCCGGGCGACAAGGTGATGCAGGTGGCCAATGACTACGACAAGGACGTGTTCAACGGTGATCTCGGCACGATCGACCAGCTGGATGCCGACAACAGCGAATTGACGGTGCTGTTCGAGGGGCGGGAGGTGGTGTACGGCTGGGGTGAACTCGACCATTTGGTGCCGGCCTATGCCTGCACGATTCACAAGAGCCAGGGCAGTGAATACCCCGCCGTGGTGATCCCGTTGTTGACGCAGCACTACGCCATGTTGCAGCGGAATCTGGTGTACACGGGCCTCACCCGCGGAAAACAGCTGGTGGTGCTGGTGGGCCAACCCAAGGCCCTGGCGATGGCGGTGAAAAACCACCGAGGCCGGCGGCGTTACACGCGCCTGCGGGAGTTGCTCAGCGATGCCGCGCCGCCAGCCCCTGGCACGCCAGCGCTCAGGGATTGAGCGCTTCCTCCCGCCAGCCCGTCTCCAACCGCCAGAGGCGGCGGCCATGGGGGTGGCCGCGGAGTTCCAGCAGCTCCACCCGCTCCAGGGCGAGGCGCAGCAGCAGGAACCAGGCCGGCAGCGGCGCGTCGTCCGGCAGCTCCTTGGCGAAGGCCGCCTGCGGATCCAAAGGCTCTCCCGGAGCGGGCCAGCCCCAGACGGCCCGGCCGCTGGGGGTGAGCGCCTGCCAGTGGCGCTGGCGCTCCCGCTGCTCCAGCGCGGCCGGCAGGCGTTGCCACTGCCCCCGCAGGCGGAACTGGCTGCGGGCCTTGGGCAGCAGCCAGCACAGCTCCACGGCTGGTTGCCGCTCCAGTTCAGCGAGCTTGGCGCTGCGGGCATCGCTGAGCAGATCGAGGGCCGCCGGCCCGGCCCAGCCCCGGAACACCAACGTGCGCACCCGCGGGCTGCCATCGGCGGCGACGCTGGCCAGCTGCAGCCAGCGGGCCTGGGGGGCGCGCCCCTCCCGTTCGCGGGCGCCGCGCAGCAAGGGGCGCCAGGGAGGCAGGGATTCAGAGGTGTCCATCGCGCTCAGGCTCTGGCGTCACGATGCCAGCGAAGCCCCAGCACCAGCGCCGGGAGCGCATGGGCGCGGCTGGGCGGCTGGGCGGCCGCGCGGCTGAGCGCCTGAGCGGCGGCCTCCAGGAACGCCTCCAAGTTCGCGATCAGCACGATGGCGTGGCGCAAGCGAGAGGCTTGATGTCGGGCCCAGGCGTGAAAGGGGTGGCCACCGAGACCATGGCAACGCGCCCGCCAGCATCCACCAGTCACGAGCGGTTTGCCAGTTGTGAGGCGGTAGAGATCCGGTTCCTGCACCTGGTCGTCGAAGCTCTGGCGCGGATGAGCTGTGACGACCAGCTCCTCATCGCCGAGCTCTGCTGAATCCTGACCAGGCAGGTCCAGCAGCCAATGCACCTCATTGCACCCAACCTAGCGGAGGCACCGATGTCAACTCCCGGCTCGTGCAACCCAGCCTGCACCAGTATCATCAAGTGCAAACCTGATTACGACATAACAGCCCGCATTGGCATCAGTCTGCCTCCCTACACAAGCGTCGATGGCGATCGGCACATCAACATTATTGTGTAGTTCACCCAGAAGCTCGATGTGTGGGGCCATCTCGTTTTCCAGGCCGGCTGGTGTTGTCAAGCCTTCAATCGGGCTCAGGTCGCTCAATGCCTGCAAGCCAGGTGATCAGAATCGCCAGCGTCATGCCTCAAGCCAGGCACCTGGATCTCTCCACCTGATCGTCGTCGACGGCTGCGACGGCACACTCGGGACGCTTTCGACAACTGCCCGGGCGGACATCGATTTCCAGCCAAGGAAACATTTCTGAGGCTGAGAGCGGAGCGACGCTTTGGACTCTCGAGAGCATCCCTCGGGGAGCCCCGCTCGAACAGCCCAGCGACACTCCTTCAGACCTGGCATGAATACCCCTTCACCAGGGATCATCCAGCACTTCTGGCTCCACATCCAGCGGCTGCTCTCCGGGGCGGGCGGCAGCGGGGTCCGAGACCCGGGGCCGCGGGCGATCGGCACGCCGGGATTCCTCCGCGGCGCGTTCTGGGGGAAGGCGGCCAGGGGCGTTCGCGGGGCCGTTCCCCCGCTCCAGCCCCCGGGGGCGTCGCGAATCCTCCGCCTCGCCAGCCTCGAACGGCTCCGACCAGCCGTTGCTGGCATCCGCCTGTCCTCGACCTGGGCGTTCCAACCGTTCTGAGCGGCTGGCCGCCGGGGCCATGGGTTCGCCGTAGGGGTCCCGCTCGCGTTCGCCGCGGGGGACATCCCGCTCCACCTCCCACCGGTCCTGGCGCGGCTCCCACTGCTGGGGTGACTCCCAGTCCTGGCGCGAGGGCGGGGTCTGGCGCCGGTCTTCAGCGTCGAATCGGTCGGGAGCGCCCCGCTCGCCCGCATCCTTGTCGTCTGCCCAGGCGCGTCCTCGGTCACCTCCTTGGTCTCGGCTCGGGTCTCGGCCCCACCGGCCATCCGGGCGATCCTCCCCGTCGTCGTCCCGCAACCGTTGGGGCGGCCTGCGCGGCTGCCGCTCCTGCTCGGGCTGCCGCTCCCGGTCCCGCTCCGACCAGCCCCGCTCGCTCCAAGCCTCAGAGCGCTCGTCGGGTTCGGCCAGCGGTCGCTGCCAATCGCCCCGGCCGCCCCGATCCGGCTGATCCTCCTCCAGGTAGCGACGCTGGCGCAGCGGCTCCCGTTGGGAGCGCTCCTCCAGTTCCACGTATTCCATTTCGGCCCGCGGCTCAAAGGCACGGCTGGTTGCCGGTTGCAGCCGCCGCTGCTCCTGGGCGGTGGCCGTGCCGGCCGGCAGTTGGTTTTCGGCCGGCACCAGGGTGGAGCGGAAGCGGTCGCGGTCCTCCTGCTCCCAGCTGTTGCCTCCGATGCCCAGCTTCTCGAGCAGGCCGGTGCCCAGCTGGCGCAGCTTCTCTTCGGCTCCTTCGTACACCACGATCCGATCGGTGCCGCTGCTGACGATCTCCGCCACCGGCAGCTCCCAGGTGCTCAACACCCCCTCCCCCAACATCGGCACGCCCAAAGCACCGATCACCAAGGTGGTGAGCTCTCCGGTTTCGATGTCGAAGCTGAAGCCAAGCACCCGGCCCAGCTGCACCCCCGATTCGCTCACCACCTGGCAGTTGATCACCTTGCTGTAGCGCTCGGGATCGAACCCCTCCGCCAGGGAGTCGGCGGAATCCACCAGGATCACATCTCCCACCTGGCGGATGCGGTCCAGCGGCATCCAGCGGGGCAGACCCGGCAGGAAGCGGGTGAGCGGGTTGTCGCGCAGCCCCAGGGCCACCACTTCGCGGCGGTCGATGTCCACCACCACCTCTCCCACCACCCCCAGGCGGCGGCCGCCGTCGCGGGTGATCACCTGGGTGCCCATCAACTCAGAACGCAACCAGAGGCGATCGCTGGGCGTCGCGCTCTGGGAATTGGGATCGGCGGCGGGACTGGAGGTCAAAAGCGGAGGGCGGGGTCGAGGGGACTGGCGAGAACCGCCCAGGCCCGATGCGGCATTCTGAACCAACCCGGAGATTCAGGCCGCTGGCGGCAAACCGACCACCTGGGTGTGGGCGCCGCGGGCCTGGGTGACGCCGATGGTGCGCTGGGCCGCCGCGATCATCGGCCGCCGGTGGCTGACCACCAGAAACTGGGCCGAAGACGCCTGGGAGGCGATCAACCCCGCCAGCCGCTCCACATTCACCCCATCCAGAAAGCTGTCCACCTCGTCGAGGGCATAGAAGGGGGAGGGGCGGAAGCGCTGCAGGGCAAACAAAAAGCTGAGCGCCGTCAACGACTTCTCCCCGCCCGACATCGCCGCCAGCCGCCGCACCGCCTTGCCGCGCGGATGGGCCACCAGCGTCAGCCCCCCCTCCAGCGGCTGCTCCGGATTCTCCAGTTGCAGCTTCCCCTCGCCATCGGAGAGGCCGGCGAAGATCTCGCGGAAATGGCCATCCACCGCCGTGAACGCCTCCATGAACGCCTCCTGGCGCAGCGTGGCGACCGTTTCAATGCGCAGCAGCAGCTCCTCCCGCTCCCGTCCCAGCACCTCCAACCGCTCCTCCAGCTCCGCCAGCCGCGCCTCCAGCTGCTCCAGCTCCTCCAGCGCCAGCATGTTCACCGGTTCCAAGGCCTCCATGCGCTGCTGCACCTGGCGCAAGCTGTTGCGCAGGGCCTCCAGGCCCTCCTCGCGCAGCTCCGGCGGCAGCTCCGGCAGCGGATCGGGCAGCTCCCGCTCCAGCTGGGCCAGCCGCAAGGCCTCGGCTCGTCGCTCCTCATCCAGGGCCAGCTGCTCTTCCCCCAGGCGCTCCAACTGCCAGACCCGCTGCTGCAACGCCTGGCGTTGGGCCGCCAGGGCCGCTTCGGCCTCATCGCGGGCGCGGCGCCGTTCGCCGAAGCGGGTGCTCAGCTCCCGCTGGCTGGCCTCCAACCTTTGGCGCCGCTCCAGCTCCGCCTGCTGCGTCTCCTTCCAGGCCTGGCGCTCTTGCACCAGAACCTCCACCTCCCGCACCAGCCGCTGCTCCTCCTCCGCCAACGCCTGGAGCTGGCTGGCGACGCGCTCGGCGGCGAGGGCCTGCTCGCGGCGCTGGGCCTGCAGCTCATCGCGGCGGCGGCGGGCCTCCAGCAACTGGCGGTCGGCGGCTTCGAGATCGGCCTGCAAGCCCTGCCAACGGGCACTGTCAGCGCCAGCACCGCCGGCGGCGCTCTCCTGAGCCTGCAACACCTCCAGGGCGGACTCCAGCGGGGTGATCTCCAGCTGCAGCCGCTCGGAGCGGCCTTGGTCGTCCGCCAAAGCCCGCTCGATCGTGGCGCGGCGCTCCAGCAGGTGCTGGCGGCGTTGGCGCCGCGGCGCCAGCTCTCGATCCAGGGAGCGCCGTTCCGCCTCCAGGGCGGCCAGCTGACGCTGCTGGCCATCCAGCTCCGGCCGGCAGTGCTCCAAGCGGGCCGTCAGGTCGGCCTCGGCGCGGCGGCAGGCCAGCAGCGCCTCGCCCAGCTCCAGCAACCGGCGCCGCAGCGGTTCCGCCTCATCCTGCTCCTGGCTGCTGCCGAAGCTCAGCTGGCCGGCCCGAGGCTGCAGGCTGCCGCCGGTCATGGCGCCGCTCTTCTCGAGCAGCTCTCCCTCCAGGGTCACGGCGCGGCAGCGGCCCAGTTCGCGCCTGGCTGTGGCCAGGTCGCGGAACACCAAGGTGTCGCCGAACACATAGCGAAACACCTCGGCGTACACCGGCTCATGGCGCACCAGATCGACGGCGCGGCCCACCAGGCCGGCGGCCTCCCCCGAGCCACGCTGGAGCGCGGCAGCGCCGGAGCCGGAGCCGGAGCCGGAGGCGCCGCCGCGGATGCGGTTGAGGGGCAGGAAGGTGAGGCGTCCGGCCCGGCGGCTCTTGAGCAGCTCGATCGCCCGGGCGGCGATGCCGTCGTGATCCACCACCACCTGGCCGAGCCGGGCACCGGCCGCCACCTCCAGCGCCAGGCGGTGGAGCTCCTGCACCTCCGCCAGCTGGGCCACCGGGCCGTGGATGCCCTCCAGGCCCGACTCAAGTAAGAGGCGCAACGCCCCGGTACCGCGGCTTTCCTGGAGCGTTTCGCGGCGGCTGTCGAGCCGGGCGATCTCCCGCTCCAGGCTGGTTTGCTCCTGCTCCAGGCGGCGGCGGGTGCGCTGCTGCAGCACCAGTTCCTCGGCCCGTTCCTGCAGCTGGCGTTGGCCCGCTTCCACCACGCCTGCCAGCCGCTGCCGCTCCGCCTCCAGGTCGGCGCAGCGTCGCTCCAGGGCGGCGCCGGCCTGGTCCTCCTCGGCGGTTTCGGCCTCCAGCTCCGCCAGACGTTGCCGCTCCTGGCGTTGCCGTTCCGCCAGTTGCTGCTGTTCCGCCAGCCGGGGCCCCAGCTCCGCCTGCAGCCGCTGGCGCTCAACGCCGCGCTGCTGCTGCTGCTCCAACCAGCTGCCGGAGCGGCCGGCCACCTCCCCCAGCCGCCGGCGCGACAGCTCCACCGCCGCTTCCGCCTGGCCGCAGTCCCGCTCCGCCACCTCCAGGGCGTCATCGTCGCCGCCCTGCAGCGCCTGGCGCTGCTGCAGCAGCTCCTGGCGGCGGCCAGCCAAGCCCTCGCGACGGCGTTGCAGCTCCTCGGCCTGCTGCTGGTGCTTCTCCCCCTGCCGCGCCAGTTCGCGGCCGCTGGCCTCCAAGCCCGCCAGTTCCGCCTGCACCGCCAGCAGCTGATCCTCTCCCAGTTCGCGCACCTCAGCCTGCAAGCGCTCCAGGGCGGTGGCCGCCAGAGCGCTTTCGCGCTCGGCGACGGCGATCGTCTGGCGTTCATGCTCCTGCCGCCCCTGCAGCTCCGCGGAGCGTTGGGCCAGTTGGCTGAGCCGCTGGCCCAGCTCCTCCACCTCCAGCACCTGCTCCTGCTGCCGGCCCAGCTGCAACCGCTGGCGCAGTTCTTGATAGCTGCGCGCCCGGGCGCAATCCTTCTCGAGCTTCTGGCGGCCCACCAGCAGCTCCTGCTCCACGATGCGGCAGCGCTCCTGGCGGTCCTGCACTTCATCGAGCTTGCCGCGGGTCTGCTCGATGCGGGAGTCGAACAGGGCCACGCCGGCCAGCTCATCGATGATGCCGCGCCGCTCCTTGGCGCTCATCGAGACGATGCGGGTGACATCGCCCTGCATCACCACATTGCTGCCCTCCGGATCGACCCGCAGACGGCGCAGCTGGGTTTGCAGCTGCTGCAGGTTGCAGGTGACGCCATCAGCGCTGTAGGTGCTGCTGTAGGTGCCTCCCGGCGCCACGCGCAGGCGCCGGGTGACGCTCCACTGCTGCTGACCCGGCTGGATCCATGGCCCTTCGACGGCCGCCTCCAGCCCCGCCTCGGCGGCATCGGGCCGCCAGTCACCCAGGTCGAAGCGCACGGTGACCGACGCTTCCGCCGCCCGCCCCTGGCGCAGCACGGCGCTGTTGATCAGGTCGGGCAGCCGTTCGGCGCGCATGCCGCGGCTGCTGGCCAGGCCCAGACAGAACAGCACCGCATCCAGGATGTTGCTCTTGCCCGAGCCGTTGGGGCCGGTGACCACAGTGAAACCCTGTTCGAGCGGGATCTCGATCGAACCGCCGAACGACTTGAAATGGGTGAGCTCGACCTGGTTGATGTGAACCAACAGGCCCGGGGCTGGCTCGGCCGAATGTAGCGAAGCTGCTGACATTGCCAAGGGCCCTGCCTAGCTTGCAGGGAAGCCCCTTCTGCCAACGCCATGGACCCGGAGACCGCCAGCGGCCAAGCGAGCGCCGAACCCGGTCAGGCCCTCGCCGAACCCACGCTTCAGGCGGAGCCCAGCACGCCCAGCACGCCGCTACAGGTGCTGTTCCGCGAACGCTTCGAGAGTCTGCTGCCCACCATCCAGCGCGAATGGCCGCAGGTGGCGCGCCACACGCTGGAATCCACGCGCGGCAGCCTGGATCACGTGGTGGAGGTGATCAGCCGTCAAACGGGCACGGCCACCAGCGGCGTCAAGGATCAGCTGCTGGAGTTGCTGCACAGCACCGGCCAGCAGGCCAGCCAGATGGCTGAATCGCTCAAGCCCCTGGAGGACCAGCTGGAGCGCCTGCTGGATGAGCTGAACAGCACGTTGCGGCCCAAGATTGAGAAACCGGTGCGGGACAAGCCATTGGTGGCCCTGGCCGCCGCCGCCGGCGTGGGCCTGATCCTCGGCCTGCTGCTCGCTCCCGGGCGCCAGTCGCGATGAAGGTTTCCGCGATGGCGCGCGTCACCGCCCTGATGGGCTCGGTGATGGACCTGCACGTGCGCCTGGCCCTGCAGGAGGTGAGCAAGGAGAAGCGGCGGGTGATAGGCGGCGGCCTGTTCCTGGCCATGGGAGCGGGCCTGGCCAGCATGGCCTGCCTGGCCCTACAGCTGGCCCTGATCCTCTGGATCCGAGAGCGCTATGGCCTCAGCTGGCTGAACACCGCCCTGGTGGTCACGGCGCTCAATGCCGTGCTCGCCACCATCTTCCTGCGAGTGGGCGGCCAACTGCTCAAGGGCCCTTATCTGCCGGAAACCATCGCCGGCCTCACCCGCACCACCCGAGTCTTCACCGGTCGGTTCCCCTGAAGAGCCGAAGCGCGGCCTGGAGCATCCAGCCTCCGCTCAGAGCCGTCAGGGTCCGCTGGGCTGCCCAGTTTCGTTAAGGGTCAGTGCCCCCAGGCTCCTAGAGAACCCTCGAGCCTGGCACGTTCTTTGAGGCGCCGGTCTTTGTGACCACAACCGAGAGGCAGGCTGTCGGCGAGCCCCACTGAGGCTGCTCCTGCCAGGCTCGACAGCCAAGCTGCCCCGCTTTGGCCTGAATGGACCGATGAAAAAATTGTTATACGCAGAAGTAGCGCACACAGCCCTGGCAGTCAAAGGGGAGCCAGGGCTTTTTGATCCGAGATGGCACCGATGATCTCACTCGGTATTACATATAGTGAGAATGCATCCACATGGACTTGATCCCAAACATTTGCAGGAGGAGCGTGAGTAGAGCTGGCAACCAAATGAGCCAGCGCCGACGATCTTGACTGGGAGTGATGGAAAGAGATCCAGCGAGCGCCAGGCAGATGATAGCCGGATACAATTTCGCCATGTAACGTATACGAACGAAGGCAAATAGCCATGCCGGCAGAAGAGTGAAAAAGATAGCGAGAGCAAGGGCTATCAAGGGGAAGCGCAGCTCTTTCCAAGAGCGAGGTTGACAGGCAACAACCAGAACAGGAATGAGAAGAAACCTTAGCGAAGTCATGATATTCAGCACGCTCTCGACCATTGACATGGCCAAGAAATCGAGGTACTGTCGGGGGTATTTTAGGGCAAGATCGGCTACGCTTTTTGCGGCTGGATATATAATTTTTACGATGCCGGGCCCCTCATTCCATGGGTCTAAGTAAAACGTTTTGAACTGATGAGGACCAAATAGGCTTCCATAGTGTTGACCAAACGCCAAAAAGCTACGGTTGCCGGCGACCGCATCAATTCCGTTGACGGCTAAACCGGGAAGCAAGAATACCGCAAACCAGAAGAAAGTCCACAGCGGAATAGAAAAGCGACCCGCCCCATTTGCTAGCTTCCGTTCGGCAGTCCACCAGAATATAGAAATTACAATGGCAGCAAGACCAAATTCAACCTTACCGAGTCCGAAACCTACGAGCATGAGCGCCGAGACAGGCACAGCCCAATGCCTCCGAACACCAACCAGGTAGAGAGTTAGCAGGCTTCCGGCCAAGAGCTCGCTTGAAGGTTGGATAAATTGAAATCCCGAACTGGCGACCAAAAGCACTGCCAACACTCTTGCACCATGGCTCTTTGTGAAAGAGACGATCAATGCGGCCGTAGACAGAATATAGGCTGACATCGCCATAATGCGTATGTGCCAGTTGAGATTTTCGAGAGATGTCGGCACGATCAACTTATACAGTCCGACTATCAAGGTGGAGGTTATCCCACCCGAGTACTGCAGGAATGGATAGTGAAACTCCCAGTGACCGCGAGCGCGGCTGATGGAAATATCAGCCGCCTGCACAAACGCTTGATCCATGGGGTGCAGGGGCACCCTTCCGCTATCCATCAGAATTGCCACTGCCGAAAAGGCGATAGCCGCGATCAAGGCAATCACGAAGACGATGTCAGGCCGAGACAGGGACAGCTTTCTGGTCAACTGCATGGCTGGATTGCGACAAAACGGACCTCTCCCAACGCTAGCATGGATTCATTGTTAGCCACTGCAGTTAGATCTCGGATACAAACCTGATGGAACATCACAACATCCCAGCGAGAGCTGCGCTCCGGTAAGCGCGACGCCTGCCTCCGCCTGTGTCAAAAAGTTGTATCCTCGAACGCTGTCCCGCTCATCCACGCCGTGAAGTGGTACCGACCGCTTTAATCCCTCCCCGCTGCAGCCCAGCCCCGTCCTTCAGCCGCCTCCGCGCATGCACGGGAGACTTTTCGGCTACTTCGTAGGGACCTTCGAGTTGCAATGCCACTGCCGAATCCCCCCTGCCAGCGATGGTGAATCGAGATTCGCCACTTTGATTGCCGTCATCGATTCTGCTTGCGCTTGGCTGGCCGCGCTCGGGCGCGTGCGGCGGACCACAGGGTCGCCCTCTCAATCCATCGCTATATAATCTAGTAGCAGTGGGCTCCAATCTTTTGGCTCAAGCAACCACAAGCATGACAATAGATAAGCAGGTGTTCAGGAATTTGGCAGTCTTTGTGCTCAAGCCGCCATTGGCCAATCATTCCCCTGAAGGGCTGGGACACCCTATTCGGAACATCCGCGAACATGACATCCTCGAACATGACATCGTCGAACAGGACATCCTCGAACAGGACATCGTCTTGAGGCCATTGATCACCGGGCAGGC
The DNA here is from genome assembly GCA_046342775.1 of Synechococcaceae cyanobacterium. Lineage (GTDB taxonomy): Bacteria > Cyanobacteriota > Cyanobacteriia > PCC-6307 > Cyanobiaceae > Cyanobium. The sequence goes on from JBKDOR010000216.1 coordinate 12,380, forward strand.
CACCTGGACATTGAACGTGGGTCTGAGAGGTGGGACAGTGGTTGATCATTCGATCCCGGCCCCGCTCATGGCTGGTGCTCCGCTTCATCAGGGCAGCGATGGGGTTTGTCCTGAAGATCTCGATCACCACAGCGCCAGGGCAACTCGTTTCACCAAGCCAACGTGCCACTCAGCTTAGTTTTGCTGGCACAACCTTCCAGGCTGAGGCGCCCAATTACGGGGAGCATGATGAGGGACTTTACAGTTGCTGCTATAGGGGTGAACCGGCGCGCAGCTCATAGCGCAGCCAGCGGCAATCGATGCCGCCGTTACTGATTGGAATGCGGCGGCTGGCCTTGAGGCGCAGCGAGCGGGTGAGTTCGGGATTGCCGCTCAGCAACCAGAGGGTCCAGCCGCCGCAGCGTGCCCGCAGGCGCTCCCCCAATGCGGCGTGCAGCGCTTCGGCCTCCTGTCGCTCCCCCAACCGTTCGCCATAGGGAGGGTTGCAGACCACCACGCCCAGCCCCGCAGGCGGCTCCAGGTCGCGGGCGTCCCCCTGACGCAGCTCAATCCAGGTGTCCACCCCGGCCGCAGCGGCATTGCGGCGGGCCTGCTCCAGCACCTCCGCATCACGCTCGATCCCCACGATCGGCGCCAACGGCCGGCCATCCGCCAGGCGATCACGGGCCAGCGCCCGGGCGCTGGCCTCCTCCTGGCGCCAGAGATCGGGGTTGAAGTCGGGCCAGCGCATCAGCGTGAAGCGCCGGTCGAGACCCGGGGCACGACCCAGGGCCTGGCAGGCCGCCTCGATCAGCAAGCTGCCGGAACCGCACATCGGATCCAGCAGCGGCACGCTGCCATCCCAGCCGGTAAGCGAGATCAGGCCGGAGGCCAGATTTTCCTTGAGCGGCGCCCGGCCGACGGCGGCCCGCCAGCCGCGGCGATGCAGGCTGGCTTCGCTGCCGGCCAGGCTGAGCACGGCTTCGCCTGCCAGTCCGCCGCGGCCCGGCAGGAGATGGAGGTGCAGCGCCTGGTCGGGATCCTGCAGCTGCACCGACGACCGCTCTCCCCAGCGTTGTCGCTGCAGATCCACCAGGGCATTGCGCACCTGCAGAGCGTTCTGGTGGGTGTGGTTGAGAGCCGCGCTGGTGCCGCTCGCCTCAACCCGGAAGCTGCGCTCTGGCGGCAGCCACTGCGCCCAATCCGCGGCGTGTTGCACGCCGTCATAGAGGTCGTGGCGCTGCTCACACGGAAAGCGGGCCAGCTCGCGCAGCAACCGAAAGGGCAAACGCGCCCGCAGGTGCAGGCGGTAGAAGAGGGAGAGGTCGCCGCGACAGGCCACGGCGCGGCGGAGCCGCTGGATGTCGGCCGCGCCGAGAGATTCCAGCTCGGCGGCGGCCAGTTCCTCCAGCCCCGGGGGGACCACGGCGGTGATCGCAAAGCTGTCGAGAGTTGGCGGTGGGATGGCTGGGATGGGGATTGGGACGGCTGGGTCAGGGGTGAGCGGCGGCTGTGGGCGCATCCCTCCAGCCTGCTGGCTGGCGGATCGGCAACTCAGCGTGGCTGAGAGCGAGCCGGGGGGCGCCACCGCGCCCACCACTGTTGGCGACCCGGGGGAGGCGCCGCCAGGAGCGGAGGCAGGGGCCTCGGCAGCCAGCGACGGGTTTCCCCTCGCAGCAGCCGCAGGGCCTCATAAGCGCGGAGCTTGCGCAGCCAGTTGGCGGTGTCACCGCCGTGGTCGGGATGCCAACGCAAGCTCTGGCGCCGCCATTGCTGGCGAACCTGTGGCCAGCCGCTGCCCGCCGGCAGGCCCAGCTCCTCACAACAGCTCCGCTGGAAGGCGGGAATCTCCTCCGGCAACAAGCTGAGGGGTCTGCCAGTCAGATCGGTGAGAAGAAGCCGCCGGCTCCTTGCCCGGGCGGCGCTGCGATCCCGACTGCGATCGCGGCGGCGGGCCTCAAGCGAGGCCTCCAGGATCCGCTGCACCCGCTCCTGATCATGGGCGCTGCGCACCCGCTCGATCAGGGGATCGGCGCAGCGGCTCACCGCGGCCAAGGCCAGCTGAGCCAACAGCCGCAGCAGCACGAGGCTGAGAACGGCCAATCCAAGAGCAGCGAGCAAGCTGGACAGCGGTGCATGAAACCGAGGCTGACCCATGCTGCCGGCCAGGCGTGGTACTGGGCCCAGCGCAGCGAACAGACAGATCCGAACGTGGCCTTGCTGGATCAAACAACCAGAGGCCCAGGCCTGGAGTATCGCGGTGCGGGGCTGAGCCAGGCCGGTTCGGCCATCCCCCTCGCCGTCTGGTTCCACGGCGCCGCTGTGGATGCCATGCTGCAGGGGTTCGGTTTCGGCCGATCTAGGTGATCCACACCAGTGTTTCGGACAGCGGTTCGATTCCGCTCAGCTCCATTCCCCCGCCGCCGGCCCTCGGGCTCGGCCATCCCGGGGCTGCAATGGTTTCGACGGGGCATGAGGAGGGTGACTGAAGCCTGCTCGGTGAGAGCAAACCCGTAACAGCGAACAACATCGTTCGTTTCTCCCGTCAAGCCGCCCCTGTGGCTGCCTGACACTCTTAAGGGAGATGGGGTGAGGTCAGCCTTATCACCCAAATGACCCATGGGGCCTGGAAGGGCCCCTTCC
>JBKDOR010000217.1:0-5303 GCA_046342775.1 Synechococcaceae cyanobacterium
TTGGATCGGCCGCCAGAAGCCATCGGATCTGAAGCTCCTGCTTGCAGCACCAGCTCAGCCGCCCCACCTCAGCCCCACGAGTGGCCGATCCCTGGTCGCAGCTCCACCTTGCGCCGCGAGCCACGCACCGGACGGCGTTCCTAAGGCAGAGCGTTCCTGAGGCAGAGCGGTGCTGAGGCAGAGCGCGAACCAGCTCCACCTCCCGGCGGGAGCCACAGCGGATCGCCAGCGCCGCCTGCCGGGCCAGATCAGCCCGCCCCGTCCTCCTCCAGCCGGCGGCTGAGCACCTGGGCCGTTAGCTCGCCTTGGAGCAGTTGCACCTGGATGTGCTCCCCCTCGGCCACGCCATCGGCGCGGCGCACCAGCCGTCCCTGGCTGTCGCGCACCAGGCTGAAGCCCCGCTCCAGCCAGTGGCTGGGCGACAGGGCCCGCAGCAGCCGCTGCCGTTGGGCCAGCCAGTCGCGCTGGCGTTCCAGCAGCCGGCGCGGATGGGCCTCCGCCAACGCCAACCGCTGGCGCTCCAGTCCCTCCCGGGCCCGCTGCAGCCGCAGCCGCAGGCGTTCGGCCAACTGGCCGCGGCGCTGCCGCACGCCCTGGAGCGCCGCCTGGCGATCCGGCAGCAAGGCCACCAACGCCGCGGTCGGCGTGGCGGCTCGGTAGTCGGCCACCAGGTCGGCAATGGTCACATCATCCTCCTGGCCCAGGCCGCAGACCACCGGCAGCGGGAACGCCGCCAGCAGCCGCGCCAAAGGCTCGCCATCGAACAGCATCAGGTCTTCGCGGCTGCCGCCGCCGCGGGCCAGCACCATCGCCTCCAGCTCCAGCCGTTGCGCCCGTTCGGCCAGGCGGCGCAACACCTCCAGCAGCCGGGCCTCCATGGCCCCTTGCACCGGCACCGGCACCACCAGCAGGCGGGTGGCGGGCCAACGCTCCCGGGCGGTGCGCAGCATGTCGGCCAAGGCGGAGCTGGGCACGCTGGTGACCACGGCGATGCGGCCCGGCAACGGCGGCAGCGGTCGCTTGCGAGCCGGATCGAACAGCCCCTCGGGCTCCAGCTTCGCCTTGACCCGCTCGAACTGGCGCAACACCGCCGTGAGGCCCGGCCGCAGATCGAGGATCTGCACCGTGAGCGAGGCGCGGGCCACCCAGAAGTTGAGCTTGCCCACCACCAGCACACCGTCGCCGTCCTCCGGCACATAGGCCAGCCTGGCCAGCTGCGACGCCCAGATCACGCCTCCGATCGCCGCGTCGCCATCGGTGAGGGTCAGCCAGAGGTGGCCCTTTTTGCTCTGGGGCCGACTCACCGTGGCTTCCAGCAGAAAGCGCGGCGCAAAGCCCCGCTCCAGCAGGTTGGCGATGGCGCCATTCAGCTCGCTGACGCTGTAGCGGGGCAGGGCCTGGCGGGCGTCGGGCAGCTGGTTCATCGGGCCGGGGCGGCGTGGGAACAGAGGATCGGGGCCTTGCGCGGCCGGCTGGGGCGCGGCGGGTGGCGCGGCAGGCCGGGCGGGCTGGGTGGTGGCCAGTTGGGGACGGGCGGGGCCGGTGATGGCTGGATCGTGCCGGTTGGTGGCGGTTGGTGGCGGGCGATGGTGGCGAGGGCCGGGCGGGCTGGGCGGAGCCGGTTGGTGGCGAGAGCGGCGACTGGCCGGGTTTCGGCCGGGGCCGCGCGGGGATGGGTGGTGGCGGTTGCTGGCGAGGGCCGGGTTTGGGGCCGGGGCCGCGAGGCTGCGGTCCGTGGGACTGGCGCGGCGACGGGGTGCCAACGGCGCGGCGAAGCTGTGCCCTGAGGTGAGCTCTGCCGAGCTTGGCGGACTGGGGTCGACGCGCTGGGGGAGACGCGATCGCCGGTGGGCGGAGCCACGGGCCCGCCCACCGGCCTTCAGCATGGAAGGCCCCTTCCCCCCCCCATGCTGCTGAATCCCTTCTGCCCCTTCAGCGCCGCGCAGATCGTGGCGTTGCGGGCCACCGTGCTGCTGCTGCTGACGCTGCTGATCAAGGCCCGGGTGCGCATCGTCGCCTTCTCCGCCCTGGGCTTCGCGTTGCTGTTGCTGCAAACCTTGATCGCCCTCGCTGCCATGGGCGGGCTTGGCCTGCTGGCCGCAGGGGCAGGCTTCTACGCCATGCAGCAGCGCCGCCAGGCGAGCTGAGGCGAAGCTGAGGCGGGCGGAGCAGGGCTGGGGCGGTCTGAGCTGGGCTGGGGCGGGCCTGGGGCGCGTCGCCCAAACGCCTAGAGCCCTGCGGCACCAGGATCCCGCGACTTCGGCCAGGAACCGCAACCGCAGTGAACCCAGGCTCACCCTGCTGGAGGGCCTGGCTGTTCGCGGGCCGATCGGTCGCGTGGACTCGCAGGGCGGATCAGAGGGGCCCGTCAGAACGCTTGGCACCAGGCTGGGCAACCCGTGCTGGGCCGCCATGGCTCTGCCGCCATCGCCATATCGCCAGGCCACAGCGCCAGGCCGTGCAGACAGGCTGTGTCGTCATGACGGGTCCGCCATCGCTGTGCCGCCCGGCCACATCGTCAGGCCCTGCCGCCAGGCGGTGTCGTCATGGCCACGGCCAGGAACCACAACCGCCGGAAACCCGCCAGCCCCCGCCAGGAGCGCCGGCTGAAAGGCGCCCAGAGGGACCGGGTTGGCGCCAGGCTGAGCCGCCATGACCCCGCCCGCTCGCCTGACCAGGCCACAGCCCCTAGAACAGCCCACACAAGGGCCGTCGCCAGGGCCCGCGCCACCCGCCACCCCCCCGCCGGCCGGCCTGCGCCCCCAGCTGCTGGAGCAACTGGTCGCCCCCTGGCCCAGCCAGCCCGAGCTGGTGTTGGTGACGGATCTGGATGGCACATTGCTGGCCGGCCCCCCGCCCTGGCGCCAGAGGCTCTACGGCTGGCTGGGGCGCCAGCGCCAACGGGTCGTGCAGGTGTTCAGCACCGGCCGCGATCTCGATTCCGTGGGCCGCCTGATGGGCCAGGAGGCGCAGCTGGGGCTGCCCCACCCGCATCTGGTGATCAGCGATGTGGGCTGCACGGTGGCCTGCGGCCACAGCCTGCGGCCCCTGCCCGAGCTGGTGGCGCCGATCGAGGCCCTCTGGCAGGGGCTGCCGGAACGGCTGCTGCCGTTGCTGGAGCGCATCCCCGGCCTCGAAAGCCAGCCCGTGAGCGCCGACCGGCGTTTGGCGTATCTCATCGATCCGGCGGCGATCGATCCGCGCCATCTACGGGCCTTGGAATTGGAGGTGCACGGCATCGACTGCCTGATCTCCGGCGAGCGCTATCTCGATGTGCTGCCGGCCGGCATCAACAAGGGCAGCACCTTATTGGCGCTGCTTCACGCCCTCGGCCTCGACCACGGCCTGGTGGTCACCGCCGGAGACAGCCTCAACGACCTGGCGATGTTCGAGACCGGCCTGGCGGGGGTGATGGTGGCCAACGCTGAGGCCGAGCTGCGTCAGCGCCTGCCCGAGCTGGAGCGCACCTTCGCGGCCCGGGGCGAGGGCTGCGCCGGCATCGTCGAGGGCTTGCGCCATTTCGGCTTCGGCCACCTGCTCGACGCCCGCTTTCTCGATGATCCCTGGCCCTCGCTCAACCCTGACGGGCCAGCCGCGCCTTGGTGAGGGCGGTGGGTTGGGCCGTGAGCGGATCCTCCGGCCAGGGGTGGCGCGGATAGCGGCCGCGCAGCTCGCGCCGCACCTCGCCATAGCCCTGCTGCCAGAAGCGTTCCAGGTCGGCGGTGCGAGCCGCCGGTCGCCCCGCCGGCGACAGCAGCTCCAGGGTGAGGGGGAGGCGACCGTCGAGCAGCGTCGGCGTCTGGCGGCAGCCGAACAGCTCCTGCAGCTTCACCGCCAGCAGCGGTTGCTCCTCGTCATAGCGGATCGCCACCGCCCGACCGGAGGGCACCGTCCAGGTTTCGGGCAGCAGCCGCTCCAGCTCGGCCCGCAGCTCCCAGGGGCAGCCGCTCCACAGCGCCTGCACCAGGTCGATGGCCTGCAGGTCCTGGCGGCTGCGGCAGCCCACCAGCTGCTCTCCCAGCCAGGCCTCGGGATCATCCCGCAACGTCTCCAGGCGGCGATCCGGCCAGGGGGCTCCGAGGTGCCTCTGGGCCAGCTCCAACCGCTGGCGCAGCTCACGGCCGCGGCGCGTCCAGGGCAGGGCCTCCAACCCCATGCTGGCCAGCCCCTGCAGCATGGCTTGCCGCACGGCGTCCCCCTCCGCCTGGGGCCAGGGGCTGCGCTCCAGCACCAAGGCATCGAGGCGTAGGCAGCGCTCGCAACGCACCCGCTCCAGCGCGTCATCCCAGCGCACCTCCGGGCGCAGCTCCCCTTCCAGTGCCGCCCGCTCCAGCAACGCCTGGCGCGGCAGCGGCGCCGCCAGCAGCACCTTGGCCTCGGCCCCTTGGCCATCCACCTGGGCGATCGCCAGGGCCTCGGCACCCGCCAGCGGATCCTGGGCCGCCACCACGGCGCCCCGGCCGCCGCGCATCAGGAAGCGGCCATCCCCCCGGCCCCGGTTGAGCGCCAAGCGCTCCGGATAGGCCAGGGCCAGCAGCTCCGCCACCAGAGCCGGCTCCTCCCCCGCCCCCGCCTGCGCATCAGCCAGGAGCTGGGAATCCGCAAGCGGCTCCGCAACCGCATGGTGCGCCAGCGCGGATCCCGACCCAGCGGGACGCAAGGCCCGCACCTGGCGCTCCAGCTGCCGCCGCAGCAGCTCCAGCTGGCGGGCATCCCCCTGGCCACGGCGCAAGGCGTCGAGGCGGGGCAACAGATCGCAGCCCACCTGCTGGCGCTCCAGCAGATCGCGCTCGCTGAGCAACACCGCCAGGGCGCTGCCCAGGGGCAGCTGGCCGCGGCGCTCGGCCTCCAGCAGCAGGTGGGCCAACCGCGGCTGCACCCCCAGCCGCGCCATGGCGCGGCCGTGGTCGCTGATGGAGCCGTTGGCCTCGCTGGCGCCGAGCTGGCGCAGCAGCTGCCGCGCTTCCGCCAGGGCGGCTGCGGGAGGCGGATCGATCCAGCTCCGCTCCGCCCCAGCGGCGCAGCCCCAGGCCACCCGCTGCCACGCCAACGGCAGCGGATCGGCCTCGAGGATCTCCGGCGTGTCGACGGCGGGGCGGCGCTGCTGGTCCGCCGGCGACCAGAGGCGGATGCAGCTGACCGGGCCGAGGCGGCCGGCGCGACCGCGGCGTTGTTCGGCGCTGGCCTGGCTGGCGGGCACGGTCACCAGGCCATCCATGCCGCTGCGGGCATCGAAGCGGTTGCGGCGGCTCAGGCCCGCGTCGATCACCAGGGTGACGCCGGCGATGGTGAGCGAACTTTCG
>JBKDOR010000218.1:0-19730 GCA_046342775.1 Synechococcaceae cyanobacterium
GCTGTTCTGGCAACCGCTCACCAGTCACCGGCTCTATGCCAACTGGCTCGCCCCCACTCTCCCCCCCGGCCTGCCGCGTTTTTCCTGGGCGCGCCACCTGATCTTCACCGGCAAAGCGCGCCTGGCTCTGCAGCTCCTCCAGGCCCAGGCGCTCCCGGCCCTCAGCCAGGGCTGGTTGGTGATCTCCCTGGCCCATGCCGCCCTGGGGGAAATCCCGGCGGCCCAGCAGGCCGCCCAGCACCAGTTGGGCTGCAATCCGGCCCTGGTGGGCAGCCGCCTTTTCCTGGCCATGCTCTCGGCTCTGCGGGGTGACGCCGAAACGGCCACCCGCTCCATCGAGGCCAGTCGCCTGCTCGAAAAGCCCTTCCAGGGTTCTCTGGCCCTGGTGGCCTATGCCCTGGCCCAGGGAAAGCTGCGCCCCCGGGCCCACCACCTGCTGGATGAGGCCCTGGCCGTGATCGCCACCGCGCCTGACCAGGCCGGAGCCCTGGGCTACTGGGGCCTGGCCGCCCTGGCCCTGGATCGCTCCAGCGACGCGATCGGCCTGCTCAAGCAGAGCGTGCGCCGGCGCTGCTATGCCGCGCCGGTGGTGCTGGCCACCCCCTTCCTCACCCCCTCCGCCACCACCCCCGCCGTTCAGCTGTTCCGCGAGCGCATGGGCCAGGCGTTCGTCACCACCCCCTGAGACGGGCGCAGGAGGTTCAGAGAATGCCCTCCGCCGCCGCCGCAATCGGCATCCTCCAGCCACTGCCGAAGGCCCGGCCGCTCACCTTCAGGGCCGGCGCGGCCTGGCGGCGCTTGAACTCGGCGCGCTGCAGCAGCTGGGCCACCCGCTTCACCACCGCCGGCTCAGCCCCCTCGGCCACCAGCTGCTCGGGACTGGCCAGCTCCTCCACCAGGCGCTTGAGGATCGGATCGAGCTCGCCGTAGTCGGGCAGCGAATCGCTATCTCGCTGGTCGGGCCGCAGCTCGGCGCTGGGGGGCTTGCTGCGGATCGCCGCGCCGATGAGCTCCCCCTCGGCCGGCAGCCCCAGGGCGGCGCGGGCCGGGGCGGCGGCGGCGCTGTCGAGCCAGTTGCAGAGCGCGAAGACGGTGCTCTTGTACAGATCGCCGATCACCGCCAGGCCGCCGTTCATGTCGCCGTAGAGGGTGCAGTAGCCCACCGCCAGCTCCGACTTGTTGCCGGTGGAGAGCAGCAGCCGGCCCCGCTGGTTGGCCACCGCCATCAGCAGGGTGCCGCGGATGCGCGACTGCAGGTTCTCCGCCGTCAGGCCCGCCGGCGCCTGGCCGAGCGCGCCGGTCAGGGCCGCGTCGAAGCCTTCCATCAGCGGGGTGATCGGCAGCACGCGGTGCACCACACCCAGCCGATCCGCCAGGGCGGTGGCATCCCGCAGGGACCCCTCCGAGCTGTAGGGGGAGGGCATCAGCAGGGCCTCCACCTGCGGGGCGCCGAGGGCCGCCGCGGCGATCACCGCCACCAGGGCCGAATCGATGCCACCGCTCAGGCCCAGCAGGGCCTGTTGGAAGCCGCATTTGCGGGCATAGTCGCGGGTGCCCAGCACCAACGCGCGCAGCAGCAGGTCCAACTCGTCCGGGTCCAGCTCCGCGGCCGCTGTCGCCGGGGGGGTGGCGCTGCCTCCAGTCGCTGGACCTTGTCCCGCTGCCGTCGCCCCAGCTCCTGCCACCCCGGGGGAGCCAAGGCGCGGCGAGGCGCCGCGGGGGCTGCCCGCATCCCAGCAGGCGAAGGCCTCCTCATCGTGAGCCAGCTGCACCAGCCGGGTGCCGTCGGCCGCCAGCACGAAACTGGCGCCATCAAACACCAACTCATCGTTGCCGCCCACCTGATTCAGGTACAGCACTGGCACCCCGAGCCTCTGGGCGGCTCGCTGGGCCAGCTGGTGGCGCAGCCCCACCTTGCGGCGTCCGAACGGTGACGCCGAAAGATTGAACAGCAGATCGGGCGCCAGCGGCGCCAATGCCGCCACCGGGTCCTGCCCGCGCAACCGCTGGCCCTGCAGCTCCCGCTCCACCCAGAGGTCCTCGCAGATCGTCAACCCCAAGCGCCATCGCCGCCCGCGCCGCTCCAGTTCCAGCAGCGCCGCCTCGTCGGCGGCGCGGAAGTAGCGCAGCTCATCGAACACGTCGTAACTGGGCAGGAGTTGCTTGCGGCAGACCACCCGCCAACCATCCGCCTCCACCAAGGCCACGGCGTTGTACAGGTCCGGCAGCCGGCCGTCGGTGATCGGCTCGGCCATCCCCACCAGCAGCGCCAGCCCCGCCGGACAACGATCCACCAAACGGCTCAGCACACGCGTCTGACGCACCCGCAGCGCTGGGCTGAGCAACAAATCCCGGGGTGGATAGCCCCAGAGAGAGAGCTCCGGGGTCAGCAGCAGATCGGCGCCCGCGGCCGCCGCCCGCCGCGCTGCCGCTTCGATCGCCGCGCCATTGCCCTCCAGGTCACCAACCAGGGCATTGAGCTGGGCCAGGGCGATGCGCATCAAGGAGAAAGCAAGCCGTAGGGATTGTGCTGGAGCAGCAGCGGCCGTAGCTCTTCGGGAAGTTGTGCCGCATCGGCGGCTCCGCTTGGAGCCCGCAAGGTTGAGCTTGCCGTGGCGGGAATTCGCAGCGGCAGCACCTGCACGCTGGCCCCGAGCTGGCGCAGCCGCTCCAGGTCTTCCGGCTCCAGGCTCCAGCCCGCCCGCGGCGCGATCGCCAGCCGACCCATCGCCAGCAGCCGTCGCGCCTCGCGCCAACGTGGCAGTTGGGGTGCCAGATCGCTGCCGATCACGAACACCAGCGCCCGGTTGGGCCAGAGCTGTCGAGCCCGTTCCAGCGTCTCCACCGCCCAGGGGCTGCTCAGCTCCTGCACCAGCCGCACATTGGGATCGCCAATGGCCCGCACCACCGCCTCCAGCAGCCGCTGGCGCAGCTCCAGCGGGGCGGTGTGCTGCTTCAAGGGGTTGTCGCTGGCCCAGGTCGCCACCATCGGGTAGTGCCGCCGCAGCCCAAGCAGCAACTGCCGATGGCCCAGGGTGGGCGGATCGGCGCTGGTGCCGAACAGGGCCACCGGCCCGGAGAGCCTCTCCCCGGCAGCCCCGCACGCCTCAGACGACTCTGGGCCACGTGCTTCCGCCGGCTCTTGTCCAGGGCTGGACTCCGCGGCAGCGGAGCTCAAGGCAGCAGCCCCGTCCGAGTGTCGCCCGCTGCGGACCTCTCCCCTCGCCAGTCGCCCAGCCAGCGGCGCGCTGCGGGGTCCTGGCGGGCCAAGCGACGCAGCAGGGCTCCGGGTTGGCCGGCTGCCGCCGCCGTGCGCAGCAGCTCCTTCGCCACCAACCGACCCGTCCGGCGGCTCGTGTGCACCGCCAAGGCCGCTTGGGCCACGGCCACCGGTGCGGCCGGGGCCAGGCTCAGGCCGCCGCTCAACGGGGCTGCCAGCAGCAACACCTGGCGCACGGCGGCCAACAGCGCCTGCAAGGCCAGCGCCGTGGCACCGAGCAGGGCGTTTTGTCCGCCGACGCGAGCGAGTAAAGCCCGCACCCCACCGCGATCCAAGGACAGTCCATACAGCTGGCTGAGCTGGGCCACCAAGGCGGCATCGGCCGCCATGCCGCCCAGCAGGTCCAGCAGGGGCAGCGGATTCATCGCCACACCGGTGGCCTTGGCGGCGGCATAGCGGCCGATCAAGCCCTGCGCCTGGCGACGCCCCAGCCGCAGTCGCGTCGCATGCAGGTGGCCCGCGAAACGATCGGCGGCTCGCAGGGCGTTCAGCGCCAGCATCAGCTCACCCTGCTGTTCCAGCAGCTCGATCAGGGCGTGGCGCAATGGCGCGATGCGCGGCGGTTGCAGCTGACTGCGCACCCGGCCATCGGCCAACAGCCGCGCCAGCCGCGGCGCCGCCGCCACGGCGATCGGCCGCAGTTGGCGCGCGCTCGCCGGCAGCCGCCGTTGCAGGCTGGCCAGCAGCGAGGGCAGCTCCGCCTGCGGCCAGCAGTCGCAGCGGTTGAGCACCAGCACCAGCGGTTTGCCGCTGGCCAGCAGCACCTCCAGGGCCTCCAGCTCCGGCTCGCTCAGGTCGGCGTCGATCACCAGCAGCACCAGATCCGCCCCCAACGCCACCCGCGCCGCCAGACGTGCCCGCGCCGCGGCGCCAATCTCGTCGATTCCAGGCGTGTCCACCAGGTCAACGCCGCTCAGGCCGTTCAAGGGCTGGTCCCAGGGGCAGCTGGCTTGGCGGCGCGTGCAACCGTGGGCCAGGTCGGTGGCGAAATGCTCCTGCCCCAGCAGGGCGTTGAGCAGGCTTGATTTGCCCACCCCGACGCGGCCGAACACCGCCAGCCTGGGGCGCCGCTGCCGCAGGCGCGCCAACTGGCGATCCAGCCCCGCCAGCTCTCCAGCCAGCAGGGAGGTTTCCCGTGGACTCAGGCGCAGCTCCCGCCGCCAACGCTCCAGCAGCAGGCGTGCCCGCACGGGGGTCGAGGGAGCAGCCGAACCGTCCTGGCGCCAGGGTTCCGGGCTGCCTGCGGCCGCTGGTTCGGCGTCAGCCGATGGCACCGCGCCGGCGTAAGCGCCAACGGCTGATCGTCGCGCGGCTTGCTCCACATCGCCGGAGAAACCTTGGCCGACGCGAGTTCGAGGCTGATCGCGGGGGAAGGAGCGGGGCAGGGGACGAACTCCCGGGCATGGATCCATTCAACCGTCTCCATCAGGGGCCTGCCGCTGCCTCAAGCCCCGTTTCCACTGCTCCGGTTCCACTGCTCCGCTTCGCACTTGACCAGCGATCTTTCACCCCCAATGGGTCCAGGCCCCTGTTGCCCTGGCCCCGCTTGCCCCTGCCTCGGGAGGGCTGCGGCTGTGCCATCTTCAGCTCGCAGCCTGCCCGAAGAGGCCGATGGACGGAACCAGTGCCTTCGATGCGGCCCAGTTCGCCGATCGGCGCGATCGCTTCCTGCATCGGCTTGGCGGCGCCGCCGCCGTGATCCCGGCCGCGCCGCTGGTCACCCACCACGCCGACGTGGAGCATGCCTTCCGCCAAAACAGCGATTTCTGGTACCTGACCGGCTTCGATGAACCCGGTGCCGTGGCGTTGCTGCTGCCCCACCGCCCCGACACCCCTTTCGTGCTGTTCGTGCAGCCGCGCGATCCTGCCGCCGAGGTGTGGAACGGCTTTCGTTGGGGCTGCGAGGGTGCGGTGCAGCGCTTCGGAGCCTGCGAAGCCCATCCACTCTCCGAGTTGGAGCAGCGCCTGGCCGGTTATCTCGAGGGGGCTGAGGGCATCGCCTTCCGGGTGGGCCGCCATCCCCAGGTGGAACCACTGGTGCTGCAGGCCTGGGCCCGCCAGCTCGACCGCGCTCCCCGCAGCGGCAGCGCCGCCCTCGGCCTCGTCTCCCCCTGCCCGATCCTGCATGAGTTGCGCCTGCGCAAACAACCGGCCGAGCTGGAGCGGCTGCGTCTGGCGGCCCGCATCTCCGCCGAAGCCCACGAGCTGGCCCGGCAAGTGGCGCGTCCAGGTCTGAGCGAGCGGCAGGTGCAGGCGGTGATCGAGCAGCACTTTCTGGAGCGGGGAGCCCGCGGCCCCGCCTACGGCTCGATCGTCGCCGGTGGCGACAACGCCTGCGTGCTGCACTACACCTCCAATCACGCCGAGCTGCGCGACGGTGACCTGCTGCTGATCGATGCCGGCTGCAGCCTCAGCGATTACTACAACGGCGACATCACACGCACCTTCCCGATCAACGGCGTCTTCAGCGGCGAACAGCGCGCCCTCTACGAGCTTGTGCTGGCCGCCCAGGAGGCGGCTGTTGCCGCGGTGCGGCCCGGAGGCACGGCCGATGAGGTCCATGGCACCGCCGTGCGCACGTTGGTGCAGGGGTTGGTGGAGTTAGGCCTGTTGCGCGGGTCGGTGGAGGAGCTGATCGAGCAGGGCAGCTACCGCCATCTCTACATGCACCGCACCGGCCACTGGCTCGGCCTCGATGTCCACGATGTGGGGGCCTATCGGCTGGGGGAGCATCCGGTGCAGCTGGAGCCTGGCATGGTGCTCACGGTGGAGCCCGGGCTGTACGTGCGCGACCGGCTGGCGGTGCCCGAGGGCCAGCCAGAGATCGCGGAGCGCTGGAAGGGGATCGGCATCCGCATTGAGGACGATGTGGCCGTGACGGATCACGGCCGCGAGGTGCTCACCGCGGCGGCGCTGAAGGCGCCGACAGCGCTGGAGCGCTGAGAGCCCGACGCTGTGCCGCCCGGAAGGCTGCCGCTCAGCCCTGAACCGCCGCAGTCCGCAGGCTGCAGCCCTCAGGCCCCAGGCCGCTGCCCGCGGGGAGTAGGCCGCTGCCCGTGGGGCGCCTTGGCCCGGGAGCCGTTCAGCGGCCCTGGGCCGCCAGCAGGCCCTCGATCGCATCGAGGCACTCGCCACTGCTGGCCAGCAAACGGTCGGCGCCAGCGGCCCGCAGGGCCTGCTCGTAGCTCTGGCGGGCCGCTTCGGCACCCGGGCGGGCCAGGTGCGGCGGAGCGACCGCCAGGCTGAGCCAGCGTTGGCCTGGCAGCTGGGCCCGGGCCCGGATCACGGTCTCCACATCGGCCACCGTGTCGCCCAGATAGGCGACCGGGGGAGCGGCGGGGCCGAGTTCGCTGCCCCCCCCGTCAGCGAGCAGGCGGCGGGCGAGCTGGATCAAGCCCTCGGGATTCGGTTTGTCTGGCGCATCTCCCATGGCGATCAAGGGAGGATTCACCAGGTCCAGCCGGGTTTCTAGCACAAAGCGGCAGGAGGGTGGCTCGGCGCCGCTGACGAAACCCCAGCCGATGCCGCTGGCCGAGAGGCGCTCAAAACTGGTTGCCTCCAGCAACAGCGGTTCGGCGCCGATGAACCCATGCCACTGGCTGGGATCCCCGTCGGGATCGCCGCCAAAATAAAAATCGCCGAACACCCGCACCAGCTCTGCGAACGGGGGCTGCGGCGGCCCATCGCCCCGTTGGGCCCCGTGGCGGCGGATCAGTTCCGCGGAGGCCTGCCAATCGTTGTTCCAGTGGCCCTCACTCTTCAGGGCGTCGATGACGCCGGCTTCAGGCCGCCAGCCGCAGTAGTGGTGAACCGTTTCCACGATGGCGCGGCGATAGCTGGCGCTGACATCGCGAATCACCCCATCGATGTCGAACAGCAGGATGGCGCGCAGGCTCAGGGCTGTCGATGAGGCTGAGCGGAGGCTAAGCCCGGCTGGGCTGCGTCCGACAGCCCCCTTCTGGAGCTCTGCGGTCACTCAACGCCCTCGGCTGGTAGGGTGCATCTTTGCTTCGTCCACTTGAGCGTCGAGACCATGCCAGCTGCCGAGCGCGCCGTCGACACCGCTGCGGTTGCCGCCGTGGAAGACGTTGAAGATCTGCCCCTGGCTTCCGATCCAGTGCCGGCCCGCCCGGTGCTGCGAGGCGGCAGTGCTGCCCTGGCCACCGCCACGATCGATGAGGATGGCGTGCCCTCCGGTTACACCCCGAAGGCTGATGAGGGGCGCTTCCTGGTCAAGATCCTCTGGCTGCCTGACAACGTTGCTCTGGCGGTGGATCAGATCGTGGGAGGTGGCCCCAGCCCACTGACGGCCTATTTCTTCTGGCCCCGGGAAGATGCCTGGGAAACCCTGAAGGGCGAATTGGAGGCCAAGAGTTGGATCACCGACAACGAGCGTGTGGAGATTCTCAACAAGGCCACCGAGGTGATCAACTACTGGCAGGAGGAAGGTCGCGGCAAGTCACTGGAGGAAGCCAAAGCCAAATTCCCTGATGTGACCTTCTGCGGAACCGCCTGAGGTTCAGCCTTCAGGCAGGTATGCGGAGCTAGTCGCGCACACTCTCGGGGGATGATTCCTCTGGGGGGCCTCGCAAATTCCCAGTAGGCAGCTTGCGGGTGGCTCCCTATTCAACAGCGTTGTCGTTCGTTGCTCGCAGCTGCAAACAGGCACAGCACCAAACTTGCGAGGCCTTCATCAACGCCTGTGTTCGCCGAGGGATTCCCTGAAAAAACCAGCATGTCGACGTGGTCTCCGCCGCGACGGCCTGTGCCACTCTGAAATTGATATCCAGATCAGCCGGTTGTTCAAAGCTGCCCTCTCTTAAGCTGGGGATCGGGTCAGATCCAGCGCCAACAGTTTAACGGGGTTTCCTGTCAAAAACGTTCGCCATAAGTAGCGCTTGGCTACTCCGGGTCGGCCCGATTCGGAGCCATCATGAGGAGGTTTTGCCATGTCTGCTTGTCCACTTCCCCGACCACCCGACTAGGCATGCTGGAATCCGTGCCAGCGCCCAGCGATGGATTGAACTACCCCCAGATATGAGCCCCAATGCTGATATCCCAGGCCCGGACACTTTGCGTTGATCCAATCAGAGCTTCCGGTCTGATCAGCCTGGAAGGATCGACATCATCGCGACGACCGCAATCGCGTTCAGGCCGTGACATGGTCTTCAGGCGAGGAATCGGCAGAGAGCTTTGGCTATCCAGAGCCTCCTTAGGGGCGTTGGTGGTTGCAGCGTGATGGTGTTGCTCAGGCCGGTCTTTAGAGAGGCACCCCAAAAGAGCTGATTGGCTCTGGCTCACCGCAAATCTTTACTCCTGCGTTGGTCTTGTCCCTGACATGGCGATGGCAGCGCCTGGATCGGCAGCCCCAGGGCTGGCAACCTGGTCACGAGCGGGCCCCGCTGCTCCCAGCCGCCAAGCGAGCAGCCAACTCTGCGGCCTTGGCACCGTCCCCAGTTCAGCGGCCGCCAGCGTGGTGCAGCGCCTGGCTGATCGCCTGGCTGGACCAGGACAACAGGCCCCAGCCGACGCCGAGCAACGTGCCCCACCACCAGGTACTGCTCCACAGCCGATCTCCAGGTCGACTGGTGTCATCGGCCCCCGTGCGTGGCAGTTGCCAGGCCAGCTGCAGGGAGGCATAGATCACCAGCAGAACCCAAGCCGGCACGTTCAGCTGGCCTGGCAGCCCCAACTGGAAGCCCAGTTCACGCCATTGCAGCAGGCTCAAACAGGCCGCCAGGCCGATCAGGGAGGCCACCGGTCCGGCCGCGCCTCCCCAGCGGCGCAGCGTCATGCCGCTGGCGCGTGCCGAGAGTATGGCCAAGGCCTGGGTGGCGAGCGCGGTGAGGCTATAGCGCAACACCACCTGGTTGAGGGGGAGAGGGCTGGGACCTAACAGGATCAACAGCAGCACCACATGGGTGAGCGCCTCGCCACCGCGGGCATGGAGCCAGGGGGCGGTGAACCAGCGCCAGGCCAGCCTCGGTTCAGCGCTGCTGGGCAGGCTGAGCAGGGCGTGGCGCCGCAGCCGCCGCAGCGGCCCGCTGCTGCCGATCTGAAGCGCCAACAGCGCCAGCGCCAGGCTGACGCCACCGCTCCAGCCCCAGCGATCCAGCAGAGCTTGATCCAGCTGGGCGGCGGCCCAGGCCAACACCAGGCTGACGCTGAACCCAAGCGCCAGGCCCGGCGCGATGGCGGTGAGCTCTTCAGCCAACGCGCTCCAGGGCAAACGGGCTGCACGGGGAGCCGGACCCGACAGGCCGGCTGGCGCTGCCTCTGGAGCGACCCCCTGCGCGCTTGCCGCGGTGGATCGATCCAGATCAGGGCGCATGGAGGCCGGCGTGGCGGCGGCGGTCCGCACGGCCATGGGGTCAGGATCCGGCTGTGGGTGCCGAGGCCGGACAGCCGGGGTGAAGGCAGCAGCCGCTGGAGCTGGTGAGTC
Organism: Synechococcaceae cyanobacterium; assembly: GCA_046342775.1. Taxonomy (GTDB): domain Bacteria; phylum Cyanobacteriota; class Cyanobacteriia; order PCC-6307; family Cyanobiaceae; genus Cyanobium. The sequence continues at coordinate 9,723 of JBKDOR010000218.1, forward strand.
GTGTGCCAGAGCGGGGAAGGGCAGGCCCCCGAGTTGGGCGCTGGGGCTGGATGGCCCGCTGGCAGCGGCGTTCCAGGGTGTGGCCGGAAGGCCCCGATCTGAACCAGGGGCGGTTGTGCCATCACCAGCTGGCGGACCGACTCCCTCAGGCGCGGAGCGAAAGCCACTGGCCACCTGGATCAGATCCTGCAGCTCGGCCAGCACCGCTGGGGCGTAAGTGCGAGCCAGAACCCCACAGAGCGACTCCACGGCAGCGGCGGAGACGGACTGGGGGTGACGCAGCAGGCTGAGGAACTGGGGCTGGGCGGCCAGGTCACGCAACGGCGCCTTCAGGGTGTCCTGCTCACCCAACAGATCGATCAGCCGGTTGGCAAGGGCTGGACCGCTGATCGGTTGCCACCGATCCACCGTGATCCAGTGGCGCAGCTCGCGACCGAGCTCCTCACCCTTGCCCATCCAGAGATCCGAAGCGCCCTGAGCTTAGGCAGTTGGTCCCGTTCGGCTTCCCCGAAGACCGTCCGGCGCAGGGTGGAGATCCGACCATGGGGCCTGGAACACCACTCAGCTGGCAGGGCTGGCCGCGTCCAGCTCGAATTGCTGCGCCGCCGCCAGGGTGGCCTCCACATGGAAGAGGGCCTCGGCAAGGGCGGGGCTGATCGTGAAGCTGTTCAAGCCGGCGGCGGCCAGGATCGTCAGATCCTGGGGCTGTCGCAGGCTGGCCACCAGCAGCCTCAGCGGAGATTCCACTCCATCCAGGCAACGTTGCATCTGGATCAGTTCGGCATGGCCATCACGTCCGAGGTCCTGCAGGCGGCCCAGATATGGGGCGAGGTAAGCGGCGCCCAGGGCGGCGGCCAGGAGCGCCTGGTGCGGTTCATAGCCGGCGGTGAGCGTCACGGGGATGCCGCAGGCCATCAGCTCCCGCGCCGCCAGCGCCCCATGGCGGGTGATCGGCAGTTTCACCAAAATCTGCCCCGGGGCGAGCGCCGCCAACTCCTTGCCGCAAGCGGCATAGGCCTGGTGGTCAGGGCCCCAGGCCTGCAGATGGATCTCGCGGGCTCCCAGCTCCAAGGCCCGCCGCGTCAGCGCCGTCAGGCTGTCGAGGCGACAGGGCTGGCAGGCGCGGCGCAACAGGGTGGGATTGCAGGTGATGCCGTGGAAAAGGCCGGAGGGCAGCCATTCCTGCCAGTCCTTCACATCCGCCGTATCAAGAAACAAGCGCAGGCGCATGGTCTGGGGCGAAGGCTTGGGTGCATCAGTCTGAGCCAGAGGCTGACCTGGCGATGGCGTTCAACGTCACAGGGGCGGGCAAGATCCAGGGGTGAACTGCAAGACCTTGTTCACAAGTCGGGCTGCTCCGAGCTGCTGAGGCACAGCTCAGCCGAACACCTCATGAACAGCTCAACCGAACACCAGTGCAATGTTGCGATAGCCTCCCGGAGAGAAGTTTGACAGTCCCCAATGCCTTGTTACGCGTGGCGATGCCAGGTAACCAACGCCTTTCTTAGAGCCAATCAATGATTCCACGCGTGCGTCGCCAGCGACTGAAACTGGGTGTACTGATCCCCAAGGCTCAGATCCGCAGATCATTTCACCACGCCAATCGCTAGAAAGCGCCAACTTTGTACGTCCGAAACAAAGTAGCCCCCAAGGAAAGGCAAAGGGAGGAAACGCTTGGCGCCCGAGGGGCAGACATGACAATCAGAAACTAGTGGGATACTCTTATAGCGCTGAGTATCGAGCCGGTTTTTGCCATCAAGTAAGACCTGTCTGGAATACGATGACCAGTCTGGCTACTATCTACAGAATCCAATAAGAAAAGGGGCTTGAAGGTGTCATCAAGCCCCTGCAGTTGGTGGCGAACCGTGTTTGGCACGCCGTTCGAGGATCAGGTCCCTTTGGCTGCGGAAACCCTGGCCCGGGCACGACTGAGGGCCATCTGGGCCTTCACTTTCTCAGGACTGGAGGGTTGACCCTCAAAGCCTGAGGCGACCTGCTGCGCTTTTTCGAGGTCCTGTTGGGCAACGGTGGCATCAATAGCACTGCCCAGTTGAGCTTCGTTGGCCAACACGGTGACCTCGTTCGCTTCCACTTCCGCGAAGCCGCCACTGACGGCAATCGATTGCCAGGAGCCACCCTGGCGCAATCGCACCACCCCCGGGTCGAGGGCCGTCAGCATCGACACGTGACCGGTGAGAACACCGAGTTGCCCCGTGCAGCTGGGGAGGATCACTTCGTCGGCATCGCCGTCGTAAACACTCTGATCGGGGGCAAGAATACGCAAGTTGAGTGTCATGAGAATCTCCAGTTGAACCCGCCGGTCACTTGGCATCCGCCAGGATCTTGGCGGCTTTGGCTTTCACTTCCTCGATGCTGCCCACGAGGTAAAAGGCAGCTTCTGGCAAATCGTCGAGTTCGCCGCTGAGGATTTTGTTGAAGCCCTGGATGGTTTCCTCAAGTTTCACATATTTGCCGGGCATGCCCGTGAAGATCTCAGCCACGAAGAAGGGCTGGGAGAGGAACTTTTCAATCTTGCGGGCCCGATCCACCGTGCGCCGATCGTCCTCCGACAGTTCGTCCAGGCCGAGAATCGCAATGATGTCTTGCAATTCCTTGTAGCGCTGCAGGGTGGATTGGACCGCGCGAGCCGTGCGGTAGTGATCATCGCCAACGACTGCCGGCTGCAGCATGGTGCTGGTGGAGTCGAGCGGATCGACAGCGGGGTAAATGCCCTTGGAGGCCAGTCCACGGCTCAATACCGTGGTGGCATCGAGGTGGGCGAAGGTGGTGGCGGGTGCGGGGTCGGTGAGGTCGTCCGCGGGCACGTAGACGGCCTGAATCGAGGTGATCGAACCTTCCAGTGTGGAGGTGATGCGCTCCTGCAGTTGACCCACGTCGGTGCCGAGGGTGGGCTGATAGCCCACGGCGGATGGCATGCGGCCCAGCAGGGCGGACACCTCGGAACCGGCTTGAACGAAGCGGAAAATGTTGTCGACAAACAGCAACACATCCTGCTTGTTCACATCGCGGAAGTGCTCGGCCATGGTGAGAGCCGACAGCCCCACACGCATGCGGGCACCCGGGGGCTCATTCATCTGGCCATAGCAAAGGGCCACTTTTGATTTGGAGAGATCCTCAGAGTTGATCACTCCAGACTCTTTGAATTCCTCGTAGAGGTCATTCCCTTCGCGGGTGCGCTCACCCACCCCGGCGAAGACCGAAACGCCCCCGTGCTCCTTGGCAATGTTGTTGATCAGCTCTTGAATGAGAACGGTCTTGCCTACGCCGGCTCCTCCGAAAAGACCCACCTTGCCGCCTTGGCGATAGGGAGCAAGCAGGTCGATCACCTTGATTCCGGTTTCGAACACCTTGGGTTTGGTTTCGAGCTCGGTGAGCTTGGGGGCCTCTCGGTGGATCGGCGAGGTCATGGAGCTGGTCACCGGACCCCGCTCATCCACAGGTTCGCCAAGCACGTTGAAAATCCGGCCCAGGGTGGCCTCACCCACGGGAACGGAGATCGGAGCGCCGGTGTCGACCGCCCCCATCCCCCGCACCAGGCCGTCCGTGCTGCTCATCGCCACGGCACGCACCCTGTGATCGCCCAACAGCTGCTGCACCTCGGCAGTGAGGGCCACGGACTGACCCGCGGGGTTGGTGGTCTCAATCCTGAGAGCGTTGTAGATGCGGGGCAGCTGGCCGGCCGGAAATTCCACGTCGAGCACCGGCCCGATCACCTGCCGAACGATGCCTGTTGTGCCGGTTGCGGCGGGAGCTGCAGCAGCCATGGTTGAGGGGAGGGCGGGAGACAATCAGATCAGGACTTGTTGCTGGAGAAATCAGCCAGCCGCCTGAAGCGGCGCAACCTTACCACCGCGAGGCCTGGCTCTGGCGAGTCCACTTGGCCTGGCCTCTGGAGCTCGCTTCGCGCCCACTGGCGCCGGCGCAGCAGGCGGCTGGTGTTCAGGCTGGAACAGCCGCAACGTCCGCCTGACCCCAGACCTACGCGGCTGGCGGGTGCTGAACGGCGAGCGGTGGACGCCCCCCGGAGTTCTCGCTTCGCTGACCGCTCCAGAGACGTACCCCGCTCAGGCACGAAATGGCTTGCAGCCCAACGTTGGCCAGGCTTTGCGAATGCGCACGCTCAGCGCCTGACCCGGGTCACGGGCTTGGCTCCGGAGCCACGGCGCTGCAGAGGCACGGCGCTGCGGAGGCCGGCGATGCGGAGTCACGGCGCTGCGGAGGCCGGACAGTTGAAGCTGACGTCCCGACGGTTCTCCAACCCAGAGATTGAAGCGAGCGCGACCCTGCAAAAGCGCAGGCGCGACCAGCCCCCAAGCCTTGGCAGCATCGTGCCCCCAGGCTGAACGCTGTATCGGCCAGGGGGTCCAGCAGTCCGAACAGGACTCCGGAGTGGAGGCGGCTGGGTTCGGTCAACCGCACAGCCCGGACTAGCGCAAGGGCGGCTCAAGCCCATAGGTTGGCACTCGACGGGGGAGAGTGCCAGAAGCTCGTTTTGGTCTCCGGCCTACCCCCGTCCGCGTTCCTCACCCGCGACCATCGCGCATTTACAAACCATGGCTGCTGTTTCTCTCAGCGTCTCGACGGTGAAGCCTCTCGGCGATCGCATCTTCATCAAGGTGTCCGAATCCGAGGAGCGCACCGCCGGCGGCATCCTGCTGCCTGACACCGCCAAGGAAAAACCCCAGGTCGGCGAAGTCGTCCAGGTTGGTCCTGGCAAGCGCAACGACGATGGCACCCGCCAGTCGCCGGAAGTGAGCGTTGGTGACCAGGTTTTGTACAGCAAGTACGCCGGCACTGACATCAAGCTCGGCACCGACGAATACGTTCTGTTGTCCGAAAAGGACATCCTCGCCGTCGTCAACTGAGTCTCCAGCTGGGATTCGCTGATCCCTGCCTCGCCACCAGTCCATCTCATTCCGACCATTCTCCTACTGAAGCCCAACCATGGCCAAACGCATTATCTACAACGAGCAAGCTCGTCGTGCCCTCGAAAAAGGCATTGATATCCTCGCTGAGTCTGTCGCTGTCACCCTCGGGCCCAAGGGCCGCAATGTGGTGCTCGAGAAAAAGTTTGGTGCTCCCCAGATCGTGAACGATGGCGTCACCATCGCCAAGGAAATCGAGCTTGAAGATCACATTGAGAACACCGGCGTTGCCCTGATCCGCCAGGCCGCCAGCAAAACCAATGATGCCGCAGGCGACGGCACCACAACCGCCACCGTGCTGGCCCATGCCATGGTGAAGGCTGGCCTGCGCAATGTGGCCGCCGGAGCCAATGCCATCACCCTCAAGCGCGGCATCGACAAGGCCACCGAATTCCTCGTCAAGAAGATCGAGGAGCACGCCAAGCCGATCAGCGACAGCAATGCCATCGCCCAGGTGGGCACCATCTCCGCCGGTAACGACGAAGAGGTGGGCCGGATGATCGCCGACGCCATGGACAAGGTCGGCAAAGAGGGTGTGATTTCCCTGGAGGAAGGCAAGTCGATGACCACCGAGCTGGAGGTCACCGAGGGCATGCGCTTCGATAAGGGCTACATCTCCCCCTACTTCGCCACCGACACCGAGCGGATGGAGGCGGTGCTGGATGATCCCTACATTCTGATCACCGACAAAAAGATCGGCCTGGTGCAGGATCTGGTGCCCGTGCTCGAGCAGATCGCCCGCACCGGCAAGCCGCTCCTGATCATCGCCGAGGACATCGAGAAGGAGGCCCTCGCCACCCTGGTCGTCAATCGTCTGCGCGGTGTCTTGAATGTGGCAGCCGTCAAAGCCCCCGGCTTCGGCGATCGTCGCAAGGCCATGCTTGAGGACATCGCCGTTCTCACCAATGGTCAGCTGATCACCGAGGATGCTGGCCTCAAGCTGGAGAACACCAAGCTGGAAATGCTGGGCACCGCCCGCCGCATCACGATCAACAAGGACACCACGACGATCGTCGCCGAAGGCAACGAAGCTGCGGTCAAGGCCCGCTGCGAGCAGATCCGCAAGCAGGTGGATGAAACCGATTCCTCCTACGACAAGGAGAAGCTGCAGGAGCGCCTGGCCAAGCTCAGCGGTGGTGTGGCCGTCGTCAAGGTCGGTGCCGCCACCGAAACCGAGATGAAGGACAAGAAGCTGCGCCTGGAGGATGCCATCAACGCCACCAAGGCGGCCGTTGAGGAAGGCATCGTTCCTGGCGGTGGCACAACCCTGGCCCACCTGGCCCCCGCCCTCGAAGAGTGGGCTGCCGCCAACCTCTCCGGCGAGGAGCTGATCGGCGCCCAGATCGTGGCCACCTCCCTCACCGCGCCGCTCAAGCGGATCGCTGAGAACGCTGGTGCCAATGGTGCTGTGATCGCTGAGCACGTTCGCAGCAAGCCCTTCAATGAGGGCTACAACGCCGCCACCGGCGAATACGTCGACATGCTGGCCGCAGGCATCGTGGATCCCGCCAAGGTGACCCGCTCCGGCCTCCAGAACGCCGCCTCGATCGCCGGCATGGTGCTCACCACCGAGTGCATCGTCGCCGATCTGCCCGAGAAGAAGGAAGCAGCTCCCGCAGGTGGCGGTGGCATGGGCGGCGACTTCGACTACTGATCGTCGCCACACCATCTGACTTGATCAGATTCAGGGAGAGTGAGGGATGACCCTCCTCTCCCTTTTTTTTGCTCTGCTGTCAAGCCCTCAACCGAGTCCACCGTCACCATTGAGATCGACTTTGAAACTGGTTTCCAGGTTCAGCGCCTCAGGGGAGAAAGGTTTGATGGCGCCATACGAGGACTGCCAATTCCAGGCGGCATCCAGATTCCAAAGATGCAGGAAGTTCTCGGCGTTGTTGCGCCAGAGAATTTGATTTTGCTCGTCTATCTTTTCAGCGGCCAGCATCTGCCAGGGTGTTAAGTCGTTGCCAGTTTTGAGGTTGAACGGTGAAGTGACGCGAGAAAGCTTGCCACCCGTCTCGACGAACGCTTCGCGGTCGTTACGGCGCAGTAGAGCGGCATTGCCCTGGTTTTCAATAGTCCAGTAAGAGGCACCGATAATCGAATCGTTGTTGAGGTCTGTGCTGAGGCTGATCTCCTCACCGTAGATCTCATCGTTGCTCAAAAATGTGCCGGATTGATAGGCGCCGCTGGCATTGAGGCTCCAGCGGGCCTGCTGCCCTGTCGCTTCGTTTTTCCAATACAAATCGCTACCCGACGCCGTGGGCAGAGCCACCGTGGCGACCCAGCCGTTACCGGGGTTGTCGACCGAAGCATTGCCGCTCGTCCAGCTGACGTGCACCGGTGCTTCACTGCCCGTTTGCAAGGCGTAGCCCTGGGAGGTGCTGCCGAGGTTCAGGCCCTGGATCGTGCTGGGCCCCGCGATGAAGCCGTCGCCGTTGAGGTCGCGCTTGAGCTTGGCTTCAACCTCAACAAGTTGATCAGTGCTGAGGAAGACTCCATCTGCATAAAGACCGCTGGCGTTCAAGTCCCAGCGAGCGGTCTGATTGGAGTTGCTATTGGTCCAGTAGAGACTGAAGCCGCCTGTCTCAATCCTGTTGGAAGCGACAACGGCCGATGCTTTCCAACCAGTGCCGGGGTTGGAAGCGGAGGCCACACCACCGGAAAAGACGACTTGGAGCGGCGGCAGGCCCGATCGAAGCAGTTCATAGGCCTCGGAGGTGCTGCCAAGACGAACGGCGATGCTTCCATCGCCATTGAGATCAAGGTTGAGGTCAGCCTCCTCACTGAACAATTGTTCCGCTGAAAGGATCGATCCCGATTGGTAAGCGCCGCTGGGATTGAGTTTCCAACGTGCGACCTCCTGCGTAATGCTGTTGCGCCAGTAGAGGCTCGGGAAGTCTGGATCAGCTGGTGTGGCAGCTACTGCAGTCCAACCGTTCCCAGGGTTGCTTGGGGAGGCGTTTCCTCCAGGGTAAGTTAGCTGAATAGGCCTCACTCCAAAGCCTGGGAGCAGGGCGTAGCCCGAGGATGTTCTGCCAAGAATCGGAGAATAGACATTGTCAGGAGATGGGGCCGACTTTAGCCTTAGCGGCGAGAGTGGAATAAAGCCATCGCCGTTCAAATCCAGGTCCAGGAAAGCTTCTTCCTTCAGCAGGAGTGATTCGGAGGAGTCATCACCAGTCAGGCTGGAAGACAAGTAATAGCCTGACTCGTAAACGCCGCTGCTATTGAGGTTCCAGCGGGCCACATGCTTGCTCGCGCTGTTCCGCCAAAAGAAGGCATAGCCGCTGCTCGTGGGAGCTGCGGCAAGCGCACTCCAGCCATTGCCGGGATTGTTGGCGCTGGCTTTGCCGCCGCTGTAGCTCACCGGAATGGGGATGCCATCCCCATTCTTCAAGGCATAGCCAGCGGAGGTGGAGCCGAGGTTGATACCGTTGGTTGTGTTGGGGCCCGGGGTGTAGAGGCGCTTGTCGCTCAACATCAACACAGGACGGAAATCCGACACAGCCCGGCCATCGCTGAAGCCCAGCACGAGCTGGGCGTTTGCCAGCGAGTTGGTATCAAGCGTGGTCGGTGCGGCCACCGTGAGCGTGGTGCCAGCCACGGTGAACCATTCTGGGCCGCTCAGCTTCAGCAGGCTCAACCCATCCGCATCAGCATCGTTCACGAACGGATTCAGATCCAGGGCCTGCTTTTCACCGGGGAAGATCTTGATGGTGATCGGCGTGGGTTCCAGCTGCGGTGCGGAGTTGATGTTCACATTCAGGGACCCCAGCTGTTGGCGTATCGCTCCCCAGTCGCCGATGGGCGCGACGCCGTCGATCAGCAGTTGGTCAATCCCGGGCTCGTAGTCCAGGATCTGCAATGGCGCAATGCTGGTGTCGCCAGACGTATCAATCAGATAATCGTCCCGTACATGGTCTACCAGGGCGGTGTAGTTGGAAAGCTTGAGTGATGGAACACTGGCGAAGAGCTGTCCACCAATGATCAAGTCGTTGACGGCGGTGAGGAAAAAGCGATCGGAGCCGCTCCCGCCCACCAACAGGTTGTCACCCAGACTGTCGATGTTAACGAGCTCATCGCTGCCATCGCTTGTATCCACTCTGGAACCCACGCCCACCATCACCCGGTCGGCGCCACTGGATCCCTGCACGCGCACATCGGCAAGCTGCACCCCATCCCGAGGCACGCTCGCATAGGCGGCCGGGTCGAACACTGTCGGCAGCCCAGCTGAATCAACAGCCAGGCCGAAGATGAGATCCAGTTCACGCCAGTCCGGTTGCCAGGTGATCAATGGCAGGGCTTCAGCAGCGCTGGTGAGGGCATAGCTGGCGCTGGAGACCACCGTCTCGCTGCTCCACAGAGACTTGCCATTCAGGGGGTCGCTGCCGTTGAGGAATTGGAAGGACCCCACCGCTTGCTCTTTGCTCACCGTGAGATCCAGGAAGCCTCGGCGGCTGAGCTCGGCGTACTTCAGGCCGTTCACATAGCCGCCGAACAGCCCATCCAACCCATCGACGGCTGGATACTTTGTGCGAATGTAGGCATCGGCTCCCAGCAGATATTGCTCAAGGCCCGGGGAGGTCACACCCGGTGTGGCGAACTCCACCCCCGCCATCGTGCCGGCCGGCTTGCTGCCGGCGCTCATCGTGTCGAGCACGCCCGCCCAGGCGTTGTGGGTGTCGCCGGCGAGGCTGATCAGCCGCTTGTCAAGGGACAGGGCGGTCTGCAGGATCACCTCCCGCTCGGCGCCGTAGCCATCCCAGGCGTCAAGGTTGTAAGGAATCTTGCCGGATTCGGCGAAGAGGGCCTGCTCGGCGGGGGAGAGGCTGGCGAAGGCGGTGCCGGTGGCGAGCTTCTGCAGGGGGGCGGCATACTTGTCGAGCAGGGCTGGATCGCCGGCATTGAGCAGCAGTTCCGCCGGAACGGCCATGCTTTGCATCAGCACCTGCTGGCCAAGCACCAGCCAGGCAGACGAGGAGCTGGCCATCTGCTGCGGCATCCAGGCCATCTGCGTGCCGCCGATCATCTTGCGGATGGGGTCGCCCCAGGCCTGATGCAC
>JBKDOR010000219.1:0-24746 GCA_046342775.1 Synechococcaceae cyanobacterium
ATACAATGCCTACAGATTTACCACCATGCGCAGTAACGGCCTTATCGAGAAGCTTGAAATAGTCTAAAACTTGCTGCATAGCATCTACAACAGTTAAGCTCTCATCGTCAGAGCCAGATGGATGAATCACTGGTTTTATGGATCCAGTTCTCATCGCTGCAACGCAGAGATCCTGCTTTCAAGATGATTACACGATAGCCATCAAACGGCCCACACTGCAAAGGCTTGTCTCAAAGAGTTGAGGCCGTATGGTCCGCGACTGTTCCTTGCTGCAGTCCCTCCAACTTGACTTCAGAGCTATAGAAGATTGGCAGAAGACGCCGACAGTCATATCTTCCTGTCTCAGTCTCCTGCATCACAGATTGCAATGGAAGAACGCCGAGGGGCTCACCCGATACCAGCTCCTGCGCAAGCCGCTGGTCACGCCTCCAGCCAGGCAAGCCTCCTAACCGTCAGCCTGTCCTCCCATGGACCCACGGGCAGGGCCTTGGCATTCCCTGCATCGTCTCCCTTGCTCGCGAGCCACTGGATCTGCTCGCCTGGGTGCAGAACAGCCAACCTGAGGCCTGGGAGGTGCTGCAGAACCGCCTCGGCACCAAGGCCGGCCGACACCCTGCTGGAGCGGGTGCAACACCACTTGGATCAACTCGGTAGCCCCGATCTGCCCCGCCAAGGCGTCAGAGATTGGCCAGCACGGCATCCCCTTGATCTCGGCAACGCCTCGAACTCAGCAACGCCTCGAACTCAGCAACGCCTGGATCTCGGCCCTCGCCTGTGCTGCAGGCCCAACAGGCGAGGCGTGGATCCCGCCCGAGAGGCATCAACGTCCGACGGGATCCAGGCTGAACAACAGCAGGTCTGCCCCAGCGGCCCCCGCCTGCAGCGTCCCGCTCTGCAGCGCGGTGATGCCCAACCCGTCGCCGCTCTCCAGCCTCAGCGCCACGAGCTGCGCCTCAGCCTGGCGCAGCTCCAGGCTGCTGGTGCCATCAATCTGCTGCAGCCAGGTGTGGGGGGCCATGGGGCCTGGCAGGGTGAGCTGGTCGCCGGCATCGGCCCGCCCGCGCCACAGCCGCATGGCACGTCCGATCGGCAGGGCGCCAGCGCGCCGATCCGGATCGATCAGCAAGGTCCAGCCGGGCTGGATCGGGAAGGGCTTCTGGGCGTAGCCGGGGTCGCCGCCGCACTGGTCGGGTTCGATCCAGATCTGCAGCAGGCGGGCCGTCTGGTCCGAACCATTCATTTCGCTATGCACGATGCCGCGGCCGGCACTCATGCATTGCACCTCTCCAGCCGTCAGGGGCTGGCGATGGCCGAGGGAGTCCTGATGCACCAGCACCCCGGCCAGCATCACCGTGATGATCTCCATATCGGCGTGGGGATGGAGCCCGAAGCCGCGCCCGGCGCTGATGCGATCGTCATTGATCACCCGCAGCGGCCCGAAGCCGCGCCAGGCGGGGTCGTCATGGCCGGCGAAACTGAAGCTGTGCCAGCTGTCCAGCCAGTCGAGGCGACTGTGGAAACGCTGCGCCGCCGGCCGCCAGCACAGGCCGGCCTCAGCCTCGAATCGGGCGGGATCTTGGGACGGGGAAACACCCATGGGCATCGGCAGTGACGAACGGCTGGGCCGCCACCAGAGTCAACCCTCAGCCTGTCAGAGCTGGGGAACCTGGGGCGAAATTGCTCACATCGCCAGGTTGCGAAAGCGGGTGAACTGGGGCTCGAACAACAGCTTGCAGGTGCCGACAGGGCCGTTGCGGTGCTTGGTGACGATGATCTCGGTGATGCCGCGGTCCGGCGTCTCGGGGTTGTAGTACTCATCGCGGTAGATCATCATCACGATGTCGGCATCCTGTTCGATCGAACCGGATTCGCGCAGGTCCGACAGCATCGGTCGCTTGTTGGTGCGAGCCTCCACGCCCCGGCTGAGCTGGGATAACGCCATCACCGGCACATTCAGCTCGCGCGCCATCTGCTTGAGGCCGCGGGTGATCCGCGACAGCTCCTGCACGCGGTTGTCGGAGCCGGAGCCCTCCATCAGCTGCAGGTAATCGATCACCACCAGCCCCAGCTGCTTCCCTTGTTCCGCCATCAATCGGCGGCAGAGGGAGCGCATCTCCAACACGCCGCTATTGGGCTTGTCATCGATGTAAAGCGGCAGGCGGCCCAGGTCGCTGATTCCCTGGCCCAGCAACGGCCATTCCTCCTGCTGCAGGCGGCCGGTGCGCAGCCGCCCGCTCTCAATGCCCACCTCCATCGACAGCAACCGGTAGGTGAGTTGTTCCTTGCTCATCTCCAGGCTGAACAGGCAGACCGGCAGGTCGTGGAGCTGGGCGACATTGCGGGCGATATTGAGCACGATCGAGGTCTTGCCCATGGCCGGCCGGCCCGCCACCACGATCAGATCGCTGCGCTGCAGCCCCTGGGTCATGGCGTCGAGGTCGTAGAAGTTCACCGGGATGCCCGCCACGGCGGTGCCGAGGGAGCGGGTTTCGATTTCTTCGAAGGTGCGGGTGAGGATTTCAGCGGTGGGGGTGAGCCCCTGGCTGGGTCTGGCCTGGCTGATCGCGAAGATCGTCTGCTCGGCTTCATCGAGCACCTGCTCCATCGGTTTGGAGCGATCGAAGCCGAGGCGAATCACCTCATTGCCGGAGCGAATCAGCTGGCGACGCAGGTATTTGTCCATCACCAGGCGCGCCACCTGGTCGATCGAGGCGGTGGAGAGGGTGCGTTCCACCAGCTCCACCAGCCTGGCGCTGCCGCCCACCTTCTCCAGCTTGCCGGTGTCGGCCAGCCAAGCCGCCATGGCGGTGAGATCGGTGGGTTTGCCCTGGCTGTGCAGCATCAGGGCGGTGTGGAAGATCTCGCGGTGGGCACCGAGGTAAAAGGCCTCGGGTTGCAGCACGTCGGCGACGCGGCCGATCGCGTCCGGATCCAACAGGATGCCCCCCAGCACCGCCTCCTCCGCCTCCAGGTTCTGGGGTGGCACCGCATCCGGCAGGGGCTCGAAGTCCCGCTCGGCGGCGGCGCCACGGCTCTGGCGACCTGTGCTGGCGACCCGACCGGCCAGGCTTGGGCCATCTGGTGCGGCGCCATCGGTGCCTTCACCGCCGGGGCGTTGGAGCGTGGGAACAGTCACCATGGCGCGAGATCCGGCAGGAATGGACAGGAAGGGGCAAACAGGAGGCGGTGGACGGGAGGTATTGGAGAGAACGGGTTGGAGTGAACGGGTTGGACGGGTCGCACTGGACGGGTGCCGTTGGCAGTCCGGACGCTATGGATCAACGGCCGCGCATGAGCGGGCTGAGGGCGAGCAGCTGGGAGCGAACAGCAGGGGAGGGGGCAGCTGGGGAGGCGCAGCAGTGGAGGGGGAAGAAGTGGCAGCAGGCCACCCGAGGGAAGGCGCGAGGACCGGGTTTGTATCTTCGCCCGAGCGAGGCCCGTTGACCAGCGCCTTCACACCAGGGATGGTGGATCCCCGATTCCTGTCGCCGCATCTGGCGTATCGCGAAGGCCTGCAGGGCCTTGATCCGCCCCGGCCCGGGAGGTCTGCGGCAGAACGGGCACGCAAGAGCAGCGGCAAGGGCAGCCTGCTTGCCGTCGCCCCTCTGCCAAGCCCTGGTCAGAGCCTCGCCAGCTTCCGCCACGGTCAGGAGAGTTGTTCAGGAGAGTTGTTCAGGAACGTTGTTCTGGCTGAGCGGTAGCGGCCGCAGCAACTCCGAGGCCTCGCCAGCGCCGCCGCAGCCGCGCCGAAACACCTCCAGCCGCAAGCTATCCAGTTGCCGTGAGGAGGGCCCCTCAAAGGCGAACAGCAGTGCCAAGGCGAGCACCAGATCGCCGCGGTCGCGTTGTTGCAGCACGGCCCGCAACCACGCCGCAGGATCCTGGCCGAGGCTGGCCACCAGCGCCTCATTGCGTTGCAGCTCGGCGGCGCTCGCCCCACGGATCGCCACCACCGCAAAGGCGTCGGCCGCGGCACCGGGGGGCCGCAGCAGCAGTCGCAGCGGCTCGCCCGCTCGGATCGGCGCCAGCGGCCAGGCGATCGGTCCTTGAATCAGCCCGTCGGCGGGGGCATCCAGGTGCCAGGCCAGGCGCCCCTCCCGTTCGATGCGGATCTGCAGCAGTGGGCCCGCGGTGAACAGGGTGGGGCGGCTCAGCGGCACGGTGGTGGGTCCCGTGCCCTCCGCCAACCGTGGCACGATCACGCAGACATCGAGATCGCTGGGGCGGGGAACAGGGCGCGCGGTGGCCGCGAAGGAGGCTGCCGGCGCTGGTCTGACCACGATCAACAGGACCATCACGCTGGGCGCGACCGCCCGGCCAAGCAGCTGCCGGATCAAGTAAAAAGCCGTGGACGCACCACGGGAGGTTGAGCGGGCGGGTTGCCGAGCGGAGGTCGGCATCCCGTCAGCCGCCGCCATGGAGCCGATTGGGTCAGGGGAAGCAACGCCGGCTGCTCACATCTTGGAGGGCGCCCTCGGCCCGCTCCTGGGCATAGCAGTCGCAGCTGCGCGCCGCAACCCAGAGCGGCACGGGGCGATTGGTGCTGTTGTTCAGAAAGGTCAGCAGGGTGGAGGGACAAACCGCCAGGGGGTCCATCGTCATGGGGAGGCTCGCGGGCTGGCCGAGGGGCAGCGGCTGGGGCGCCCGGTTCGAGGGATAGGGATAGGCCTGGCGGACCGGCGCCGGATACACCCGGGAGACAGGTGGGAAAGTGGGCTGGACTGACGGTTGCGCGGCTGACGCAGCTTTCGGAGCAGGGAGGGGGCCAATGCCTTGACCTGCGCTGGCGTGGGCCGGCGTCGAGGCCCCGGCCGAGCCCACAAGCGTCAACAACGCCAGGCAGGCTGCACGCCGCAGATGAACGCGTTTCCGCTTGGGGGCGGATGTTCTCAGCCGTGCAGCCATGACAGGGCATCCCATTCAGCAGATCTTAAGGAGGAATCACAGCAACGCCAGGCTCAGCCCGGTGTCGGCATAGAGAGGTGAGCGACCAAGACCAGCTTGCGCTGGAGTGCCCGGCTTGGCGCGGTCTTCGGCGTTGGCGATGCGGCGCTGTGGAGCTGGGGGTTGATCGCCTGCGGGGCCTGCCCCCCCCCCGCAGAGGACACGCCGCAACAGACGCCATGGCAAGGCGTTCTACCGCCAGCAGCCGCCATGGGGCGAATGTTGCGGCAGGGCCGAGCCCAGGACGCTGGTTGACGGCCGGTCGCCAGACGGTGGATACTGACCTAGTCAGCCGCAATGCTGATGGCTCCTGTACCCGCTCCAGCGGGCCGGGATTCGTGTTTCGGTTCACACCGAACACACCACGGCCGGGCTTCGGCGCGGCTGGGACTGTAGTTCAATCGGTTAGAGCACCGCCCTGTCACGGCGGAAGTTGCGGGTTCGAGCCCCGTCAGTCCCGTCCAAATCCAGGAGAACCTCGCGTGACCAGCACGGGACCTGTGCGCGTGCGTCTGGCGCCCAGCCCCACAGGCACGCTGCACATCGGCACCGCTCGCACCGCGGTGTTCAACTGGCTGTTCGCCCGGCGTCAGGGTGGCCAGTTCTTGCTGCGCATCGAGGACACCGACAAGGAGCGCAGCAAGCCGGAATACACGGACAACATTCTCGAAGGGTTGCGTTGGCTGGGGCTCGATTGGGACGAGCCGCCGGTGATCCAGAGCGAGCGGATCGGCGAACACCGCGCCGCGATCCAGCGGCTGCTCGATTCCGGCCACGCCTATCGCTGCTACGCCAGCGAGGAGGAACTCACGGCGATGCGCGAGCGGCAGGCGGCCGAGAATCGCCCTCCCCGCTATGACAACCGACACCGCGATCTCAGTCCGCAACAGCAGAGCGACTACATCGCCGCGGGCCGGGAGGCCACCATCCGCTTTCGCATCGACGATCAGGCAGTGATCACCTGGAGCGATCTGGTGCGCGGTCCAATGCGCTGGAGTGGCGCCGATCTGGGCGGCGACATGGTGATCGCCCGCCGCGCCCCGGCCGATCAAATCGGCGATCCCCTCTACAACCTGGTCGTGGTGGTCGACGACGCGGCCATGGCGATCAGCCACGTGATTCGCGGCGAAGACCACATCGCCAACACCGCAAAACAGCTCCTGCTGTATGAGTCTCTCGGGGCGGCAGCTCCCGTGTTCGCCCACACACCGCTGATCTTGAATCAAGAAGGTCGCAAACTCTCCAAGCGCGATGGCGTCACTTCGGTGAACGAGTTCCGCGCCATGGGGTACACCGCCGAAGCGCTGGCGAACTACATGACCCTGCTGGGCTGGTCACCACCGGAAGGCATGGGCGAGCGCTTCCAGTTGGCTGAGGCCGCCAGGGTGTTTGATTTCGATCGCGTCAACCGCGCCGGCGCCCGCTTCGACTGGGACAAGCTCAACTGGCTCAACAGCCAGGTGTTGCATCACCTGGGGGCCGAGGCCCTGCGCGACCTGCTGCTGCCCCTCTGGCAAGCGCAGGGCTGGGCGACAAGCGGCAGCGGCAGCACCGCAGATCCCGCCTGGCAGGCGGAGTTGGCTGTGCTGCTCGGCCCCTCGTTGGTCACCTTGCAGGACGGCGTCGCCCAGGCGCGTCCGTTTTTCGAGCGCCCCGAGGCGGATGCCGGCGCCCAACAGCAACTTGGGGCCGAGGCAGCCCGGGCCGCCCTGGAGGCTGTGCTGGAGCTGCTGCCTCCCGCCTGCCAACCGTTGGAGCCCCAGGAGCTGCTGGGGTCTGCCGCGGCGGCCGCCCAGGTGAAGAAGGGCGTGTTGATGAAGAGCCTGCGGGCGGCGCTGCTGGGCAGCCTGACCGGGCCTGATCTGGTCAGCAGCTGGGTGCTGCTGCATGCCAGCGGCGAGGACCGCCCCCGGCTCGCCGCTGCGACGGCGGCTTGATGGTCCCCCACGCCTGGCCTTAACCCGGCTCAGGGTCGCTGGCCGTGTTCCTCCCCAGACGTCGCTGGCTCAGGCAGCAAGCCTCCCGCTGCTTCGAGGATCCCTCGCTGGGGTTGGGGCGCGTTGGCGCTGATCAGGACTCAGGATTGAGCGGGGCTACCCCCGCCCGCGCCGATCTCCCCGTTGCCCCAGCCAGCCGTCCCGCCCGCCGATCTCCAACCCTTCGGCCCAGCGCCTCGCCAAGGTCTGGCGGATGGCGCCGCGTCGGAGCGGGTCAGCGTCATCGGCGCCGGCCTGGCCGGTTGGCTGGTGGCCCTGGCCCTGGCCCGCCGGGGCGCCGCCGTGACGCTGTTCGGCAGCTTCACGGCCTCCGCCACGGCCCTCAGTTACGGCGGCCTGCTGGGTCGGACCGCGGCCCGGGCCTGGCGGGAGCTGGAGCAGCGCCATGGCCCCCTGGGCTGGACCCCCGCCCGGGTGGTGCTGCATGGCTGGCCGGCGCCCTTGGATCGGTTGCCGCCGGGCTGGCAGGCGCTGGCCAGCTGGGCGGTGCCCTGCTCGCGCCTATCGATCCCCAGCCTGGCGGTGGCCCTGCCCGAGCTGGCGCGGCGCAGCGGCATCACCTGGCGGCCCGACGCGGTCGTGGTGGCGCTGGAGCGCCGACAGCCCGGCTGGCTGCTGCGCCTCCCGCCGCTGGGGCCGCAGCAGCCAGGGGACCCAGCCGCGGCCGACGCAGCGCCACAGGCGGGGCCCCGCGACGGGTCCGGTGCGCTCCCCACGGGCCTTGACGCCACTGTCTGGACGGCCGACCAGCTGGTGTTGGCCGCCGGCGCCGGCTGTCGCCGCCTCTGGCCCCAGCTGGCGCCGCGGCTGCGCTGCAGCTGGGCCGGCGTGCTCCGCCTGGATGCCTTGCCGCAGCACGGCAGCCCCTGGCTGGAGCCGCTGCGCCAGGGTGCCTTGGTGCTGCCGCGCCGTTGGCGGCGCCCGGCCCTGGAGGCCCGCGCCGCCGAGCTGGAGCGCCAGGAGTGGATTGTTGACCCTGGCCTGGTGCCCTGGGGCGCCGGAGCCCAGCTCGGCCAGCTCTCCCTGGTGCGACCCCAGGCCGATCCCGAGCCAGCGCCCGATCCGGCCTGGATGGAGGAGCGGCTGCGGCGCGGGCTGGCCCAGCTCGATCCGGCCCTGGCCGCGCTGGAAGGACGCTATCTGCAGGTGCCGGTGCCGTTCTGCGTCGATGGTCAGCCGCTGCTGGGCCCCGTAGACGAGGCCCCCGGGCTGTGGATCTGCACGGGCTTCAGCGCCCCCTTCGGCAGCCTGCCGCGCCAGGCGGAGGCGTTGGCGGCGGCGATGCTGGCCTCCCGGGGCTGACAGCAGCGGAGCCATCCTCCAAGCTGGCAGCCATGACCATGGGCTCCCGGCTGCTCTCCCGCTGGCATGGCCTCAGCGACCACAGCCAGGTGGGTCTGGCGCTGCTGACGATCGTGGTGGGCCTGGTGGGCTGGGGGCTGTTCTGGCCGATCCCCACCGAGGTCAGTGGCCAGGGGGTGTTGATCTATCCCGACAACGCCGGCTTGATCGACGCCCGCGCCGCCGGCCAGGTCAGGCGCCTGATGGTGAAACTGGGCGACCGGGTGCGGCGAGGCCAGGTGCTGATCGAGCTCTACCTGCCGGTGTTGGAGCGGGAGCTGCAGCAGCAACGCGGCAACCTGGCCCAACTGGAGCGCCAGAACCGCGACCTCGATCAGCGCGATGGCCTGCGGCTGCAGAGCGAGCGCCGACGGGTGGCGGTGGCCCTTGCCAAGCTCGCCGCTGACCGCCAGCGCTACGCCGCGCTGCAGCGCACCTTTGCCAGCAAGTTGCGCAACCTCGATTGGCTGAGCCGCCGCGAGGTGGTGGCCCCCTCTCGGCCGAGGTGGTCAGCACCGAACAGGGCCTCACCAGCACCAGCGTCAACCTCGACGCGGTGAGCATCAGTGAAAAGACCCTGCTGACGGAGCTGCAGCAGGTGAAGCTGGCGATCGAGAGCGAGGCGCTGCAACGCCGTTATCGGATCGGTGAGCTGCGGCGTCAGATCCGCGTCACCGAAGCGCGGCTGGCCTACGACGGCCGCCTGCTGGCGGAGCGGGACGGCCGCGTGCTGGATCTGCAGGTGATCCCCGGCCAGACGTTGAAAGCTGGCCAGCGGCTCGGCACGATCGGTCGCACCTCCACCCCCTCCTCCGGCAGCCCAGCCTTGGAGGCGGTGGCCTATTTCGCTCCCGCCGATGCCAGGCGTCTGCCCCTCGGCCTGCCGGTGGAGGTGGTGCCCCAGTGGAAGGAACGCAGCCGTTTCGGTGGCATCGTCGGCCGGGTGCGACGGGTGCTGAGCCTGCCCGCCAGCGAGGAGGACGTGGCCACCACCACCGGCAACCCCCAACTGGCCCGCACGTTGTTGCAGCAGGGCCCCGCCATGCGGGTCGACATCGACCTGCTGCGCGATGCCCGCAGCCGCGATGGCTACCGCTGGACCCTCTCCCGCGGCAGCGCTGTGTTCCCCGTGCGCGAGGGGCTCACCGTCACCAGCCACGCCTACGTGGAATGGCGCTCGCCGCTCAGCTACGTGATCCCGGGCCTGCGCTCCCTCACCGGTGGCTACCGCAGCCTGCGGCAGGATCGCCACTGGAACCTGCCGTTTCTGCGGCAACCATGAACGACCCCTCCCTGCTGCGGCTGGAGCTGCCCTGGCTGGTGGCGATGGTGGCGCTGCTGGTGGTGCTCTGCAACGCCAATCCACCGGAGCTTTGGTTCTGGCTGGTGGTGCTGCTGGTGGTGCTGGGCTACCGGTTCGAGCGTTGGTGGAGCAACCGGCCGAACCCCGACAAGGATTGAGCGGGCACGAGTCGTTACCAGCAGGCCGACAGCGCCGAACTCAGCCCGTGCCTGCCGTCCCCGGCTCGGCCACCAGGTTGCGTGGCGCCCCCGCCAGCAGCGCCGCCACATTGGCGGCCGTTTCGGCGATCAGGCGGCGGCGCGCCTCAACACTGGCCCAGGCCACATGGGGGGTGATCAAGCAGTTGGGAGCGGAGAGCAACGGGTGGTCCGACGGCGGCGGCTCCAGGCTGAGCACATCCAGCGCCGCCGCCGCGATCCGCCCCTGAGCCAACGCCTCGGCCAGGGCGTGTTCATCGATCAAGGCGCCGCGACCGGTGTTGATCAAGATCGCCTCGGGGCGCATCAAGGCCAGCCGGTCGGCATTGATCAGCTGCCGGCTGGCGGCGGTGAGCGGGCAGTGCAGGCTCACCACATCGCTTTCGACCAGGAGGGTTTCCAGCGGCAGCCGGTCGGGCCCCGGGCGCAGGCCGCAGCCCAGCACCCGCATGCCGAAGGCGGCGCCGATGCGGGCCACCGCCTGGCCGATGCGGCCCAGCCCCACAACCCCCAGGGTGCGGCCGGTCAGCTCCCGGATCGGCGCGTCCCAGAAGCTGTAATCAGGCCCCGCCTGCCAGCGTCCCGCCCGCACCGCCGCCGCCAGCTCTCCGGTGTGGTTGCTGAGTTCCAACAGCAGCCCGAACACCGCCTGGGCCACGGCGTTGGTGCTGTAGTACGGCACGTTGCACACCGGCACGCCACGAGAGGCGGCGGCGGCCACATCCACCACGTCGTAGCCGGTCGCCAGCACCGCGATTCCCTTCAACCGCGGCAGCGCCGCCAGCGTGGAGGCGCTGAGAGGCGTCTTGTTGGTGATCAGCACCTCGGCGGCGCGACCGCGCTCCAGCACCAGCTCCGCCGGGGTGCGCGGATGCACCGTCAGCGCCCCCAGGCGCTCCAGCGGCTCCCAGGACAGATCGCCAGGATTGCAGGTGTGGCCATCGAGGACCACCAAATGGGCAGGGGCAGCGGCCACGGCGCGGGCATTCAGGGGGCGGGACGAATCTCCTCCAACCGCAGCGGCGCCGCATAGGGCTGTTGCGGATCGCGGGGCACCGGCAGCAGCTCGCGCAGGAGCCGGGCGTAACTGATGTTCACCGCCACGGTGGCATTGAGCCGCGCCAGCAGACTCTCAACCAACAGGCTCTGGGTGCTGGAGAGGTTGAGCTCATTCGAGAGGCCGGTGCGATAGCGCAGCCGCTCATCACGGAACGCCTCCAGCGCCGCGGCCACACCCCGGCGGGCGGACAGGAGCCGCGCCAGGCTCGCCTCGTGCTGGAAAAAGGCCTGCTCCAGCCGCAGCCGGATGTCATTGCGGCGGGCGGCGTAGTCCTGGCTCACGGCCTCGCGGCGGCGACCCAGGGCGCGCAGTTCAGCGTCGGTGCTGCCGCCATCGAACAACAACCAGCTGAGGCTGAGCCCCACCGACCAGGTGCTGGAGGCATTGGTCTGCACCGGCGTCAGGCTGGCGCCACAGCAGCCACCGTTGTAGAGCACCGGCCCGAACGACACGGTGTTGCCAACGCTGCCGGCGGCGCTGCCGCTCAGCGACAGCTTCGGCAGCAGGGCGGCGGCGGTGGCGGTCTGCTGACGGGCCAGGGCCTCGCGCGTGGCCAGGATCGCCTCCAACTCCGGGTTGCCGCGGTAAGCGGCCAACAGGCTCTGCTCAAGATCCAGGGGCCAGCGTGGTTGCAGCGTCACCGGATCGGCGGCGCTGGGGATCAGGCCGGGGGGCAGGTTCAACAGGGTGGCCAGGCGCCGTCGCGCCACGGCCCGGTCGCTGAGGGCTTGAATCAGCCGCTCCTGATCCGCCGCCTCCAGCGCCCGACGGCGCAGCAGGTCAACCCGTGGCACCAGGCCCGCCATCTTGAGGTCGAGCACATCGCGCAGGATCAGCAGGTCGTTGCGCAGCACGGCATCGCGGATCCGCACGTTCTGATCCGCCTGCTGAAGCTGGTAGTAAGCCTCACTCAGGTCCAGCTGGAGCTGGCGCAGCGCCGCCGCATAGGCCTGGCGGCTCTGGTTCAACCGCGCCCTCGCCTCCAGCACCCGGGGTCTGCGGGCGAAATCGAGCAGGTCGACCTGGATGGCAAGGCCGGCCTGGGCCGTGTTGAGGCTCTGGTTGAGGAAGAGTCCGCCGCCATTGGGCACATAGAACACACCTCCCGGCGCATACGCGGGTCCGAAACCCAGGCCGGCGCTGCCGACCGGGGCGAAGCTGGAGGAGCTGTTGCCGCCGCTGCCGCCAGCGGAGAAGGCCAGGATCCGCGGCCACCAGGTGCCGAGCCGCGCCTGCAACACCGCCAACTCCGCCGCCACCTCCTCACGCCGCGCTTGCAGGGTGGCACTGCCGGCAACGCCCAGCGCCAGGGCCTGGCCCAGGCTGAGGGAGCGCACCCCCTCCCCGCGCAGGCTCTCGACCGTGGGCAGGGCCAGCGGCGGCAGCGGCCGGGCCTGAGCCGGCAGCAGCGGAGCGGCGGCCGGGGCGTTGGCGGGCAGCAAGGCCGGCGGCAGCTCCGGCACCGCAAGCTTGGCGGGATCGGCGGACAGCGGACTGGCCGGCAGCACGCCATCGAGCAGGCGCAGCTGGTCATCCAGCTCCCGCCAGCTGCGCTCCAGACGCTGGCTGCCGGCCCAGACGGACGGTGCCGCGGCGCCAGATGCGCCAGATGCGCCAGATGCGGCAGACACGCTGGCGGCGCCAGTCGTTGCGGCGGCGCCAGCCCGCGCCACGGAGCGGGGCAGCGCGGCGCCGAGCAGCGCGGCACTGAGCAGCAGGGCCAGGCCACCAGGTGGGGAGCGCCGCATCATGCCGATCGCCCCAGATCCCGCCAGCGCTGTTCGGTGTCGTTCAGCTGCTGAACCACCAACCCCAGCAGCGACAGGAAGGCCGCATGGCGTTGCAGGTCGGGCAGATCGTGCGGCGGCAGATCGCGCCGCTGTAGCAGAACATCCAAGCGCTGCCAGGCGGAGGCGGGGCGAGCCGGCGGCGGCTGGAGCCAGCGCTGCCGCCGCGGCTGGCGCAGCACCACGACCCAGCCAGCCAGCCGCTGGCTCAGATCCCGCAGCAGCTCCGCCTCCACCTGCTGCACCTCCCCCAGGTCCCCGCTGCGGAGCGGTGGCAGCGGCTGGCGCGCCAGTTCGTCGACCACCCCCATCAACTGGGAGCAGCTGCTCTCCAGCAGCCGCAGCATGCGAATGCGGGGATGGCGTTCCGGATTGGCGCCGAGCTCCTGCTTGGCCTGGGGAAGGGAGAGCCTGATCTGTTCGAGAGCAGCGACCAGGCTCTGCGTCTGGTCGGCAGCAGAGACGTCCGTGGTGGCCTGCGGGCTCGCCTCAAGCCGGCTGAGGCCGGGCTCAATCGTGGTGGCGGCGGTCGCCAGGCAGGCGGCCAGCCGCTCGATCAGGTTGGCCATGGCGGTTTCGCTGGCCACGATCGCCTCAGCCGGCCACAGCAGGCGCAGGCTGAGGGTGGCCAGCACGATCCCCAGGGCGGTCCATGCCAGGCGCAGGGGCAGCCAGTCCAGCACCGTCTGGCGATGCACCAGCCAGCCCATCACCACCACAAACCCGCCCACCTTGTAGCCCACCTTCAGCCCCAACGCCCCCCCCAGCAGCCGCATCGCCCCCAGGGAAATCCCCAGGGACACGGGCAAGGGAAGCTGCTGCAACCCTTTCAAGCCCAGGGTCAAGGTGGCGGCTCCCAGCAGGCTGCCCAGCAGCCGCTGGCGACCCAGCTCCAGGGTGTTGCCATAGCTGCCGCTACAGACGGCCAACACCGCCATCGGGGCGTAGTAGCCGAAGGGAATGCCGCTGATGGCTGCCAAGCCATTGGTCAGGCCGGCGACGAGGGCCAGGCGCAGGTCGGAGCGGCGGATCAGCATCACCGCATCCCGCTTAGCGCGGCCAGCCCCCGGGCCGCGGCGTCTTGTTCGTTGGCGATCGCCAACACAAGCAGGGGCGGCAGGTTGGCGGAGCGGGCCAGCTCCAGCCAATCCCGGGTTGATACGCCTGGTGCCGGGGCAGCCTGGTCCCGGTCGGCCCAGCGGCCGGCTTCGGACACCATGGCAGCGTTGCTGGCGACTGGGCCAGGGCCGGGCTGAGAGGAGCTGCGGTGATTCAGTGCCTGCTCCAGGTTGGTGATCAGCATCGCGATCGGGCCATCGGCCACCTGCTCCACCTCCGCGGGTAGACGCGGCGGCAGGGCGGCTAACAGCCGCTCCAGAGCAAGCCAGTGGTGGCGCACGCCCCGCCACAAGGCCAGGCGCTCCGGCCAGCGGCGACGCAGCAGGCGGGCCCGGCCCGGCCCGTGCTGTTCCTGGTCCACCAACGTCTCCAGCTGCCCGACGCTGGCGCTGAAGGGCGCCGAGTCGAGCGGTTCGGGGCGATCAGCACCCGTTCGCAGCCACTGGCGATAGCGGTGAAGCTGTTCACTCAGGCGGACCCTGAGGGCCAGCTCCTCCTGCTCCAGGCGTTTGATGGCCTGATTGGGCCACAACAGCAGCCCCACAACAATGGCGATCAGGCAGCCCACAGCGGTGTCCAGCCCCCGGTTGAACACGTAGTCCCAGTTGAGAGCGCTATAGCGGGGCACCATCAGAAACAGGATGCTGATCAACGTGGCGGTGCCGATCGCGGCCTCCCAGCCCAGCAGCCGCAGGAGCGGCAACATCAGCAGCAACGCCACCAGCACCCCGATCCAGCCCCCCAACACGCTGTGCACGGCAAAGGTGACCAACCCACCGAGAATGGTTCCGAGCATGCGGGCCATCGCAGCCTTCAGCGTTTGCTCATCGCTGTCCTCGATGGTCACCACCACAGCGATCAACGGATACCAGACGAACATGAGCCGCTCGAACCAAAGGGCGATGGCAGCGGTGAGGAAGGCGGCCAGGGCGAGTCTCAGGCTGTTGCGCAACAGATCACCGCTCATCGCGCCTCACTTACAGAGCCGCGGCGGCCACGGGTGCGGAACGGCCCTGCCGCGACGGACCAGAATCGATCTGGCTGCCGATGCGGGGGCTGGCTAGCGATCGTGGAGCCGAGCGCGGCACGGTTCTTGGCCCGCCGATAAGGCCCAAGGAGGCTAATCGGGAACCTTGCGCTTGCTCAGGGGCGCCCGATTGGCGAGGCCATACGGGCTGCGGCGGATGCTCAGCCGAACCAGCATGCTGCTGTTGACGACCCAACCGGAATGCCCGCCCTCACCCCCGATCTGGAGGCGCTGCTGCGCATGGGGCTGGCCGTGCTGTGCGGCTTGGCGGTGGGCCTGAATCGCGCCCACCACGGCGCCACGCCCCACCCAAACCGATTGCGCGTGCATGTGCTGGTGGGCTTGAGCGCCTGCCTGATGGTGCTGGCTGCGGGACACGATGAGCAGGCCCGCAGCCGGGCGATCCAAGGGGTGGCGGCGGGGGTTGGCTTTCTCGGCGCCGGAGAGATCCTGGTGCCCACCCGCCCGAACAAGCAGGTCCCCATGGAGGTGCGCGGCCTGAGCAGCGCCGCCTCGATCTGGTTCACCGCCTCCCTCGGGGTGACGGTGGCGGCGTCCAGCCCGCTGCTCGGCCTGGTGGCGCTGGTGCTGGCCCTGATCACCCTTTCGGACAGGCGCATCCTGGGCTCAGACAGCCCGGAGAGCCAAGACCCGGAAGCGACCACAGGCGGCAGACGCCGTCAGGCCTCACCCCCAAAAGCCGGCCGTCACAAGGCGCAGGGCGATGGGGGGGAGCAGGCGGAGCGAGGCGACAAGGGCCGGCCGTCGGATTAGATCCGGGACGACATGACCTTGTGGCATGCGGCCGAAATGAGTGAACAACCGGCTGGGACAGCAATCCGGGGATTGCTGGGAGTTTCCTGGAGTTCCTACAAAGGTCGCGCCTCGACAGATCCTAGATCTAAACCCAGCGCAATCTGATCGGCTGCAAAACGATCATGGCGGAGATACCAAGAGAATCGCTGAAAGTCGATTGAAGTAGCCACACGTTTGCCAATGGCTCAAGAGCGAGCGCGAGTTGGCAATAAGGGAAAGTTTGCTGGCAACGTACAGGGATCTGGCAACAGCCGATCCTGATCAATCAGAGCGCATGACTCTTCGTCAAAAGAGGAAGCGATGGGGCTGTGTGCCAGCAGTGGGTGGAGCCGAGGCGCTACCCGAGGAGGGGTCAGCCGCTTGCTGCTGAGGCCATTCTGTTTCCCAATAACTCACCCCGTTGAGGTCAAACGGCTGACCGCCGAGCCGTTGGGTGGAGAGCTGGGTGCTGCCCATGGCGGTGATCAGCCCACCGAGTTCCATCGGCCCCAGATCGGAGCTGACATCCTGATGGCTGCCCATCAACAAAGACGGCAGGCGCACCAGCATTTCCGGGCTCGTGAGCTTGCGAAACAAGGCCTTGAGTGCCAACTGCTGGCGTTCCAGGCGACCGATGTCACCCATTTCATCATGACGGAAACGCAAGAATCCCTCTAAGTCATGCCCTTTCAACAACTGACGACCTGGCTGCAGGTCGATCGATAAGTGCTGGGAGTTGTCAACGTAATACATCCGCTTGGGCACATCAACCTCGATTCCCCCCACTTGATCAGCGACCCGCCGAATCGCCGAAAGCTTAATAATCAAATGGTGTTGAATCGGCCGACCCAAGCGGGACGATAGTTCTTGTTTAAGAGCATTGACGCCGCCCAAACCGTAGAGAGCATTGATCTTGACAGGGCCATATTCAGGCGATTCAACATAGGAATCCCTGGGCACCTGGGTGATTTGTGTGTTGCCTCCCTCAACCCGCATCGTGGCGATAACATCCGTATTCGAACCGCCTTCATCGATGCCAAGCAGCAGCAGTTCGGTATCGGCAACGTTGCTCCAGGCCGCGAAGGGATTGATCAGGGCTGAACCGCTGCCAAGTGCATGGCTGCTGAGCAGGTTGGCCATTGGCATGGCCAGCACCAAACCAGTTCCGAGTCCCAAGCCAACAGCCAGGGAAACCTGCAACCGTTGATTCAGGAACAACCCATGGCGTTGCTTGGACTTCTTGGCAGTAAGAGTTCTCATAGGAATGGAATCTAACCTGATCAGTCAGAGTTTCAGAGCCTCGCCTGGACGCAATCCCGCCTGGACCCTCCACAGCCCGGCATAGGCACCACCCGCTCTGGCCAGCAAGTCCTCATGACACCCGGATTCCACAATCCTGCCCTGGTCCATGACGATGATCCGATCGGCATGCCGAACCGTGCTGAGGCGATGGGCGATCACCAAGGTGGTGCGTCCGGCGATGAGGCGATCCAGGGAACGCTGGATGGCTGCCTCCGTTTCATTGTCCACGGCCGCGGTGGCCTCATCGAGGATCAAGATCGGCGGATCCTTGAGGATGGTGCGCGCCAGGGCGATGCGCTGCCGCTGCCCTCCGGAGAGGCGCTGCCCTCGCTCCCCCACCAACGTGTCGTAACCATCGGGCAGGGCTTCGATGAAGCTCGCCGCCTCGGCCAGCCGGGCGGCGCGCTGAATGGCCTCAGGGCCAGCCTGGGGATTGCCGTAGGCAATGTTTTCGGCAACCGTGCCGTGGAATAAGAACACCTCCTGGCTCACCAAGCCGATGGCCTGGCGCAAATCCTCGTGGCGCAGATCGTCGATCGCAATGCCATCCAGCAGGATGCGGCCCGCCTGCAGCGGGTAGAGACGCAGCAGCAGCTTCACCAGCGTGCTCTTGCCAGATCCGGTCGCCCCAACGATTCCCAGGGTGTGTCCCGCTGGCACGAGCAGCTCGAATCCCTGCAGCAGCGGATCGCGGCCGAGATACTGAAAGCAGACATCTTCAAAACGGATCTCCCCACGAACCTCGGCTAAGCGCAGGTGAAGACTGCCGCTGGGCAGAGTGATCGGCGTTTCCAGCAGATCGCTCACCCGTTGGGTGGAGGCCATGGCGCGCTGGTAGTCATCCAAGGTGCGACCGAGGCTGGTGAGCGGCCAGAGCAGCCGCTGGGTGATGAACACCAGGAAGCTGTAGCTGCCGATGGCGATGCGCCCCTGCCAGGCCTGCAGCCCTCCCACCACCAGGATTGCCAGGAAGGCGAACAGCACCGCAAATCGGATCAAGGGCACAAACGCCGCTGAAAGGCGAATGGCGCGGGCATTGCTGACCCGATAGGCCTGGCTCAACAAGGTGAGGCGTTGCTTCTCGCGCTCCTCGGCGACGAAGCTGCGGATCGTGAGAATACCGCCGAGATTGTTGGCCAACAGGGCGGCGATATCCGCTGCCCGCTGGCGCACCTCCTGATAACGGGGCGCAAGGCGGTTTTGGAACCGCAATGAACCCCAAAGGATGACGGGAATCGGCAGAAAGGAGAGACCTGCCACCCCGGGAGAGATCCACAGCATGGCGCCACCCACGGCCACCACGGTGGTGAAGAGTTGCAGGAGCTCGTTGGCGCCTTGATCGAGAAAGCGCTCGAGCTGATTGATGTCGTCGTTGAGAATGGTGAGCAGGCGGCCGCTGCTGCGGGACTCGAAGAATGAAATCTCGAGGCGCTGGAGATGGTCGTAGGCCTCGATGCGCAAGGCATGCTGTACCGTCTGGGCCAGATTGCGCCAGAGCAGTCCGTAAAGATACTCAAACAGCGATTCCCCGCTCCAGATCAGGAAGGAGAGCAACGCCAACCCCGCCAACTGCTGAGGCACGCTGGTGAGACCGAAAGCGGCCATCCAGCTCTGGCGCTGGCGCACCACCACGTCCACCGCCAGACCAATCAGCACAGGTGGTGCCAGATCCAGCAGCTTGTTGATCACTGAACAGCAACAGGCCAACACCACCAGACGGCGATGTGGCCTGAGCAGAGCAAGCAGGCGCGTCAATGGCGGCTGCGGCGAATGCTGTCGAGGGATGGGCTTGACCTGCTCCCGGCTGAGGAACGCCGCCGCGCCGCGCGTCATCGCAGGGATCGCCCCGGGACGAGGGGCGAAGCGCTGCAGGAGATCAGCACCTGGGGATCACCAGCGCTGGCCACCACCACCACCGCCACCGGCGCCGCTGTAGCCGCCACCGGCGCGCTGACCACCTCCACGGGGGCCGCCGTAACCACCCCGGCCAGCGCCGGCGCCACCGCCACCGCCACCGCCACCCTCACGGGGTGTGGCCTTGTTGACGCGGATCATGCGACCCATCCACTCCACATCCTGGAGGTCATCGATGGCCCGCTGCTCGGAGGCGTCATCGATCAACTCAACAAAAGCAAAGCCACGCTTGCGACCTGTGTCACGGTCGAGGGGCAGGCTGCACTGGCGAACCTCTCCGTACTGGGCGAAGAGATCAACCAGATCCTCGCGCTCAGCCTGGAACGAGAGGTTGCCGACGTAAATGGTCATTCAATCAAAAAACCTGGAACTGACTCCTCCGATGTTCGGGTTCTCATGGGAAGGTCAGTAACGGGAAGACCGGGCCTTGTCCCCTTGTGAGGGGAGGTGATGGCCTGAGGTCGATGCCGGCTGAACGAGCCGTTAGGGAACCTGATCGCCAGGGAATCCATTGCATGATAGGCCAACGCCAGCCTGTACCCCGCCAGCCCCTCAGGCTCCGGCCGGATCACTGCACCAGACCGGCAGGGAGCGCCCACAGGCCGTCACAGCCCATCCGACCAAGCGCAACGTTCTGTAAAGCGATTCCGAAGCGAATCTTTTGGAATGGTCGGGGATCGCTCACAATGCCTCATTGTCAGCGAACGCTGATCTGCCAGACCACCCATGACGGCACCGGTTCCGTGGAGCCTCGCCTGGAGCGAGGACGGCGAGCTCGCCTCGCAGGATCGCTTCGATCTGCTCCAAACCCTCGTCCGCACTGAGGCGATCTCGGTGCAGCCCTCGCTGATCTACGCGGTCGAGCGCCTCTCCTTGACGGAGATCAGTGTGCTGAGCAGTTGTGAGGTCACGGGCCTCGCCGCCTGATCGTGCTGGCCCATCGGGCTCTTCGCCTACGGCTGTCACAGCCAGGCGCTGCAACCGCCGATGCAAGACTGATCAGGGCGATGGGCCAGCGGCCCGACCAGCACGCCGTCGTGAGCTCAGCATCCAGGCGACGATCGCCTGGGACAAGCACGCGACGGCACGGCTTGCTCAGCGGCAGGACTCAAGCCCCGCCTGATGGCTTGCAGATCTGCCTAGTCGCGCCCCGAAAAACAACTTCGGAGCGGTCTGTGCCGAAGGCCCCTGCATCGATTGTCTTCTTGGGCTGATCGCTCAACGCAGGGAGCACTGCCGAGCATGAACCCTCCATCGCCATCCCAACAGCTTGGATTTCACAGGGGGTAGCGCCTCGCCGTGTCCAAGCGGCAGGTCTGCTGCGCATCGTCCAGGCTGGTGCCATCAACAATGCGGTCGGCCACACAGGAACAGGCGAAATCGGCCATGCCAGCGGGTGGAACCTTGCCCGCCCTTTGCATCTCCATCTGGAAGGCCGAGAGGCAGAAAGAGCGCACTGCCTGTTCAATCCCGCCGGCGTGGGAGGGCGATGGCGTCAGGCTGATGAGCCAGGCGATTGCCATGACCGCGCTGATCCGGTGGCTGGAGGGGAAGCGGGCCAGGCCGGTCGTCAACGACGTAGGCATTGAACAGGACAAGGTGATCAAGCAGGAAGGCGAGAGATGGCCAACTCGCGATTCATGACCCGCAGGCGCCGCAGATCCTGAAACACAGCATCTGGCATGCCGCTGGGGAGTTCCACCGTGCTGTGGGTGTCGTAGATGCGGATCCTGCCGATGGCACGGCCACTGATTCCAGCTTCACTGGCGATGGCACCCACAATGTTGCCGGGCTTGACGCGATCCCGCCAGCCCACCTCCAACCGGAACCGCTCCATGTTCGCTTCCGGGGGGCCTTCGTGATCGGAGTCAGCGGTTCGACGCCGATCAGGACGTTGGTTGCCGGGCCCGTCGGAGCCGCGGGCGCGATCGGAGCCCTCACGGCGCGGCTGAAGCCAGCTCTCCTCTCCGGAAAGCAGCAACGGCCGTGATCCAAAGCTGAGCTGCAGTGCTGCCAAGGCCAACCGCTCGGGCTCGCAGCTCTGCTCCTGGGCAACCCGTTTCAGGATTTCAGCCAGGAGAGCCCGCTCCTCCTCGCTGCCGCGGGGTTCCAGCAGGCTGTCGGTGAGACGCCGACGGATCTGATCGAGCCGGTGCTGGTTGATCGCAGCATTCGATGGCACGGTCATCGGTTCGATCGCTTGGCCGACGGCCTGCTCAAGGCCGGCGAGGAAACGCCGTTCCCGGGGAGTCAGAAAAAGGATGGCGTCGCCACTGCGTCCAGCCCGGCCGGTTCGCCCGATGCGATGCACGTAGGCCTCGCTGTCGAAGGGCATGTCGTAGTTGATGACCAACCCCACCCGATCGACATCGAGACCGCGGGCCGCCACGTCGGTGGCCACCAGCACATCCACCCGGCCATCTCGCAGCCGTTCCACGGTCCGCTCCCTTTGGGCCTGAGGCACCTCGCCATTCAGGACCGCCACCTCGTAGCCATGGGCTTCCAGGGATTCCGCCACTGTCAAGGTGACGGCCCTGGTGCGAGCAAATATGATCACCCCCTCGCGTCGCTCAGCTTCCAGCACCCGCTCCAGGGCCTCCAGCTTCTGGGCTGGGGACACCATCAAAAAGCGCTGATGGATCCGGCTGGCGTCGGCCTCGCGGCGGCGGATGGTGACTTCGGCAGGATCGCGCAGGTAGGTGTGAGCGAGCTGGCGAATCTCCCTGGGCATGGTGGCGGAGAAGAGCACCACCTGCCGCTCGCTGGGAAGTTGCTCCAGAACCCAGGACACGTCCTCAATGAAGCCCATCCGCAACATCTCGTCGGCTTCGTCCAGCACCAAGGTGCGCAGGCCGGAGAGATCCAGGGTGGCCTGACGCATGTGGTCCATCACCCGGCCGGGAGTGCCCACCACGATCTGAACGCCGCGGCGCAACTGCTGGATCTGGTCGCGGAAGTCCGCCCCTCCATAAATCGCCAGCACCTTGACCCGCTCCATGCGGGCGGCGTAGCTGGTGAGCGCCGCGGCCACCTGCAAGGCCAGCTCCCGGGTGGGGGTCAGCACCAGCACCTGGGGGGTGCGTTGCTCCGGGTCCAGACGCTGCAACAACGGCAGACCGAAGGCTGCTGTTTTGCCGGTTCCGGTTTGCGCCTGTCCGACCAGATCTCGGCCCAGCATCAATTCGGGAATGGCCGCCTTCTGGATCGGGGAAGGGGTGGTGAACCCGAGCGCCTCCAGCCCGGCCAGCAGCTGGGGGTTGAGCCCAAAGCTGGAGAAGCCCGTTGATGGCGGAGCCGCGGGGGCTGGCGGGTGGTCGCTGAGGCTGGAAACCGGCAGCTCGGTGTTGTCGAGCTGCGAAATGGCCTGAGGGTGCTGCTCTTCGGCGGAGGGCGAAACCGTGATGCTGGGCGTCGCATCGGGGAGAGCAACGCTCTGGGGGTCTGTCACAGCCGATGCTGCGGCATCAGGAGCAGGCGTGAGGTCGCCATCCCGCAAAAGGACAACGGCCGAAACGCAATCACTAGCGTTTCCTGTCTGGGAGAGGGTCAAATCGATGGGACCTGAGAACGGCCTGGGAAATTCCTTTAACCCCAGGCTTGCAGCGCATCCAGGAGATCAACCGCAATCGATGCGGATCTCACGCTTGGCTGCTTTGCCCCGAATCAAAGGTCAACTTCTCCAACTTAACACAACACGGTCAGAGCTCTGGCTTGGCGCTGTTCGGAGCAGGGAGTTCGGGGACCGCAAACTCCCTGGAACGGGCTGAAGGGCTGGTTGGGACGTTCGCTCGGTTCCGAACGAGATGGTTGCGATGGAATCTTTCGTCGCTGTTCCCCTTGCCGTGGCCCGATCCATCCATGCCCGGTGAACATCTCTCCATGAGCCGAGTGAGGGGACTTCGATCCATCGGGACAGTCAGGCCGCCGGCCCCAGCCGACCAAAGTCGTCCTCGAACCTTTCGATGTCGTCTTCGCTCAACCAGTTGCCGCGCTGCACCTCGATGATCTCCAGGCCAGAAGCATCGCCATCGGCCTCGGCCCGATGGATCGCGGCCACGGGGATGAACAGAGCGGTGCCGGGCACGGCGGCGGTGGTCTCCCCGTTGGAGGTGAGCCAGCCGGAGCCATTCACCACAACCCAATGCTCACTGCGATGGCCGTGGCGCTGCAGGCTGATGCGCCGGCCAGGATTGAGATAAAGCCGCTTGACCCGGTAGTCAGGACCTTCGGCCAAGGTCTCGAACCAACCCCAGGGTCTGTGGATTCGGGAGGGAGCGGGGCCAGGGCGATCGGCGTTGATCTCCTGTCCGGGGAGCCCCATTGGGATCCGCTCGTTCACGGGCAATGCTTGAGGTCCAAAATGGATTGTCGGCGAGATGCTCGTCCCTGGTGGGCTCTGCTTGGTGTCCATGACAACCACGCCAGGTTGGGACGAAGCACCGTGGACCGTTCCCGTGCCGCTGCTGCGGCAACCTTCCTGAAGCATTGGGACCTGCCTGCTTCGTGCAGCGGCGGCGGACTCTCTCACCAGCCGCCACGCGGTGTCGATGCTTACCCGTCAGCCCGAGGACTCTGGCTACGGTCGAGCGACCTCGTCCAGGCCCATGGCTTCTGCCTCGCCGTTGCGGATCGCCATCGTCGGTGCGGGCAGTTCAGGCTTGCTGCTTGCCCTGCTGCTGCAGCGGCAGGGGCACGCCGTGAGCCTGTTGGAACGGGCCCCCGCGGTGCGCAGTGATGGCTGCGGCATCTTGTTGGTGGCGGCGGGGCTGGAGGCCGTGCTCGCCGCCGGCCTGCCGGAGCTGGTGGCGGACTGGCGCGCCGCCAGCCAGCCGGTGCGGCAGTTCCTGTTCCGCAATCTGCGCGGAGGACTGATCGAGGCCTCCGACGCCGACCAAGATCCCCAGCGCCCCCCCAGCCTGCTGATTCACCGCCGCGTGGTGCTCGACACCATGGCCAGCGCCCTGGCTCCGGGCTGCTTCCAAGGTGGTTGGAATCTCGACGGCTGGTGGCAGGACGAGGCCGGCGTGGAGCTGAAAGCCTTGGATGGTCGCCGCTGGCGCGGAGACCTGATGATTGGTGCCGATGGGATCTTCTCGCGGGTGGCTCCCGCGCTGGATCCGAGCCATCGCCTCAACTACCTCGGCGATCGCGTCTGGCGCGGCGTACTTGAGGACGACAGCTTCTGTGGCGATGGTCAATTCATCGTGTACACCAGAGGCCGGGGTGTTTACGCCAACGTGTTTGACCTCGGCCTGGACGCCGCGGGCCGGCCGCTCACCCATTGGGGGTTCTTCCATGAGGAGCCCCTGCCGCCAACTCGGGAGGAACAGCGGCGGTCGCTGCACGAGCCGATCCCGGAGAACGCCTTGAATCGCCTGCCCGAGGATGTGGCCGCCCT
This sequence comes from Synechococcaceae cyanobacterium, assembly GCA_046342775.1. Lineage (GTDB taxonomy): Bacteria > Cyanobacteriota > Cyanobacteriia > PCC-6307 > Cyanobiaceae > Cyanobium. Next base: position 24,185 of record JBKDOR010000219.1, read on the forward strand.
GATCCGTGCCACTCCCCAGGAGCGGCAGGTGGCCAACTGGTCGTTCGACCTCGATCCGCTGCAATGCCTTGTGCAGGGGCGAGTGGCTCTGATCGGCGACGCCGGCCACGCCATGAGCTCGTCCCAGGCCCGTGGCATGACGGCGGGCTTAGAGGACGCCGAATGCTTGGCCCGCCATCTGGCGGCCGACCGCGACGATCCCCTGGCGGCGCTGAGGGCCTACGAGCGAGAGCGGCTACCCCGAGTGCATGCTTACCAGAACCGCAGCCGTGAGATCAGCAACCGGATCGGTCGGGCCCGTCGTCCTGCCGCGGTAACCGCCAACCTGGCCACGGCGACGGCCTGAACGGCTCGCTGTGGACTGGGCCTTCTCCATGTTGATGGCAAGGTTCCGCGGCGGAGCAAGACCTGTGGTTGTGCACAGTTGTGATTTGATGGGTTCATCGAGCCGCAAGAAGCCGGGATGCAGAAAACCGGTTCTTTACGGTGGGCTCTGGATGATCACCTGGATGATCACAAGGTTGTTGCAGGATGAAAGCGAGATTCGCGGCGGTTCAGGCGT
>JBKDOR010000220.1:0-2758 GCA_046342775.1 Synechococcaceae cyanobacterium
TGACTAAGGAGATTAATCTGCGAATCTTTTTTCATTATCGCACACCTGGGACGCAATTATCATACTGGAAGACTGTGAAGGCTACATAAGCATTTGAGGATGACGCTTGCTCTAATTCAAGCATGGCCGCATGCCGCATACCTGCCATAACCCGACGCTCGCATGAAAGGCATGCAAAATCATAGTACCTCTGTACTGCTCTGGGGATCTCAAGGTCTTGTCGCAACTTTTCTTCATGCTGCTTGCCGTCCTGCCAACGCTGCCCTTGAGTGGCAGGCAAGGCCTCTGGATCGAAGCAGGGAGTCGGTGGTGGCCTGTCCACTTGAGGGGCTTGTTCGAAGTGTCGCGTCCTTGTAGTCAACTTATTCAGACTGCCGCCGAATGAATCACCCACTACGCAAGTCATGGCGGAGGTAGTCCAAGATCCTTGCAGATTTTTCGTACAAGTATTTCCTTGATTTCAGTATGGCGCGGAATCGAGCTGCGAAGATTTCGTGATGGGTTCCACCACCAAGAATGGTTGCCACCCTCTCTCAGCTGTTCACAGCCATAGCTGCTGAGGTAGCGAAGCAGATCTCTACGCTTCACAGGAGCAAAGCCAGTTCCTCAGCCCCTGGACCTGCAGCTTCTAATGCATCCTGACGATTGAATTCCAGTGCCTCGCGCAGAACCTCTCTTAGTGATTCCAGAAGCGCTTCGCGACTCTGCTCTTGAGCATTCACGCCAGGAACCTCTTCCACCCAGCCAATCCACGAATCTCCATCCTGTCGAATCACAGCTGTGTAGGCGGATGCTTTAGTCATGTCTGTACCCAGGATCAATCCTTAACTTAGCTCAGATCGGAGTCGTTGAGAAGGATCATGTCCTCAAGCATCTGAGAGGACAATCGACTGTCCAATTGATTGTGTCGCCTACCGCACACTGACTGCCATGCTCCTTGAATTCACGTTGATGCCTTCGCCATTCCCAACGACCCTTCGAACGCTGCCCTTGATTGGCAGGCAAGGAGCTTGGGGTGGCGGAGCTGAAAGCTGATGGTGGCCTGTCCACTCGAAGGGCTTGTTCGAAGTGTCGCATTCTCACAGGCAACGTCCGCGGGCTTCAGCTGCAAAAACAACATTCATGCAACCTCAGCCGCATCTTCAACAATTGCGCCCTCCTTGACAGATGCGCTCAATTGGAGACCCAATGCTGAGATAACCTTCAAGATCGTGTCAAAACTTGGGCTCCGATCACCTGAGAGTGCTTTATACAGACTTTCCCTCGACAGTCCTGCCTCCCGTGCGACCTGAGTCATCCCCTTGGCACGAGCAATATCTCCCAATGCCTTTGCAATAAAGGCAGCATCCCCGTCTGCTTCCTGAATACAGGCCTCCAGATAGGCAGCCATTTCTTCAGGAGTCTCCAAAAACTCGGCAACGTCATAGGGTGCCGTCTTCGTCTCCATCAATCATCCTCCTTGAAGTTACGAGCGAGATCCTGCGCAGTCTGAATATCTTTGGCCTGGGTGCTCTTGTCACCACCGGCGAGAAGAATGACCAGCATCGAACCCCGCTGTTGAAAATAGACTCTGTAACCAGGGCCATAGTGGATCCGCAGCTCAGAGACTCCTGCCCCAACGGGCCGAACATCGCCTGGGTTGCCGCAGATGACGCGTTCAATCCGGGCCTGAATGAAAGCCTTGGCCCTGAGGTCCCGAAGGCCTCTGAGCCAACGCGCAAACTCCTCTGTACGGCGACCTGAAACCACACTGGCAGTGTAGCCCCGTGGCTACGAGCAGGCAAGGGCAGCGCACGGCACGGCAAAGAGCCGGCCCCGATCCTTCGAACGCTGCCCTTGAGTGGCAGGCAGGGAGCCTGGGGTGGCGATGCCGAGAGAAGTTGGCGGCCTGTCCACTCAAAGGGCTTGTTCGAGGGTTTCTCAAAGTCGTTACCAAAGAAACTGAAAGTCATGCACTAATCAACTTGAAAGACAAAAGTGCAAGAAGCATCTGACGTTTCGAGAGAATCTACTACTCCACAGAAGTAATAATGATCTTGAGATTGAAGACAACACCTAACCAGCTCCTCATTCACTCCCTCTTTAAGCAAAATCTCACGTCGGCCCTGATTGTCTGCTTTCATAAACGACTCCCTATCGGCATCGGACCAATATCTCCTCCCTTTTGGAAATAGCTGTTCTTGAACCTGCAGATACTGATCTAGTTCGTTCAATTCTCTTTCGGAATAAAAAACCGAGGGAAGAGTTGTTGCCTTATTCCCATTACACCTCTTACACAATGCAACGAGGTTTCCGGGCTCAAACTTGCCACCCTTCTCAAATGGAATATGATGATCCATAACCAGCTGGCTTTGCAGTAATACTACTCCCATGTATGAATCATCCTCTGAGACGCATTTCCATACAGCAGGCTTTCCACACTTGAAGCACTGATCTTCAAAGAGAAAGAAGAAACGACGCTTGAATTGGTAGTAAAGTACATCAGGAACAAACTTTTTGCGTAGATGATACTTCTCTTGAGAGCGGCTCATTGTGTTCTCAATTATCTCTACAGGGACAGGTGCAGGCCTTCCCTCAAGATTACGAATGTATGTGAGCAAATCGGGGATAGGAGATGAAGTGCTGAGGTCAAGGCATCGCCTTATCTTCGCTGAGTTAAAAGATCTTCCACTTTGCCGCAGGTGGCAGAACCCACTCAGAATAACGGCCGTTTCCTTCATATTCCATTCGTAATCGACAACAGATACTCGCCTTGTGG
>JBKDOR010000221.1:0-63933 GCA_046342775.1 Synechococcaceae cyanobacterium
CCCGTGCCCGGCGGCCTCAGCGGCTGTGGCGAAACCCTCTCCGGCTGCGAGAAGAGCCACCAGCCGTTGGCGATCGGCGTGCTCCAACTGGTCTTCCTCGGCGGCCCCCCAGGGGTCCAGCCCTAACCCCAGATCCAGAGCCAAGGCCTGGGTGAGCCCCGGCAGGCCGGCCTGGGGCGCCCGAGCCAAGCAGAGAAGCAATTCCGTCAGGGCCGCTTCAGGCGGCAGGGTGCCGAAGGTATGGAGGCCGAGGCGGATCTGGGCCTCCTTGAGCTCGCAGAGATAGCCGTCCGCCGCTTCGAGACGCTGCTCCAGTTCCGTTCCTCCCAGGGGCAACTGCAAGCGATTCAGTTCTCGCTCCAGCGCCTGGCGCAGCTCAGCGCAACGCTGGCTTCCCAGCTGGTTGGCTTCCCAGTACTCGTCCAGCAGGGCCTCCAGGCGCTGGAGATCGCCGTGCAGGCCCGCACGCCCGAGCGGGGGCGTGAGGTGATCGATGATCACCGCCTGGGCGCGACGCTTGGCCTGGCTGCCTTCTCCCGGATCGTTGACGATGAAGGGATAGAGATGGGGCACAGGGCCGAGGGCCCATTCCGGAAAGCACTGGCTGGACAGCCCCACACCCTTGCCCGGCAACCATTCGAGGTTGCCGTGCTTGCCGAGATGCACCACCACATCCACGCCAAAACACTGGCGCAGCCACAGGTAGGCGGCCAGATAGGCGTGGGTGGGGGGCAAATCGGGACTATGGAACGTGCTGGCCGGATCGCGGTCGTAGCCGCGCTCAGGTTGAAGCAGCATCACCAGTTGGCCGAAGCGCTTCCCCCGCAGCGGGAAAGCGGGGCGCCCGTGCCGATCCGCCTCCAGGCTTGGATCGGCGGCCGGCGGCCCCCATTGGGCCTCGAGCCGCTGGCGTCCATCCCGCGGCAGCGTGTCGTACCACTCCTGATACAAGGCCAAAGGCAGATGATCCATGGCCGGCCGGTGGCCGCTTTCCGGGTCGTTGGTGCGCCCGGTCAAGAGGGTGTGGATCAACGCATCACCGTGTTCAGGCAGGGGATCAGGGCCAAGCTCGTAGCCGCCATCCCGCAGCCAGCGAAGGATCAAGGCGGCGCTGGCCGGGGTATCCAGGCCCACGCCATTGGCGACGCGGCTATCGCGGGTGGGGTAGTTCACCAGCACCAGGGCGACACGTCGCTCGGCTGCCGTTCGGCGGGCCAACTGAACCCAGGCCAGGGTGAGACGGGCGATCCACTCCAACCGCTCCTCATCCGGCCTGTAGCTCGGCAGGGCGGTATTCAGTTCTTCACTGATGTGATCCAGTTCCTTGAACGCAGCCACGCGGGTGGTGAGGCGTCCATCCAGCTCCGGCAGCGCCACCTGGAGGGTGAGGTCCAGGGGCCCCAGGCCGATACTGCTCGCCTGCCATTGGCAGCGGCTGCGAGCGCTGCAGAGCAGTTGCAGCACCGGCACCGCCAGTCGCTCCCAGAGGGGAGCGCCCAAGCCGGCCTCCTCGAAGCGCACGGAGGCGAAGCCGGTGGCGCAGAGCACCAGCCGAACCCGTTCGCGGGCGAACAGATCGCCCACACCCTGCTGCACCGCGGGATCACGCAAGCTGCTGACCCAAAGGGCCCGCGGCGCTAATCCCTGGCGTCGCAACGCGGCGAGGGTCGCCTCCACCAAGGCCAGATCACCGGCCTGGCGCCACGCCCGGTAGACGATCAGTCCAATCCGTTCGCCAGGCTCCTGCCGCCAGTCGTAACGGTCCGGATCCGGCGCGGGCAGCGGAGTGGGAAGGCTGGGCTGCTCGTTTCGCAGCAACGCGGTCAATACATCGAGAACCTGCAGAAGATTGGCGCGACCGCCTTCTCGCAGGCAGGCCCCCAGGGCCTGGCAGAGCTCCGGGGCCTCCGTTCCGAGGCTGCTGAGCGTTGGCTCGTCCTCCGCGGTGCCGGCCAAGACCAGCAACCTGCGCTGCGGCAGCTGGCATGCCCAGTCGCGCAGGCGTTCGAGGCCGTAGTTCCAGTGGCCGCGCCCCCCCAGCAACCGCACCACCAACACACGGGTCTGCCCCAGGCTGGTACGCACATAGTGATCAAGGACGGCCGGATGGGAGAGGGCCGCAAGGTTGAGGGCCCTCAGCTCCGCCCCAAGGCGATGGGGGTGATCACGCAGCAGGGAAGCGAGGCCCACAAGGTCCGTGTCGGCGCTGCTGAGCAACACCAGGGGAGCAGGCGGCTGCTCAACGAAGCTGATGCTGCCTTCGGCCCCGGGGTCGCCAGGAACAGCTGCCAATCGGTGCATCCCTCCATCCTGCTGGTGCGGTGAGAAGATCGGAGCACGTTCCCGCCGGTCATGCACAAATTTCTTCCCTATGCCTGGTTTGGCGGCCGATGTGTGCCTTTTGAGGAGGCCAAGCTGTCAGTGGCCACCCATGCACTCCATTACGGAACCGGGGCATTTGGCGGCATGCGTGCCCTGCCCAATCCCCACAATCCAGCCGAAATGTTGCTGTTCAGGGCTGATCGCCATGCCCGCCGTCTGAGCCAGAGCGCCAGGTTGTTGCTCACCGAGCTCAGCGAGGACACGATCCACTCAGCGATCCATGCCTTTCTGCAGGCCAACCGTCCCACCACACCCATCTATCTGCGGCCTTATGTGTATACAAGTGATCTTGGCATCGCCCCAAGACTCCATGATATCCATACCGATTTCCTGATCTATGGCATTGAGCTTGGCGATTACCTTTCGCCCGAAGGGGTGAGTTGCCGAGTCAGCAGCTGGACGCGTCAAGAGGATCGCTCACTGCCATTGCGTGGCAAGATCAGTGGCGCTTACATCACCAGTTCCCTGGCGAAAACAGAAGCAGTACGCAGCGGCTTTGATGAAGCTCTGCTACTAAACAGTCGTGGCAAGGTCAGTGAAGCGAGCGGCATGAATTTATTTCTGGTTCGCGATGGAGTGCTGATTACTCCAAGTGTGGATCAGGATATTTTGGAAGGCATCACCAGAGCGAGTATTCTTGAGTTGGCGACGGCCATGGGTATACCCACCCTGGAAAGACCCGTCGACAAGAGCGAACTTTTTATCGCCGATGAGGTCTTCTTGACCGGCACGGCGGCCCGGGTCACACCCGTGCGGCGCATCGAAACAACGGATACGCCGCCGCACCGGCCGCTGATGGAACGGTTGCGGGATCGGCTCACCGCGATCACAGAAGGGCAGGATCCAGACTATGAACACTGGGTCACCCGCGTACGCCTTGAGCCCTGAAAAGGGCTTTCCCCGTCGATCGATCAACATGTCTCGTCCTGGATTTCTTGAGCGGCTCTACTCTCCGGAACGCCCGGTGCTGGTCTTTGACGGTGCGACTGGCACCTCCCTTCAGCAGATGAATCTCACCGCCGAGGACTTCGGCGGTGCGGCTTTGGAGGGCTGCAACGAAAACTTGGTCATGACACGGCCCGATGCTGTGCAAGCGGTCCATCGCCAGTTTTTGGAAGTTGGCTGCGATGTGATTGAAACCGATACATTCGGGGCTGCGTCGGTCGTGCTGGCGGAATACGGACTCGAAGATCAGGCCTTTGCCCTGAACCAACGTGCCGCCGAACTGGCGCGCCAGGTGGCTGATCAGTTCAGCACGCCGGAGCATCCCCGATTTGTGGCCGGCTCAATGGGCCCCACCACCAAGCTGCCCAGCCTGGGTCACATCGGTTTCAACAGTCTTCGCACAGCATTCCAGGAGCAAGCGGCCGGGCTGCTGGCGGGCGATGTCGATCTCTTCATCGTCGAGACCTGTCAGGATGTTCTGCAAATCAAAGCGGCGCTGCAGGGAATCGAGGCCGCATTTGCTGAAGCAGGCACTCGCCGGCCGTTAATGGTCTCGGTCACCATGGAAACGACCGGAACGATGCTAGTCGGCTCAGATATTGCGGCGGTCGTTGCCATTCTGGAACCCTTTCCGATCGATATCTTGGGCCTGAACTGTGCTACTGGACCCGAGCAGATGAAGGGGCATATGCGCTACCTCAGTGAGCACAGTCCCTTCGTGGTGAGTTGCATCCCCAATGCTGGTTTGCCAGAGAACATTGGAGGCGTAGCCCATTACCGGCTGACACCCACGGAGATGAAGATGCAATTGCTGCACTTCGTCGAAGATCTGGGCGTGCAGGTCATCGGCGGCTGTTGTGGGACCACACCAGGGCACATCGCCTCTCTGGTGGAGCTGGCCAGGGAGATGCGACCGGCCGCACGAGCGGTTCGCCATCCCGATGCCCTTGCGACGGCATCCACCAATGCGGAGCCTCAGCCCGAAGCCGTGCGCCCCGCCCTCGGCTACGAACCCGCAGCAGCCTCCATCTATGGAGTTACCAACTACCACCAGGATAATTCATTCCTCATCGTTGGTGAGCGGCTCAACGCCAGCGGTTCCAAGAAAGTGCGTGAACTCCTCAATGCTGAAGATTGGGATGGACTGGTAGCTGTCGCCCGCGGTCAAGTCAAAGAAAATGCCCATGTCCTTGATGTCAACGTCGATTATGTCGGCCGGGACGGAGTTGTTGACATGCAAGCACTCGTCAGTCGACTCGTTACTAACGTCAATCTACCTTTGATGCTGGATTCTACTGAATGGCAGAAAATGGAGGCAGGGCTCAAAGTTGCTGGTGGTAAATGCTTACTCAACTCCACCAATTACGAGGACGGCGACGAGCGTTTTCTCAAGGTGCTCAGCCTCGCCAAGGACTACGGAGCCGGGGTCGTGGTTGGTACGATCGACGAAGAAGGCATGGCGCGCACGGCTGAACGCAAGTTCGCGATCGCGGAGCGGGCCTATCACGATGCGCTGCGCTACGGAATCCCGCCGCGCGAAATCTTCTATGACCCTCTCGCGCTGCCAATCTCCACAGGCATCGAGGAAGATCGGGCGAATGGCTTGGCCACGATTGATGCCATCCGCATGATTCGCGAGCGGTTGCCCGAGGTGCATGTGATTCTCGGCGTCAGCAACATTAGTTTTGGCCTCTCGCCAGCTGCCCGAATCGTTCTCAATTCGGTGTTCTTGCACGATTGCTGCGGAGCGGGCATGGATGCCGCCATCGTCAGTCCCGCAAAAATCTTGCCACTGGCCAAGATCAGCGAAGAGCAGCAACAGGTCTGCCGCGATTTGATCGGCGACCGCCGTCGTTTTGAGATGGATGGCAGCCGTTCGGTCTGCGTCTATGACCCTCTGACGGCCCTGACCACCATGTTTGAGGGGGTGTCGGCGCGGGAGGCTCGCAGCAACGGTCCCTCCTTGGCCGACCTGCCGGTCGAAGATCGACTGCGCCAACACATCATCGATGGCGAGCGCATTGGCCTCGAAGCCGCTCTCGAAGAAGCCCTGCAGAGCTATGAACCCCTGCAGATCATCAACACCTTCCTGCTCGATGGCATGAAAGTGGTTGGCGATTTGTTTGGTTCAGGCCAGATGCAGCTCCCCTTCGTGTTGCAAAGCGCCGAAACGATGAAGGCTGCCGTGGCCCAACTGGAACCGCACATGGACAAGCTTGAAACGGCCTCAAGTAGCAAGGGCAAGTTCTTGATCGCCACTGTCAAAGGTGATGTTCACGACATTGGCAAGAATCTTGTCGATATCATCCTGTCGAACAACGGCTACGACGTTATCAATCTGGGCATCAAGCAGGACGTGGAGGCGATCATTACCGCGCAGAAACAGCATCAGGCTGATTGCATTGCCATGAGTGGGCTTCTGGTGAAATCGACAGCCTTCATGAAAGATAATTTATCCGTGTTTAATCAGGAAGGCATCAGTGTTCCGGTGATTCTGGGCGGCGCAGCTCTCACCCCACGCTTTGTTCACGGAGACTGCCGCGAGGCCTACAACGGCCAGGTGGTGTACGGGCGGGACGCCTTTGCTGACCTGCGCTTCATGGATGCCCTGATGGATGCCAAGAAACGTGACCGTTGGAATGATGAGCAGGGCTTTCTCGACGGGCCTCCCGATGGGTTGGGGATCGCTCTGGGACTCAAGGAGAGGGCTGAGACCCCGGAGGAGATCAATTCCGCGGCGAACGGCGCCAATGGAGGTGATCCCGCGGCTCAACCCGCCTCGACCAGCAGCCCTGAGCCTGTTGTTCCCAGCTTTGAGCGCTCAGCGGTGGTGGCGGCCGAACCAGCCCTGCATCCGCCTTTCTGGGGCAGCAGGATTCTTGATGAACATCAGATTCCTCTTGCTGAGGTGGCCGCCTACCTCGATCGCAATGCCTTGTTCGCCGGGCAGTGGCAACTTCAGAAAGGCGCCAACCAAACCAGGGAGGAGTACCAGGCCATGCTCCAGGACAAGGCGGAGCCAGTGCTCACGGAACTTCTGCAACGTGCGGCTGAAGAGGGTCTGCTCACACCTCGGGTGGCCTATGGCTATTTCCCCTGCGGCCGCGATGGCAATAGCGTGGTGGTGTTTGATCCCGAGGGATTGGCCGACTCAGCCGCCCCCAGCGAGGCCGCAAGCCTTCTTGGACGTTTTGATCTGCCCCGCCAGCGGGGGGGCAACCGCTATTGCATCGCCGATTTCTATCGCGATCTTGAACCGAGCCAATTTGCTGAGGCTGGGCCTACGGATGTGATTCCTTTGCAGGCGGTCACGATGGGTGAACGGGCCAGCGAGCACGCCCAGGAACTGTTCCGCGGTGATCGCTACAGCGACTACCTCTATTTCCATGGCTTCGCGGTGCAGATGGCGGAAGCACTGGCCGAATGGACCCATGCCCGCATCCGCAAGGAGCTCGGATTTGCCGATCAGGAACCCGACAACTTGCGGGATATCCTCGCTCAACGGTATCGTGGAAGTCGTTACTCCTTTGGCTATCCAGCGTGCCCGGAAGTGGCCGATTCACGCCAGCTGCTGGACTGGCTCCATGCTGAGCGCATTGGCCTGAGGATGGATGAGAGCGATCAGCTGGAGCCGGAGCAGAGCACCACCGCGCTGGTGGCTCTCCACAGTAGGGCCCGTTACTTCAGCGCATGATCGCAAGACGCCGAGGCACCCTCGTGGCAGGCTGATCCCTGCCTTGCATGTCAACCATGGACCTCTCTGGCCCCGGTGCCATCGACAGCGCGATCAGCGCCGGTGTCGATCTGGACGGATCGCCGATTCCCAGCGCCATGTTGGAGCTCTATCAGGAGGTGATGGATCTCGAGAACAGCCGCCCCCGCAGTGGCGTGCTCCAGTCGATGCGCACCCGCATCGTGCGCAGCGGCGCCAATCCGCTTGACCAGGACAGCCTGGATGGCCGCCGCTGGGCCGCAGGCTGGGAGGGTCTCAAGCCCAAGGAGATTGCCTTTTACTACGGCTGAAACTGCAGCGTTGGGACCAACGGCGGGTTGGGCTCAGCTGCAGATCTGCTCCATGGCATCGATCACCTCCTGTTGAAACTCCTCAAGCTCTTGGGAGTCGCTCAGATCGATGCCCTCCCCTGCGGCGTTCTGGGTGAGCTCCTGGAAGTGGAACGCACCCTCGCCGTGAGCCAGAAACTCCATGGCGGAGGGTTCACCGCTCTCCTTGTAGGCGTCGCAAAGGGCCAGAAAGGCTGCATCTTCGGTGAAATCCCAGCTCATGTAGGGGTGGCCTGAAGGGAGGGTCTGGTGGTCTTCCTTGACCTTTAACGCCTCCCCCCCGGATTTCGTCAACCTCCCAGCAGCACTTTGTGCAGGACTCCGGCCAGACTCATCGCCTCCGCCGTTCGATTGTGCCCGCCACCACCTCCCCAGATTCCGCCACAACCCGCAACGTGCTCGGCGAGCCCCTGTTGACCTGCGGTTGCGAACCGATGACCGGCTGGTTCCGCGATGGCTCCTGTCGCACCGATCCCCGCGACCACGGCAGGCACACGGTCTGCTGTGTGGTCAACGAGGCGTTTCTCACCTACAGCCGCGCCCAGGGCAACGACCTGATGACGCCAGCGCCGGACTACGGCTTTCCAGGACTGAAACCAGGCGACCACTGGTGCGTGTGCGCCGCGCGCTGGCTGGAGGCCTACCAGGACGGCATGGCGCCGCCGGTGCGCCTCGAGGCCTGCGAGGCCACCACCCTGGAAGTGATCCCCCTGGAACTCCTGCAGGCCCACGCCGCCTGAACTCACCAGGGAATGGTCTGGCCATCCCAAGCGAGAAACTGGCCACTCTGGCGAGGGCCTTGGCTCTCCAGCACGTCCAGCAACTGGCGGGCGGCCCGCTGCGTCGAGAACAGTCGCTCCGGCGGCACACCCGCCTGGAACGGGCCGGAGAGGGCCGTGGCGGTGGTGCCGGGGTGCAGCAGGGTCACACAGGCGAGTGGCAGCCGCCTAGACCATTCGATCGCCAGGGTTTTCAGCAGCTGGTTCTGGGCGGCCTTGGCCGCCCGGTAGGCGTACCAGCCTCCGAGCTGGTTGTCGCCAATGCTGCCCACCCGGGCCGACAGGCTGGCGAAGTGGCTGGGCTCCTGGCGAGGCAGCAGGGCTTCCAGTTCCCGGGCCAGCAGCAAGGGGCCGAAGCCATTGATCGCCAGGCTGCGTTCCAGCCCCTGGCGGGAGACCTGGCTGAGACGTTTCTCCGGCATCAGACCATCCCCATGCAGCCAGCCGGTGCACACCAACACCACCCGCAGCGACCGCAGCTGCTGCCGGGCTTGGCTTCCGAAGGCCTCCATGCTGCCCTCCTGCTCCAGATCCACATGCAGATCCGCCTGCTGGCGCCCCGCAGTGATCAGCCGCAGCCCCGGGGCGCGGCTGGCCAGCTCAGCCTTCAGGGCCGAGCCGATGCCCCCGAGACCGACGATCAAGGCATCCCCCTGCCAATCCTGCCAAGGGCCAGCGCTGGCCATTTCGTCCTCATCGCGGGCATGGCGCATGATGGCGGGGCCGAGGTGGGGCGATGGGGCTGCGCATCAGCTTGCTGGGACGAGGCGCCTGGGGCAGCACCCTGGAGCAGCTCTGGAGCGAAGGCGGGCATGGGCTGCGCGGCTGGTCACGGCGGCAGGGCGGGGATCCCAGCGAGCTGCTGACCGACTGCGATCTGGTGGTGTCAGCCCTGGCCATGGAGGGGCTGCGACCCGTGGCCTCGCGACTGGCCCCCCACTGGCCGCCAGGGTTGCCGCTGCTGAGCTGCAGCAAGGGGATCGACCTGGAGGCCCTGTGCACCGCCAGTGGCCTGTGGCGATCCCACTTGAGCGAGACGCCGATCGCGGTGCTGAGCGGCCCGAATCTCGCCGACGAACTCCGGCGTGGCCTGCCAGCGGCGAGTGTGATCGCCTCGGGTGATGGCGATCTGGCCAAGCGACTGCAGGGGGCGTTGCGCACCCCCAACCTGCGCTTGTACCGCAACGACGACCCCATCGGCACCGAAGCGGCGGCGGCGCTCAAGAACGTGATGGCGCTGGCGGCCGGCGTGAGTGACGGTCTTGGACTGGGAGCCAATGCGCGGGCTTCCCTGCTCTGTCGCGGACTCGCCGAGATCGGGGTGGTGCTGCGGGCCTTGGGAGGCCAGCCCTCCACGCTTTACGGGCTGGCTGGGCTGGGGGACCTGCTGGCCACCGCCACAAGCCCTCTCAGCCGCAACTACCGATGCGGGCTGCTGTTGGCCGAAGGCCTGGACGAAGCCGCTGCCCTCCGCCGCATCGGCGCCACCGTGGAGGGCACGCGCACCGCTCGGGCCACCCTCCAGCTGGCCCTGCGCCACGGCTGGACCGTGCCGATCTGCACCCAGGTGGTGCAGCTGCTTGAGGGCGTCAGTGACGCCCGAACGGCCGTGCGCTGTTTGATGGAGCGGGATCCGCGCGCCGAAGCCGAACCGTGACCGATCCGGCCAGGTGTGATCCGGCTGGGCTGCCGGCTGTGTTGATCGAGGCCTTCAGCGGCCAGCCGCACCAAGGCAATGGCGCTGCGGTCGTGCTGCTGAACACGCCCGTGGCTGCGGAATGGATGCAGGCGTTGGCCGGCAGCCTGCGCCAGTCGGAAACCGCGTTCTTGCTGCCACGGCAAGGGGAGTGGCAGCTGCGCTGGTTCACGCCGAGTTGCGAGGTGCCGCTCTGCGGACACGCCACCCTGGCGGCCGTTTTGGCCCTGGGACACTGGCAGCTGATTGCGGAAGGCGAAGACGTTCGGTTCCACAGCCGCAGCGGGCCGCTGCGTGCCCAATGCCTGACCAGGCCACGCCCCGCCAGGGGGGGCCTGGGCTGGATCGAGATCCCAGGGGGTCAACTGATCGGGGCAGAGCCGCCAGCGTTGTTGGAGCGCTTGCTGACTGAGTTTTTGGGATGCGCTCCCCAGGGGTTCTGGCGTTCGGCGCTGGGCTACGCGGTGGCCTTGCTGCCCGAGGAGGCGCCCTTGGCGGCGATGGCCTCTCTCGCCGATGGGCTCGATGACGATCTCGGTTCAGGCCTGGTGTTGATGCAAGCGATCGCCAAGACTTCCGAGCCGCGAGCCGCCCTCAGGTCAGCCGAGGAGGGGCCGCTGCTGAATGATCTGGAGGCTCAGGCGGACTACCGGCTGCGGTTCTTTGCCCCCCGACTGGGAATTTGCGAGGATCCTGTGACGGGTTCGGCGCACGCCTTGGTGGCACGCTGGTGGCAGGAACGCCTCGGACGAGCCCAAGTCGTGGGTTGGCAATGCTCCGACCGTCCTGGAGGGGTTGTCAGCCAAGGGGGAGCATCGGGCATGATCCGGCTGAGCGGTCAGGGAGTGCTGTTATGGGATGGCCATCTCCAGGTGCAGCCCCCCGCCTGTCCAGGGGGCTCAGGATGGCCATCGGTCGATCCGGATCGCTGATCACCAACCTGCTGCGCCACCCGCTGAGCGTCAGTGTTCCCCTGGCCACAGCAGCCATCGGCATCGGCATCGCCGGCCAGGCTCTCCTGCGTCCAGCCCCTTCCAGCGGCAACGCAGACCTGCTGGATGCGTTGATCGCTCAGCCCAAGGCCAATCCGGCGGCGACGCAACAGCCAAGCGAGTCGTTGCAGTCCGTCGCGGCCGCTGCCTCCGACTCCACGCCCTCGGTGATGGCTCAACGGGCTCAGGATGGTGCCCTACCCGACCCCGCAGGGGGCCGGTCCCTGAATCTCGAAATCCGGGTGGCGCTGCTCAAGGCATCGCCCCAACCAACCCTTTCGGCTTCCGGCCCTTGGCAGGTCCGCGATCGCCAGGGCCAGGTGCTGCAGCGAGGCCATGCCGGGGAGAGCGCCAATGTCGCCTCGGCGTTGGACAACCTGGCGGAGGTGTGGCTTGAGACGGGACCCTCGGACACCGTCACGGTGGATGGCCAGGCCTACGAGGGACGCTTGCGGGTTCTGCGGGGCTCCAATGGCCTGCAGCTGATCAACCACTTACCCCTCGAGAGCTACATCAGCTCTGTGGTGGGTGCCGAAATGCCCAGCCACTGGAACATGGAGGCTCTGCGGGCCCAGGCGGTGGCGGCACGCTCCTATGCCTTGGCTCACATGGCCCGACCCGCTGACACCCATTGGCACCTGGGAGACACCACGCGCTGGCAGGCCTACAGCGGCCTGGGGAGCGTGAGCGATCGCAGCCGCCAGGCCACCGCCAGCACTGCGGGCGTGATCCTGAGCTACCAAGGCGGCATCGTCGAAAGCCTGTATGCCGCCACCCAGGGCATCGTGGATGAGGCCCACGCTCACCTGGGCGCCAGCATGAGCCAGACCGGTGCCCAGGATCTGGCGCAGCAGGGCCTCCGCTTCAGTGAAATCCTTGGCCGCTACTACCGGGGAGCGACCCTGGCCAGGCTCCAGGCCGGTGCGAGCTGAACGCTTCTGGCACCAGGCCCGCGCTGTGGCCGCCAGTGCGCTCGAACAGGGCGCGTTGGTCCCCCTGCAGACCCGTGAGCTCGAGCTTCCAGGCCTTCAGCCCTTTCAGTTGCGTCAACTGGTGTCTGCCGTTCCTCGGTATCTGCGCGAGGCGGGACCGAGGCCCAATCCTTTCCTGCCTTGGGATCGCCCCCTGCAAGTGGACCACCTGGCCAGTGGCCATGTGCTGTTGCTCAATAAATATCCCGTACAGGGTGAGCACATGCTGGTGATTACCGACCAGTGGCAACCCCAAGATGGCTGGATCAGTCCTGTGGATTGGCAGGCGGTGATGACGGTCTCAGCGGATACTGGAGGTCTGTGGTTTTTCAACAGTCATGCCACAGCGGGCGCGAGCCAACCGCACCGCCACCTTCAGCTGCTACCACGCCGGCGGGGTCAGTCCAGTTGTCCCCTGGCGCCCCTGCTGCAAGCCCAGCTGCTCGGGCAGGTCCCCAGCTGGTCATGGAGCTACAGACTCTGCAGCCGCGATCGCGAGGGGGACGCGGCTGACCTGCCGGGGCTGTACCGCGAACTGGCTCAGTCTCTGGGACTTGGCGATCCGAATCGCGATCTGCGCCCCCTTTATCCCTACAACCTGTTATTTGATGATGACTGGTTTTTGATGGTACGTCGCCGATGTGAGCACGGTGCCGGCTTCAGTGTGAATGGTCTGGGGTTTGCCGGCTATCTCCTTTGCACGGCGAGCTCGGATCTGAACTGGTTGCGCCAGCACGGTCCGTGGACGCTGCTGCAGTCGGTGGCCGAGCCAGCCTGAACGAGTCAGGTGTTTTTACGGTTGCGGGACCTGCGGCCGATGGTGCCCCCTGGTAATGGAGCTGTCCGCCACCTGTCTCAAGCGACAAGAGGCGGCATCCCTACATCCATCCATCCATCACCCCCATGGCACCAAGACCTTCAAGCCTGGCGCAACGCCGCGTCGCCGCGATTCGCGAGCGCAACCGTCGTGTCGTCGAGCACCGCCACCTGGTGGAGCCCATTGCCAGCCATTACGCCCACCACAGCCAGGAGCCGCAGGAGGACCTCACCCAGGCCGGCCTGCTGGGGTTGATCCGGGCAGCCGAGCTGTACAACAGCGGCAGGGGCATCCCCTTTGAGGTGTTCGCCAGACCCCATGTTCGGGGTGCGATCCTTCACCATCTGCGGGACCTTGCACCGATGGTGCGGCTGCCGCGACGCCAGGCCGAACTTCGGGATCGGCTCAGCCAAATGGAAAAGAGGCGGGATGCCACGGCCGGGACGCCTACCGCATGCGGAGGCTGCCAGAACACGAAGGAACCGTTGCGAGAGGCCCTCGGGGTCGACGAAACAACCTGGAGGGACTTGCTCGCCTGGCGGGGGCTGCGTCGCACGATCAGCTGCGAGGGCGGATGGCTGGATGAGATGCCCTCTCCGTCATCAGAACCTTGCGACGTGGAATCCCAATCGACCCTGGAGGCCATGCTGACGCTGTTGGAGCCCCGCCAGCGCCACGTGGTCCGCCAGGTGGTGCTGGAAGGAGCCAGTTACCGCCAACTGGGACGTCAGCTGGAGATGAGTCCAACGACCGTGCAGCGCCTGCTCCACCGCGGTCTGGAGCGGCTGCGTCAGCAGATCCAGGCTGGCGTGCTCACTCAGCCACGCCTTCAACATCCAGGGGCTTGCCACGCTGCATCTGCCGTTCCAGCGTGCTGATGGCCGCATTGAGGGCCGCCAGCTGACGCTCCACGCCGTCCCTCCAGAAGGTCAGCATGCGCAGCTTGCGCTCCTGGTGGCGACGCAGTCCGTCGGCGGCATCGGCTGCACTGCAGCAACTGAAGGGGGGAAGCATGGGAAACTGGGGTGATACACCCAGTTTCTAGCGACCGTGCCAGGCTCCTGCTGACCCTGATGCGGCCCAACCCAACCGGTTGGCCGTCCCCGCAGTGATTTCGCTACAAGGGTGGTTTTAACTGGGTAGACGACCGTACTGGCAACACAACACCCGACGTCCGCAGCTGACCTGGATTGAACGAAGTGCGTCCCGCTGGAACTCTCCGTGCCGCAATGGTGGCGATGATGGTCATCGCCATCCACCCAGCCCTTCCAGCCGCGGCGTTCGTGGCCTTGATGGCGGGTCAGTCGGCACGACCGCTCAACGGCACGTTCAACAATGTGCCGGTTCTCCATTCCAACCAGCCGGAGGAAGTGGAGGGGCCAGGCATTCTGATCAACACAGCGCCGGGTTTCGCCTACTCGGAGGAGGCAGGTCAAAGCCTTAACAACGCTGAGTACACGTTCCAAGGTGCGTTCGGGCTTCATGTTCACCATAAATACTTTCCCCCATATCGCAACACGATTTCAGCAAATGCGCGTCGTTCCGAGCTGAACCTGGCTGCCATTCTTATCAACCCATCCATGCAGTCGGTTCACATCAGATTTAGCTCCGGGGCGGTGCGAAACAGCTTCGAAGCCCCCTATCTGGCCAATAACTTGATGGGGGTGAAGCCACTTGGCGTTCGTCCCTGGAACACCGGGCCCGGCGATGCGACCGCGGTGCAGATGTTGCGTGGCAAGCTCGATTCGCGCTTGGTGGATGAGATCACCATCCCGCCGAGCAGCCGCATCGTTCTTTTCAACACGCCCCTGCCCGCCCTCGGCATCGCCAACGCTCTGCTCAAGGGCAGCAGCGATGGCCCGTTCCACGTTGCCGTGGTCGCCGTGCGCGAGCCTCAGTCAGATGCCGATGTGATCAACGTGCTGGATGCAGGTCGACTGGCGCCCGGCCGGGTCTATCTCAATCGCATCGCGGATATAAACTCACGGCGCATTTTCTCCAGGGTCGGTGGAGTTGCGCTGGGTGATTCCTACCAGGCGTCGATCAACCATGACCTTGACACTCAAGGGCCATTGCATGTACCGCTGACAAGCACCAATCGCAACAACTTTGGAACTCGAGATATTCAGGTTAATGCGCTAGCTTCGCGAATGGTGGATTCGTCCCTGGATAATGTCGGAACCTACGGGGTTCGATTCGATGTCGATCTGAACCTGAATGGCAACGGTCCTTACGAACTGGCGTTGAGCCACCCGTCCCCCAATGGAGGTAAAGATTTCACCGCGTTCCGGGGCTCCATCCAGATCCAGACCCTGGACGGACAACAGGAAGTTCATGTCGGTCTGCGCTCTGGACAAAGCGTATCGCTTACATCGCTGATGTTGAGGCCTGGCGTCAACAACCCCGTGCGAGTCAGTCTTGTCTATCCCGCTGATGCCACACCTGGGCATTTGCTGAGTGTCGTGAGTGCTAGCCAACTCGCCAGGGCTCAGGAGAGAGAGCGGCAGCTTGAGATCGCAAGAGCCGCCGCGAGCGCCAATCAGCCACCCCGAAGCGCCCCACCTCCTCCAGCGGGGCTGCCGCTGGCGGAGATCACTCCGCCCCCTCCAGTGATGCGGCCGCCAGCCTCAATCACGCCAACGGCTCCAACCATGCCGCGTCGGCAGCCACCTCTCTCGACCTGGGAGGGATCACCACCTGAGCTGCCAGCGATCAATCAAAATCTGCCGTTGCCCAGCGACACGATTGGCCCATTGGCTGGACAGGATCAGGGCGTTGAAGAGCATTACCGGCGTCTTGTGGAGTCCCAGGAGCGGCGACAACGGATGTTTCAACAGCCATGAACATCACGAGAGCCCGATTGCTTCTGGACGCCGCCGCAACGGACCGGTCGCACGGGAGCCATGGCTGAAACGTCCGAGGAACGACGGCGCATCCAACTCAACCTCAAGGCCAGTCTGCTGGACCAGGTGGACAGCCTCAAGAAGGAATGGGGCATTCGCAACCGCGGCGAGGTGCTGGAGCGTCTGCTGGAGGAAGTCTTCGGAACCTCTGAGCAGGATCACGAGGCTGAAACTGCAGTTCTGGTCGACAACCCTGCCGTCGAGGAGCATGCGCTGGATGAGCAGTTAGCTCTGGTCCTGGTGGGTCGAGGTTCCTTGACAAGCCGGGAGGCTCCAGCCACCTCATCAAGCCAAACCAGTACCGACCTGCCGACCCGTCGCCGCGGCGGCATTGACCTGCCTGGATTCGTGCAGAGGAACACCCAACAATTGCGCCGCAGTTTCCAACCCCACTCCTCGGTTGAGTCCGGTATGTCGACGACCCCAGCCATTTCCATGGATGTGGTGAACCAAGCACAGTCGCAAGCCTTAGAGCACTGGTTGGATCTCTATGGCCAAGCGCCGACCGATGCCGTGCTGGAAGCGGCCATGCTGTGGCTGGCTCGTGATGTCTGGCCCCAGTGCGATCAATGTGAAGGGCGAAGCTTCACCTGGTCGAGCGCCTGTCGTGCCATGACGGAACTGGTACGGGATTGGGAAGACGCTGCGCCGAGTTTTGAGCGTGTGATTGTGATGGCAGGAATTCTCGAAGATCCGTTCAGTGCCGCCACACTGCCTGTGCGGATCCCCACCCTGATTCGCTCATTCACCCAGCGTTTCCGGCGCAGGCGTGGCGGCACCTCCTTTGCGATGCTGGAACAAACCATGACAGTGCAAGGCGCTCTGAGGACTCTGCAGGTCCACCCCACCCCAGATCAGGCCATCACCCTCGGCCAGATCCGCGAGGCCTATCGGGAGATGGCGCTGCAGCACCATCCCGATTCCGGCGGATCCGTGGAAGCCATGCGGCGCATCAATGAGGCTTACCAACTGCTGAAGGAGCTCTATCGCCACCGTCACACCCAAGGTTGAACAGCCTTGATCTGTGTGCAGCAACCCGTTCAATGCCGATGGCAAGCGCGACGCCTCCAGCTCCCGCCGCGGCAGATTCTCGTCGGCGCCGAAACAAGTGGCCCCCACCAATGCCGCCGAACCCCAGCCTGGCAGCACAGCCCTGGAGACTCTCGTTTGTCTCGCTGTAGACACAGCTCTAGACTCATTCTAGGACACAGTTAAGAGCTCTGAGATCATCTCCATGCTCTTTGCCTGCTTTTCGCCGGCCCATCCGCAGCGCCGCCAGTCATCAGCCCTTGAGTACGACCGATTTCCCCACGGCATTTCCACCACACTTCACCAAGGCGAGTCCCCATTCCCGTGCGGCGTTCGCCTGGCATCTCCCCCAGCCAGCAGAGACCGCCCCAGCACAGACAAACAACTTGTCTCAGCCAGACCATTACAGTCTCATTATTAAACTCGTAAAGAGACTCACCTGCGACAAATAGACTTGTTTTTTCCTGCACTTCTAGCTGCAATGGGTGAACCGATCCCCAGGTAACCAGGTCTGGTGGCTGAGCCTCGCTTGGATGGGGGGAGAAGGATGGGGGCGAGAACGTTGAGGGATCTGGGTCTCATGAAATTCTGAACATCATCCAGGAGCCGATGCCGTTTGCGTTCTCCCTTCAAGCAAGGCGAGACCTTCCCGCGACATTCAGGCCTGCCTCCACCCCACCCAGCAGGAGCCAGAATCTGTCCAATGCGGATGATGAGCGCGACCGCCGTGTCCATAGCCCGCGAACACCACAGCTAAACCCAGCTCCCGTCTGGACTGTTGATGGTCAATCGCTGCTGCGTATCTGTGGTTTACACAGATACGCAGCACACTCATCCCTTCCATGGGCTTTGAATCCGATTCCTTGGTGGTGGTCTCATGGCCCCACTGATGTCGCCACATGAGACCACATAAGAGACCCTTTTGAGACAAGTGAGCGTGCTTGGCTGGGCACTGCGCGGGCTCGTCTCTCTCTCCAGAAGCTGATCGTGGTGAGAACAAGGTCTGATGGCCGGCCCATGGACGGTTGAAGGGATCGAATCAGGGTGAACTCCTCGCGCGCCGGCAGTGGAACGTGCGGAGGAGGCTCGGTGTCGAGGCTGGCGATATCGCCTGCAGAATCAGGGGAAATGCTTGGCTTGCAGGCCCAACAGACGTTCAGGGTGCTGAACGCGCTCCCATAGCCCCCAAATTCCACGACGCCGGATCGACAAATCCCCCCTCTGTCTAGTTAGTCGCATCTAGCGCTCGATACAGGACTATTATCGTGTCGCATTTAGGACCAATGCGCCTGGCTTTTCAAGGACCCTGCGCCAGAGCCCTTGACTCTTGACTCGGTGGACGGAATTGAGGCTTTCTCCAGAACAGCCAGCATGGGGGCAACCGCGAAGGATGGCGGCTGATCCCCATGGCTCACCGCTGCCCGTCGTTCCCATGTTGGCTCGACTCCTTGCGACTCAGGACGACGGATCTGGCGCGATTTCAGTGTTGGGCACGTGTTTTCGCTTCCTTCAGCACCAGCGGCACGCTTCTCTCAGCCACCTGCCGCCGCGGATCAGCTGGAGGCAGCCACCAAGCAGCCACAAAACCAGTTGTATTGAAATCCTCAGTTGAGACTCATTCTGCGTCTCAGGAGAAGGCGCAGGTGAGACAAGCTCTACGCCTCAGTCACGAGGGCGTTGCCTGTTGCCCCGGGCGCTCCTCGTCCGGAACTGACAACGCAAGTTCATGGAGCCTGACGAGCAAGACCAGTGACCTAGCCAATCGGCTGGATGGCTCATCCGCCAGCGCGAGGGGATAATTTGACACTACAGACTACGGAAAATCGAGCATCTTTTACTAGGGTTTATATTTTTAAAATTAACGGAACATCCTGCATGCGTCTACCGAATGAGGTTTGCAAAATGTTCAACTTAATCTTCACTGAGACAGATCTGTACCTCGCGAGATTCAGGTTGTGGTCTGCATCCCCTGGATCAGAAAATCAAAGTATGGACCGGCCAAGCGAGCCTGCTCACTACTGAGGAGTGCGATGGATGCCTCCTTGAGGGTGCGCATGGACTCCACCATGCCTGGCATCGGCACACCGAGGCTGTTGTACATCTCCCGAGCACCCACAAGGCCGATCTGCTGGATCATTTCCGTGCTGCCAGCCAGGACGCCGTAGGTCACCAGCCGCAGATACCAGCTGAAATCGCGCAGGCATTGGGCGCGCTGCTTCTGCCCAAAGGCATTGCCGCCCGGGGCGACGTATTCCGGCTTGAGCGTAAACAGCTGGCGCGCCGCTTCGGAGACGATCTTCTTCTCGTTATCGGTGAGCACCCGCACCACGGCCAGACGCTCAGCGCCTCCACTCAAGAAAGCGACGATCGAGCGCAACTCCCCACTGCTGGGATAGCGCAGCTCATCGTCGGCCTGGAGGATCAGATCGCGGACGACGCTCATTGCAGCGACCAGAGACGCCGGCATCCTATCCAGGGGCTTGCACCGAGTTGTGCTGTGTCCTCAAGGTGTAACGCCCCTTTGCACTGTCCCTGTCCCCGCCCCCGCTTGAGCAGGCCAGGCCGGGGCCGACGTTGGCCTGAAGAAGAGGCGCCAGGCCCGCCTTCACCATCAGGATCGGGGGCGCAGCCACCGCTCCTGGATAGGGTTTCAGGCAGTGGGGACAAGTGGGATGGGGCAGGCGGGGACCAGTGGCAGCGAGCCCCTGGAGCTGTTGATCGACGATCTCACCCAGGAAGGGCAGGGGGTCGCTCGCCATGACGGCCAGGTGATCTTCGTTCCCGCAGCGCTTCCCGGCGATCGCGCCCGGGTTCGCATCATCGGCAGGCGGCGTCGCCATCTGCTGGGGCGGTTGGAAGCGATCATCAACGCCTCGCCACAACGCCGCAAACCGCCGTGCATCCTTGCGGATCACTGCGGTGGCTGCAGCCTGCAGGCCTACCGCGACGAGGCGCAACAGGCCTGGAAGCAGGCCCACGTGAGCCAGTGCCTGCTGCGTCTGGGGGGCCTGGTTCCAGAGCTCCGCCCGCTGCTGGCGGCAGCAAAGCCCCTCGGCTATCGCAACAGGGCCGTGATCCCGTTGGAGCGGCTTGACGATGGCCGCCTGCGGGCTGGCTACTACCGCCGGAGT
This sequence comes from Synechococcaceae cyanobacterium, assembly GCA_046342775.1. Lineage (GTDB taxonomy): Bacteria > Cyanobacteriota > Cyanobacteriia > PCC-6307 > Cyanobiaceae > Cyanobium. Next base: position 19,708 of record JBKDOR010000221.1, read on the forward strand.
AGCCATCAAATCGTGAACATGAATCATTGCCCGGTTCTCGACCCCCGGCTGGATGCCTTGATCGCGCCCCTCAAGGCGGATCTGGAGGCCACAGGCTGGCCCGTGGACCGCCATGGACAAGGTCTGCGCCATCTGGCGTTGCGCATCGGCCAACGCAGCGGCGACATGCTGATCACCTTGATCGCCTCCTCGGCCGATCTGCCGGGGCTGGAACCTCTCGCCCAGACCTGGATGCAGCGCTGGCCGACCGTGGTGGGGGTCTGCCTCAACCGTCAACCCAAGGGCGGCAACGTGCTGTTCGGCGCCGAAACCTTGGTGGTCGCTGGGCGGGGCTGGGTGCTGGAGCAGTTTGCGGATCTGAAGCTGCGCATCGCCGCTGACACGTTCTTTCAGGTGAACACAAGCCAGGCCGAGTGCTTGGTGCCGCTGCTGAGCGAAGCGCTGGGTCCGCCATCGGGTTGGCTGTTGGATGCCTATTGCGGCATTGGCACCTTCGCTCTGCCGATGGCGGCCCGTGGTTGGAGCGTGCTGGGGGTGGAACTGCATCCTGGCGCCATCGCCCTGGCCACCAGCAACGCGGCCGAGAATGGCCTGGCGCCACGGGCCAGGTTCGAGGTTGGAGGGGTCGCAGAACACCTTGGCGATCTGCTCGGAACCCCATCTCCGCTGATGGGCCCACTGACGGCCCTGCTGGTGGACCCGCCCCGCAAAGGGTTGGAGCCGGCGGCAGTCGAGGCGCTGCGGCGCCACCCACCCGAGCGCATGGCCTATCTGAGCTGCGACCCAGCCACCCTGGCCCGAGACCTCGGGCTGCTCTGCGGCCCCGAGGGGCCCTACCGGATCGACTGGGTTCAACCGATCGACTTCTTTCCCAACACCAGCCACGTCGAGTGTCTGACGGCGCTGATGCGCCGTTGAGGGCCAGCTCAAGAACGCAGTTGAGCCTTGAACTGGCGTTCCAGCGCTTGGCGCACGCCGTCGTGGACTGTTTCCACCTCGGCATCGGTGAGGGTGCGACTGCTATCCCGATAGCGCAGCCGAAAGGCTTGGCTGCAATACCCGGCAGGGACCTGTTCGCCGCTGTAGCGATCAACGAGTTCGGCTTGTTCCAACAGAGGTTTGCCCGCCTTGCGGATCGCGCTGAGCAACGCCGCCGCTGTGGTGCTGGCGGGAACCACGAAGGCCAGATCGCGCTCGGAGGCGGGCACCGTGGGGAAGGGTGCAAAGCTGGGCTGCCAGCGGTTGCGGCGGCTGGCCGCAGTGAGCAACGGCTCAAACGGAAGCTGAAACAGATAAGTGGGTTCTGGCAGCTCGAGCGCATTCGCCCGGGCTGGATGCAACTGGCCAAACCAGCCAGCGGCCCTTCCCTCCACGGCCAGAACCGCACGGCGGCCCGGGTGCAGCTGAGCGGCAAGCGGATCGGTCTCACGCCCTGAGGGCTCCCGGTCTTCGATAGGAATGCGCAGAGGATCCAGCGCCGCCTGCAACAGGCCACGGGCGGTCCAATAGTCAAGGGGGCTTGGCTTGCCGCTGCTGCTCCAAAGCTCCGAGCGGCGCTCGCCGCAGATCAGCCCCGCCAGCATCAGCCGTTCGCGCGGTTCAGGCCCGCCGTCGGCGAAAAACACATGGCCGATTTCAAAGGCCCAGAAGCCACTGCGGGAGGCTTGGAGGTTGCGGCAGGCCGCCTGCAGGAGCTCTGAGTGAAGTTCATCACGCAGATGGCCGTAATCGGCCAATAACGGATTGGCCAGGGGGAGGCGCCCTGGCGCCTCCGGCACCAAGGAGAGGCCGCAAACCTCCTGCAGCCCAGCCGCACAGAGAGAACGGCGCAGGCGGCGTTCGAGCTGCTGGCTGGGCTCCAGCCCTCCTGGGACGAGCGGATCGGGCAGATGAGCCGCAAAGCTGTCGTAGCCCACCAGCCGCGCCACCTCTTCGATCAGATCCACCTCGCGGCCAAGGTCCCGCTGCCGCGAAGGCGGCACGCTGACCAACCAACCGGCGTCGGTCTCGCTGAGTTGACATCCCAGGGCCGTCAGGGTGGCCTCGATCCGTGCATCGTCCAGGTCTTGTGGTTCGCCGTCCACCAGCACCGGACCCAGCAGTTGGTGCAAGGCGTCGCGCCGCAACGGCACCGCAGCAGCTGGGGGGAGCTGGCGCTGGTGCAGCCAGCGGCCCTTGACCTGGCCGCCAGCCAGCTCAACCAGCAACTGAACGGCGCGATCGCTGGCGGCCAGGGTGGCCTGGGGCGGCAGTCCCTTTTCAAAACGGCTGCTGGCCTCCGTGCGCAAACCCACCCGGCGGGCTGAGCGCCGCACGGACTGGGGTGGGAACACCGCAGCCTCCAACCAGATCGCCGTTGTGGTGTCGGTGACCGCTTCGGCCAGGCCCCCCATCACCCCCGCCAAGGCGATGGGCTGGTCCGCATAGGTGACCAGAAGAACGTCGTCATCCAGGCTGCGTTCCTGTCCATCCAGACTGATGAGGTGCTCTCCCGGTCGGCCTTGGCGCAGCCCCAGGCCCTGGGGGTCTGGAGCGGATCCGCCTTGCAGTCGCGCCAAGGCCTGCTGGTCGAAGGCATGCAGCGGCTGGCCGGTCTCCAGCATCACCAGATTGGTGATGTCGACGATGTTGTTGATCGGACGCACACCGCCACGCTCCAGCCGGCGTTGCAACCAGGCCGGGGACGGGCCAACCCGCAACCCTTCGACCGCGGTCACACTGAACAGACCGCCCGCCTCGATCGCCTCGAGATCCGCTGGAGGGAGAGCCAGGTCGAAGGCCTCGCAGGCTGGGGGGGGCTGGGTTTCGATGGTGCGCCCGCCGCTGAGGGCCGCCACCTCCCTGGCGAGACCCAACATCGAGAGGCCGTCCGGCCGATTGGCGGTGATCGCCAGCTCCAGCACTTGATCATCGAGATCGAAGCAGGGGCCGATCGGGCTGCCGACCACCGGCAGGGAGGGCAACAGCTCGTCCAGAACAGCGATGCCAGCGGAGCCATCCGCCAGGCCCAACTCCTGAAGTGAACAGATCATGCCCGTGCTGGCGACGCCGCGCAGCTGGGCGTCTTTGATGGTCAGGCCAACTGCCGGCAAGCTGGTGCCCACGAGGGCCACGGGGACGTGAATTCCGGCTCGCACGTTGGGGGCTCCGCAGACGATCTGCAGTGGGGTCTGTGAGCCGACGTCCACCTGGCAGACGCTGAGCTTGTCGGCATTGGGATGGGGCTGCCGATCCAGCACCAGGCCCACCACCACGCCGGCGAACCGCGCGGCCTGATCATCGACAGACTCCACCTCAAACCCGGCCAGGGAAAGCCTCTCGGCCAGAACCTCGGCCTGGAGTTGGTCCGCAGGGGCCTCGACGAGCTCCCGAAGCCATTGGAGCGAGACCCGCATCAGACATCAGCACGGCAACGATTGATCCTAAGGAGGCGCCAGAGCCAAGCCCTCGCTGCTGTCCACGACGATCTGGTGGATCGCGCGGCTGGGGCCCATCCTGGCCAAGCCTGGGAGTGGCGTTGCTGATTTCCATGCCGTATTCAGAGGCTTGACAGCCTTGAACGTGTGTGTGTTCCAGTGGACCCTTGGCAGGCGTCGTTGAGCGATCAGCTGCCTCCCGATTCGAGCTGCCTCTGCCGAACGACAGGGGATTCAATACCAGCACGGCAGAACTCCCAGACGACCACCGGAGGACGACTATTTGCATCCAGAACCGAACTTGACAGCCATGGACGCTTCAGAGCCTGCTTAGGCTTGTCTTGCGGAGCTGTTCAGCATCAAGGGATATCTGGTTGAGGCGGTGGCTACATTTTCATCCAAGATCACGATCCAGGCTATATTTTCTTGTGGAGAGATAAGCTGCTCTGGATGATGAACACTCGCGAATTGCCCTCCACCACAGATTCCAGTGGCAGTCACCAAAGGATTGTTGGACTTGCCGTTGTCCAGGGCTTCCTTGACGCCGATCTCACCAGCTGGATGCTGAAGCCGGCAGGCTTCCTGAGGTTGGACCACACAAACGGCTTTGGTCACGCTGGCTACGGCGCGGCCTTGCACGCATCGATGGACGTGAGTCGATGCCCTGCAGCTGGGGAGCGGCGGCAGCGGGGGGAGGGGCGAGCCGCTCGCAACGGGTTCCGCAGCCCGTGGTGGTGCATCTAAGCCCGGGTGCCGCGATTGGCCTGCGCTGGTGGGACGCTCCACTGCGGAGCGCAAGCGCTCCACCCCTGTTGCCGCTTGCGTTGCCACAAACGCAGCGCCTGCTCGCGATCGAGCTCCAGGCGGCGCTTCAACAACGGCACCGGCTGGTCCGGCAGCAGCTCGCCGCTGGTGATCTCCAGCAACTGGCTCCAGCGGTTCCAGCGGCTGGGGCGGAAGTGCAACACCCGGCGCCCATCGCTCAGCCAGCCCTCCCGTGGTGTCCCGGGTGGTCGCCTCGGGCCCTTCCCGGGGTTCATGACGCCTCCGGCGCCCAACCGCCGCGGTTCTGCTGATTCGCGGTCCAGTTGGTGCAGCGTTGGTTGAGGTGTTCCCCATGGGCGATCAGCCCTTGGTGCAGATGGCAGGCCAGCAGCGGGATGCACTGGGGCGCCGGATGGTGGCGAAAGAAATGACAGGTGAGGCAGACCTCGCTGCTCCGGCTGGCCCGCAGCAGCGGCCGCTCCAGCCAAGGCCATTCCTCCAGTGGCTCCCGGCGGGAGGGCGTGACGCGGGACAAGGGGACTGGAACCATGGATCCCAAGTGGATACACCAGTACTAGCTTGAATCTGGTTGCTTGTCAGCCCCCTACCGGCTCCCGCATCCGGACCTGCTCCCGCTGTGGCATGGGCCCCTGCCAGGAGCGCTGTCCACCGCAGGAAAGCTTGTCGTCGTTGCTGCCCCGAGTCCTGCCGATGATGCTGCCGACGACACCCCTGCGTCGCGGCTCGAACAGGACAATGGCAGCGGTTGTGACGCTCAAGGTGTGGATGAGTCCGACCTGATTCCCCTCTCGCCACTGGAGCAGGAACTCGGCATCCGCCGGGTTGACTTCCTGCTCCTGTTGCGGCGTCTCGGCTTTCAGCCCGTTCCCCGAGGCCTGCGCACAATGGTGCGCCGGGATCAGGACGACCTGCTGGCTAGCCACCTCAACGGCGCCATCGCTTTGGGGGCTATCCCTGCCGAGCTTCGGCCCATTGAGCGCAGCGACAGCGCCTTGCCTGTTCTGGTGGGCCCGGGCTGGGGCGAGGCGGCCCGCGACGCCCAGTTGCGGCTGCTGCGCCACCGCCTTGAGCTGCTGGAGCTGTTGGCGCGCGACGGCATCGCGATCGACAGCCGCCAGCTTGCTGATCTGTTGGAGCTGTGCCGCCTGCCAACCTGTCAGCCATGGCAGGGCGGCAGCCAGGGTTGCGAACGCTCAGGACTGGGCTGCCTGCGCCGGCGGTGTCCGAGCCAGCGCTCCAGCTGGCGGATTGTGGTTCCTTGGCTCCCCCCGGGGCGAACGGACCGGCCTTGTGAGCGACCGTCGTGGCCGTCGTCTTGGACCCAAACGTGCTCTGTCCGTGCCACCCGGGCACGCCTACTCCCAGCCACGGGGTCTCCTTCACGCCACCCCGCCAGGAGCCGGGGCTGGTTTCGATCTGGACCACATGTCGATGTCCCCGCAGGACTTGCCGCTCGCCACGGCCAACTGCTTACCCTCGCCTCCTCCCGCCTGCTGTCGTCACCAATGTCACTTGATCAGCTCAAGGCCTTCCTGCGGCGGATGCAGGACGACCCCAGCCTGCGCCAGCGGGTTCTGGCTGCCGCCACCGCCGATGATGTCGCTCAGATCGCCCTGCAGCTTGGCTTTGAATTCTCAGGGGATGAGTTGTTGCGTGTCTCGGGTCAAAAGTTTGATCGAGTGACGGTCCACAAGAACGACATTCCAGGTGAATACAATTAGGAATGGTGGATGCTTAGACAGTGAGTCTTAATTGTATTTAACACCGTGCGTGATCAATGATGCAATCGCCTCCATCGCTAATTCTCAAAGCCAGCCATTCGGCAGGATTCGGCGATTTGATTCGCAGCCTCCTGGTGGCGATTGCCTACGCTAAATTATCTGGCCGGGAGCTTTTCGTGGACTGGCGCGGGGGATTATATGGCTATCCGGCTGATCGCAACCTCTTCGAAGACCTGTTCGAATTGATTGATGTCGATCAATGTAGTCATCCCCCCAGCGGAAGCTCTGTCCATCCCCCACGCTGGAGCGGTTCGCTAGATCGGCAGTTTGCAGATATCTACGCTGAAGATGGTGAGCGTCCCTGGGATCGCAAAGAAGCGATTGCCAAATATTCCTCCGACTTGCAGGAGTTAAACTTTAATGAACAAATTGTAGTGATCTGGGATTTCGGCCAGTTCTCCAAGTTACGGATTCACCTAGATCGGCAGCTCGACATTCCAACCTCCCTGAGCGATTCTGCTGCCATGGGAGTCTTGTATAAGCGTTATCTGCGCCTTCGCCCCGCTCTGCAGCAACAACTTGATGAGGCTTGGGGCCAGCTTCCTCAACACCAACCCCTGATCGGAGTGCATGTGCGCCAGACCGCTGAAAGCGAGCGGGCGCGCGGCTCGATTCGGCTGAAGGATTACGAACGTGCTGTCGCTCAGCTTAGTGGTGGCTCCAAAAGCACAGTGTTTCTGGCCACCGATAACCGGGCCGTGATCGAACATTTCCAGAAGCGTTATGGCCAGCGGTTGTTCACACTCCCCAAGTGGCTGGACAGCGCTGGTGAGCCGCTGCATCTGGTCAACCCACGTTGCCCCGATGCCTGGGACAACATCGTTGCGGCCCTGTTGGATCTGCTGTTGCTTGCCCGCTGCGATGGGTTGGTCTATCCCAGCTGGTCGTCCTTCAGTTCGGTCTCCCGCATCGTCGGTGGATTCACGTCTGAGCGGGTCGTCCCACTCGAAACCCACCAGCCGCTGTGGCAGCAGGTTCGCTCGGCCCTGAAGCGGCGGCTGAAGCCTGGCCTCTGACGCAGGCTGCCTTGAGTGAGCTAAAGGCAGTTGAGCGGGAAGCGTAGATTGGGTTACGGGATGTCCTCAGTTCGTTGCTGGGACGCTCAAGAGCGTTCTGGAATCGCAACAATGCACCCCAACGTCGTGCAAGCGGCTCCCAGCAAGACCGGCAACTGAATCATGATCGCCGATGTGCTCTTGGGCCGAGCCCCCTTGTCGAGCTTTGGTGCAATCTCCAACAACCGGTTGGCATGGCAGTTCGCCAGCCGCCTCGGTGCCAGCACCGCGACCCAATTGTCCTGAAACGGACTGAAGTTGTCATCCGTGACCAGCACCAACGTGGCGCGTCCATCGGCCAGCGTCGGCCCCCAGGTCAACCCCTCCCAGTTGTCGGGCGGCAGGCCGGGCTTGCCGGGGCCGCGAGCCAGCAGATCCCAACTGTGGAGGGGCGGCATCGGGCCATTGGGCGATGCCGCACCGCCTTGGGCTGTCAACGCCCCATCCCCAGCTCCTGCCGCAGTTGACAACGTCGTGGACAGTTGTGCCGACGTCTTGGCGGCAGGGGAGCGCGCCGTGGTGGGCGGCGCTGGCAAGGGATAGAGGAGCAGGCGAGCCCCCCAGCGATCGGGTTCCTCGAAGCGCCGCAGCAGCGCCAGCAACCCCGCCGCGCCCTGTGGCTGTGGCAGCGCCAGCAGGTCGGTCAGCGACCAGAGCCGTCCCCCTGGCAAGGCCAGGCTGCGCAGCGGGGTTGCCGTCGCCCCGGACCCGCTCAGCTCCCACTGCAGCAGCCGCACCTGGCCGGCTGGATCCTGCAGCAGGGCGGTCTCGCTTGCCATCAGCAGCCTGTCTGCCTTGCCTGGCCGGCGCCAAAGCGCTAAGGATTCCGGTCCCTTGTTCGCCTCCAGGCCCCGCCCCTGCGCCGGCTGCCAGGCCATGGGCAGCTCCAGGGCTTGTCGCAAGGTTCCGCTTGTTGCCTCGAAGCGCAGCAGCTGGGCCGGCCGCATGGCGCTGCGTCGCCCCTCGCTGGCCACCCAAAGATCAGACCCCAGTCGGACGAGCCCCTCCCCATCCAGTTCTCTGGGCAGCTGCGCCTCGCCGTCCCGCAACGCCAAGACGCCCCGCGGCTCCAAGGCCGGCGTCGGCTTCGACCGGCCCAGCTGGACCGCCGCCACCAGCTGCCGCAGGCCACTCCAGCGCTGCACGGAGCCCTGGGGCGCGTCGCTGAGCAGCTCCAGCAGGTCCGTGCGCGAGTCGTAAACAACCGCGGAGAAGCCGCCGCTCGGCAGGCCCGCGGCATCCACGCGTGGCAGCCGCGCAGTGATCAACATATGCCAGCCCGCTTCAAGAGGACAGGGCAACTGGGCCAGGCTTGGTGTGGATACCAGGGTGGGGCGCGGTTCGCGAAAGCTGACCCAACTGGCCGCGAACGCTGGCGATGGCCGAGACGCAATTGCAGGACTCGGCCATGCTGCTGCAGCTGCTAAAAGAAGCGTTGTGGTCTGCAGCCAAGCCAGCAAGAGTCCTTCTGCTGGGTGCACAACAGCGAGACGGATTTGTCGCTTCCGGCGGTGATGGTGGACCGCCATAATCAGCCGCGAGCACAAGAAAGATGTTCCCAAGGATGGCATCCATCGGGGGGCCATCCACTCCTAATGCAGGGCAAGCGTCAAGGCGAAGGCCAGCGTTGGGACGACATCGGTGGCCATCCCAGTCCCTGAACGGTGGGCTCCCATTTCAGCTGAGGGGCAGAACGCTGATGGTGTTTCAGTCCCCAGGGCTGCCGCTAGCCCGATCTCCACCCTTGCGTTGTGGGCTGGCTCCTCAGTTGCCGGGCCGGGAGGATCTATCTACGGTCTTGAACGCGGTCTTGTTCGCCACCCCCAATCCCCATGTCCACATCCCTCTCCTGCCTGCAACGCCTGCTGCCCCTGATGGCCTTGTTCACAGCTGGCGCTCTGCTCAGCGCCGGTGTTGCCATCGCCCAACAACCGAACATGCAGAACGCCCTCAGCCAGTTGCAGGCCGCCCGGGCGTCGCTGCTGGCGGCCAGGCGAAATAAAGGCGGTCATCGCGAACGCGCCTTGGATCTGGTCAATCGGGCCATCGTGCAGGTGGAGGCCGGCATCGCTTACGCCGCCAATCTCTGATGAAGCAACCTCATCCCCGGACCTGACCGGCCCCGGGCGGGACGCCAAGCAGCCGGCTGCGGTGAGCACGACACGCGCCTGAGCCGCTGGCCTCAGGCGAGGGCGGCAAAGGCGTCCTGGAACGCACTGATCGTCGCCTCGATGTCGGCGTCGCTGTGGGCCAAGGAGGTGAAGCCCGCCTCGAAGGAGCTGGGGGCCAGATACACTCCCCGCTCCAACATGGCTCGATGCAACTTGGCGAAGCGGGCGGTATCCGTGGCCTTGGCCTCCTCGAAGTTGCGCACCGGTCCGTCGCAGAGGAAGAAGCCGAACATGGCGCTGATATTGCCACCGCAGATCGGCCAGCCCGCCTCATGGGCCGCGGCCTGGATGCCATCGCTGAGCCGTCGGGTGACCAGCTCCAACCTTTCGTAGCAGCCCGGTTGCTTGAGCAGCTCCAGGGTTTTGATTCCGGCCGTCATCGCCAGAGGGTTGCCGCTCAGGGTGCCGGCTTGATACATCGGCCCCGCCGGCGCCACCATCGCCATGATGTCGGCCCGACCGCCGTAGGCCCCCACCGGTAAGCCGCCGCCAATGACCTTGCCCAGGGTGGTGAGGTCCGGAGTGATGCCGAACTTCTCCTGGGCGCCGCCATAGCTGATTCGGAAGCCGGTCATCACCTCATCGAAGACCAGCAGGGCGTTCTGCTCCCGCGTGATCTGGCGCAGGCCCTCGAGGAAGCCTGGCTCGGGCGTGATGAAACCGGCATTGCCCACCACCGGCTCAAGGATCACCCCGGCGATCTCTCCCAGGTTGTCAGCAAACAACCGCTTGACCGCCTCCAGGTCGTTGTAGGGGGCCGTGAGGGTGTTGGCGGTGACCGACCGAGGCACCCCAGGGGAATCCGGCAGGCCCAAGGTGGCCACGCCGGATCCGGCCTTCACCAGAAACATGTCCGCATGGCCGTGGTAGCAGCCTTCGAACTTGATCAACTTCTCGCGGCCGGTGAACGCACGCATCAGTCGCAGCACCGCCATGCAGGCCTCGGTGCCGGAATTCACGAAGCGCACCATCTCAACCGAGGGCACCGCCTCGATCACCAGCTCCGCCAAACGGTTCTCCAGGGCACAGGGAGCCCCGAAGCTGGTGCCGTGGTCGAGGGCCTCATGCAGAGCGGCGATCACCTCGGGGTGGGCATGGCCACAGATCGCCGGCCCCCAACTGCCCACGTAGTCGATGTAGCGGTTGCCATCCACATCCCAGGCGTATGCGCCCTTGACGCGGTCGAACACGATGGGTTGCCCCCCGACGGAACGGAAGGCGCGCACCGGCGAGCTGACGCCGCCCGGCATCAGCTTCTGGGCGGCATGAAAGATCTCCTCGGAGAGGGTGGTACGGAGAGCGGGGACCGACACAGGCACGGGTGAAGAGGCCGAAGGCAATTCAGAGCTCCGCGAGAGGGCGGAAGGTTCATCTCCATCCTGGCCTACCCCCGAACGGCTGCGGCAGCCCCGTAAGGTTCCGGGTGTTCCGTCTGCCACCCGGGGCTCTCCCGCGCGTCACAGGTGTCCATCGACTGGAGTTCGATCGAGCGAGAATGTCGCCGGCTGCTGCCGCCGCGGGCCGTGGTTTCCGCCCGCCAGGAGTTGCTCAGCTACGACAGCGATGGTCTCACCCTGCACCGCTGGCAGCCACCCTTGGTGGTGCTGCCCGAGACCACCGAGCAGGTGGCGGCGGTGGTGCGGCTTTGCCACGAGCGCGGGGTGCCATTTTTGGCCCGTGGCAGCGGCACCGGCCTCTCCGGCGGCGCCGTGGCGGAGACCCCAGCCCTGGTGATCGCCACCAGCCGCATGCGCAGCATCCTCGACATCGACCTGCCCAACCGGCGTGCCACGGTGCAGCCCGGCGTGATCAACAGCTGGGTGACCCGCGCCGTGGCGGCCGACGGCTACTACTACGCCCCCGATCCCTCCAGCCAGGTGGTCTGCAGCATCGGCGGCAACGTGGCCGAAAACTCCGGCGGTGTGCACTGCTTGAAATACGGCGTCACCAGCAACCATGTGCTGGAGCTGGAGGTGGTGTTGCCCGATGGCACGGTCACCCGCCTGGGCAGCGCCATGCCCGAAACCCCGGAACTCGATCTGCGCGGCGTGTTCATCGGCAGTGAAGGCACCCTAGGCATCGCCACCGCGATCACCCTGCGGCTGCTGCGCACCCCCCAAGCGGTGGCGGTGCTGTTGGCCGACTTCACCTCGATGGGGGCCGCCGGCGAGGCGGTGCGGTTGGTCACGGCCGCCGGGCTGCTGCCCGCGGGCATGGAGATCATGGATAACTTCACGATCAATGCCGTCGACGACCTGTTCGGCCGCGATGAGTACCCCCGTGACGCCGCCGCCGTGTTGCTGATCGAACTCGACGGCCAAGAGCGCGAGGTGGAGGCGGCGATTCCACTGGCAGAGCAGCTCTGTCTCCAGGCCGGCGCCCGCACGATCCGCCAGGCGTTCGCGGCGGAAGACCGGGCGTTGCTGTGGAAGGGCCGCAAGTCGGCCTTCGCCGCCGTTGGCCGCATGACTCCCACCTACTACGTGCAGGATGGGGTCGTGCCCCGCAGCGCCCTGCCCGGCGTGCTGGCAGCCATTGAGGAGCTCAGCCGTCGCTATGGGCTGCCAGTGGCCAACGTGTTCCATGCGGGCGATGGCAACCTGCACCCCCTGATCCTGTACCACCGCGATGAGCCCGGGGTGGCGGAGCGAGTTCAGGACCTCGGCGCCGAGATCCTGCGGCTTTGCATTGATGCCGGAGGCAGCATCACGGGCGAGCACGGGGTCGGCAACGACAAGCGTTGTTATCTCGATTGGATGTACGGACCCGACGATCTGGAGACGATGCAGTTGGTGCGCGGGGCTTTCGATCCCTCAGGCCTGGCCAACCCTGGCAAACTCTTCCCCACTCCCAGCAGTTGCGGCGAATCGGCCCGCCGCCTCCAGACCCCAGCAGAGGGATCCAAGCCCCAGCGCCCTCAGCCCCTCGAGGTGTTCTGAGGATCCGGCCGCAAGGCCGCTGCCATCTGCACCGCCTGCACAATCGGCCCCACGTCGTGAACCCTGAGCAGGCTGGCGCCCTGCAGCACCGCCTGAACGCAGACCGCCGCTGTGCCCCAGAGCCGAGCCCGCGGACGCGGTTCGTTGAGCACGGCGCCGATGAAGCGTTTGCGCGAGGGCCCCACCAACAGCGGGAAGCCCTCGCCGCCGAGGCGATGCAGGCCTCGCAACAACTCCAGGTTCTGATCGGCCGTCTTGGCAAAGCCCAGGCCGGGGTCCCAGATGATCTGGTCGCGTCGCACACCGGCGGCCAGCATCCGGTCGCTGCTGCGCAGCAACTCCAGACGCACTTCCTCCACCACATCGTTGTAAGTGCTGAGACTGTCCATGCTTTGGCTGTCGCCGCGGCTGTGCATCAGCACGCAGGGACATCCACGCTCGGCCAGCAGCGACGCCATGGCCGGGTCGGCGCGGCCGGCGCTGATGTCGTTGATCCAGTCGGCCCCGGCCGCCAATGCCGCCGCCGCCACAGCGGCATGGAAGGTGTCCACCGAAAGCAGAGCCTCGGGGTGAGCTGCACGGATCGCGATCAGAGTTGGCAACAGCCGCTTCAACTCGTCTTCCGGGCCAATGATCTCGGCCCCGGGGCGGGTGCTCTGGGCACCGAGATCCAACACCCTGGCCCCCTGCCGCAGCATCCGACCGGCCTGTTGCAGCGCCAAGGCGGGATCGCTCCAGCGGCCGCCATCGCTGAAGGAATCAGGGGTGAGGTTGAGGATTCCCATCACCCCCACCTCGCTGGTCAGCCAGCGAGCGGTGCCCCGCTGAGGCCGGATGAGGGTGTCTTGCCGGTTGGCGGCTGGCGCGGGGTCGGGAGGGTTCATCTCGGTTGCGGCTTGCCAGAACGGCCGGCGGAATCCCGCGCCAGGATCAAGGCCAGCGACCCACGCTCACGGAGCGGAGCGGCATCAGCTTGCAACAACAACGAAATGCGCTGATGCCCCGGGAGCAGCGGCAACGTTCCGCCCAGCGCCTCCGGGGGGGCTCAGGCCGGTACTGGTTGGCGGTAGTTGGCGATGCGGGCGAAGCTCACGGGGTCGAGCGAGGCCCCTCCCACCAGCACGCCATCGATCTGCTCCTGGGCCATCAGGTCGTCGATGGTGGCAGGGTTCACCGATCCGCCGTACTGCACCACCACATCGGCATTGCCGACCCAGCGACGAATCAGGCCGCAGATCCGGTTCGCCTCCTCGGCGGCGCAGGTCTTGCCGGTGCCGATGGCCCAGATGGGTTCGTAAGCCACGATCAGCCTGAGCGGATCCACACCCTCCAGTCCCTGTTCCACCTGGCGGTGGATCACCCGTTCGGTTTCGCGCGACTCGCGTTGGTCGAGACTTTCGCCAACGCAGAGAATCGGCACCAGGCCGTGGTGCTGGGCGGTGCGGGCGCGCAGGTTGATCTGCTCATCCGTCTCGCTGTAGTACTTGCGCGGTTCGCTGTGGCCCACGATGGCGTGGGTGACGCCGTGTTCCACCAGCATCGGGGCCGAAATCATGCCGGTGTAGGCGCCTTTGTCCTCCCAGTGCACGTTTTGGGCCGCGATGAAGACATCGGTGCCAGCCAGGTGGCGGCAAAGGGTGGGGATCGCCGTGAAGGGAGGGGCGATGATCACCTGGCGATCTTTCGGCATATCGGCGATCAGGGGCCGGAAGGTCGCGGCGAAGTCGCGGGTGTCGGCACAGGTCATGTGCATCTTCCAGTTGCCAGCGATCACGCTTTTGCTCACCGGCGGCTCCTCATGACGAACGTTCGGGGCACGCTACGGCGTGATGGGCCCAGCGCCAGGGCCCTTGCCGTCCGCCTCGCCAGGCTGGGCCGGCACCACCCACTCGTGGCCATCGATCAGCACCCGTTCGCCGCCGCCCAAGCGCCTCCCGCGCCGGGTTTCCACCTCGCCTTCCACCCGCACATCCCCCGCCTGGATGCGCAGCTTGGCTTCGCCGCCCGTGGCCACCGCGCCACTCCATTTGAGGAACTGATCCAGCTTCATGCCGGGGTCTAGGGTGCCACGATGCTTGCACCAAGGCCGGTCGGCTTCCGCAGATTGCTGCCGCTGCTGAAGCCCTATCGGCGCCAACTGCTGGCCGGGGGCCTCTGCTCGGTGGTGTGCGTGGCCTGCTATCCCGTGCTGGCCGCCCTGGCGGGCCGCTTGATCCCTGCCATCGGCGCCGGTGATTTCCCGGCCGTGCTGCGCTGGGTGCTGGCGGCCATGGGGGTGTTTCTCGTGCAGAAGACCGCCCAGTTCGGTCAGGATTCGCTGCTGGCAGGCCCGGCCTTGGGGGTCACCCAGGACCTGCGCAAAGACCTGTTTGCACGCCTGCAACGGCTTGAATTCGGCGCCTTGGAGAAGCTCTCGGCCGGAGACCTCACCTATCGCCTCACCGAGGATGCGGACCGGGTGGGTGAGGTGATCTACAAAACCATCCAGGACACCACCCCCAGCCTGCTGCAACTGATCGCCGTGCTCGGCTACATGGTGTGGCTGGATGCCGTTCTGGCCCTCGCCACCCTGCTGCTGGCGCCGCTGGTGGCTGTGCTGGTGAGCCTGTTCGGCGCTCGGGTGATGGCCGCGGCCGAACGCAGCCAGCAGCAGGTGAGTGGCTTGGCGGCGCTGCTGGCCGAGGCGATCGGTGGTCTGCCGTTGGTGCGGGCCTTCGCCGCGGAGCCCTGGCTGCAACAGCGCTTTGATGAGGAAATCGCCCAGCACCGCCGCGCCCGCCTGCGCACGTTGCGGCTGCTGGCGCTCCAGCATCCAGTCGTGGGGCTGATCGAAGCCGCCGGCATCCTTTCGGTGTTGCTGTTGGGAGCCTGGCGGATCCAGTCCCACGGCCTGAGCGGCCAGGACTTCAGCAGCTACGTGACGGCGCTGCTGATGCTGATCGATCCGATTTCCCATCTCACCACCAACTTCAACGAGTTCCAGCAGGGCCAGGCTTCCCTGCGGCGCCTGCGGGCGATTGAGGCGGAGCCAGTGGAGCCGCCGGACCGTCCCGGGGCCAGGAGTCTGGCTGGCGCGAGGGGAGAACTGATGCTTCGCGATGTGTGTTTCGGCTATGACCCCGCCAGACCGGTGCTGCGGGGCATCAACCTCTGGGTGCCGGCAGGTCACCGGGTGGCGTTGGTCGGTGCCTCCGGAGCGGGCAAGAGCACGTTGTTCTCGTTGTTGCTGCGCTTCAACACCGCCCAGCACGGCCAGGTTCTTCTCGATGGCCAGGATCTGGCGGACCTGCGGCTCCGGGATCTGCGCCAGACGGTGGCGCTGGTGCCGCAGCGCTCCACAGTCTTCTCCGGCAGCGTGGCCGAGGCCATCGCCTTCGGGCGGCCCGCCACCCCTGGCCAGATTGAGGAGGCGGCGAGGCTGGCCAACGCGGCGGATTTCATCGAGTCCCTCCCGGGTGGCTACCAGAGCCGCATCGAGGAGCGGGGCAGCAACTTCTCCGGTGGCCAGCTGCAACGGCTGGCGATCGCCCGGGCCGTGCTGGGTAATCCCGCCGTTCTGCTTCTCGATGAAGCCACCAGCGCGCTGGATGCGGAGGCAGAAGAGGCTGTGCAACGCGGCCTGGACCAGGCAATGCGAGGCCGTACCGTCTTGGTGATCGCCCATCGCTTGTCCACGGTGCAGGAGGCGGATCGCATCCTGGTGCTGGATGCCGGTCAGATCGTGCAGGCCGGCAGCCATGCGGAGCTGATGGGCAGTGGAGGGCGCTACCGAGAGCTGTGTGAACGGCAGCTCATCCATCTGGATCCGGTTCAGGCCTGAACATTTGCTGCGGGGGTGCCTATGGTGATGGCGCTCTTCCCATGGCTCCGTGACCAACCAGGATCCCAACGCCGCCCCGGTGCTCACCTTCGAAGGTCGCCGTTACGACCTCAACGCCCTCCCCGATGAAATCAAGGAATTAGTCCGTGGCATGCAGGTGGCAGATGCCCAGTTGCGCATGCATGAAGACACCTTAAAGGTGCTGGCCGTGGGCCGTCAGTCGATGGCGATGCAGCTCAATGAGCGGCTGAAAGATGTACCAACCCTCCCAGAATAATACTGGAATCAGACAGATCATTTGCCCCTCGTCTGCAGTTCGCACTGCCGAAGTCTGCTGAGACGATCCTTTCGTTTTCCATGGCCTGCTCCAGTCGGGGAGGATTGTTGGGAGCCGTTCAGGAGCTTTCATGCCCCGGATGGCGCCCTGATCAACCAAGGGATTCCAGATCCTCGAAGCGGAACAGCACCTCGCTGGTCGAAGCGTCATCGTCTTCGAGCGGTTGGCTGCGTACTAAGCGTTCCACCAGGACCCAGGGGCCTGCTTCACTCAGCGGCGCGAAGCGATCTTCAAACTGGTTGATCCCGCCGCGGGGAGCTCCGGTCGATGGATCGCTGTAGCGGCTGGTGTAGGTATGGCTGAGATAGCCAGAGCCTGTGTCGGTGGTGCTTTGGGTGAAGATCGTCACCACGGTTCCGTGGATATGGCGATGCACCATCGTCACCACATCGTTCTTGATGCGGTACCGGTCCCCGGCGGCTTTGCCGCCCACGATGATTTCTGTGCCGACCGCATCCGTGTCGCCCGCGGTGAAGGTGTTCTCGCCATGGGTCTGCTCAAAGGGGCGCCGCACCCGGTGGATGGCCACTTCCCACAGCTGGCCGGCGATCGCCTTGCGCACCTCCTCGTCGTCGATTCCTTCCACCTGGGCCTTGAGATCGGCTCCCACCACAAAGCGCCCGCGCAGCAGGCGGTCGCCCTCCTGCCAGACGCAGCTGCCGCGGTAACCTGCAAAGCCAGGATCCCAGGTGTAGCGGTTTTCGTAGGCGGCCCTGAAGCTGTCCCTGGCGTCATCGCCAGCAGCGAGAGCAACGCTGGCCTGCAGGTCCAGCGGGTTGGCGGAGACGGTCACAGACCTGAGGCAAATTCGAGGTTCACCCTAACCAGGGAACGCCACGTGCAGATCCTGCAGCGCATTCACCTCCAAGGTGTGCTGCTGCAGCGCCGCGATCGCCTTCACCGCGGCCCGGGCGCCGGCCAGGGTGGTCACCGTCGGCACGGCGTAATCCAGCGCGGCCTTGCGGAGGTAGGTGTCGTCATGGGCCGCCTGCCGGCCCACCGGTGTATTGATGATCAGCTGGATCTGCCCGGAGCGGATCGCATCCTCGATGTTGGGTCGACCCTCGTGGATCTTGAGGATCGTTTCCACCGTGAGCCCTGCCTTGCGCAGTGTGCCGGCGGTGCCTTCGGTGGCGATCAGGGCGAAGCCCAGCTGGGCGAGATCCTCGGCCACGGCCACCAGGGCCAGCTTGTCCCGGTCGTGGGTGGAGAGGAACACGCTGCCGCTGGTGGGCAGGGGCTCGCCGGCGGCGAGCTCCGCTTTGGCGTAGGCCCGACCGAAGTCGCTGGCACTGCCCATCACCTCGCCCGTGCTGCGCATCTCCGGGCCTAGCAAGGTATCGCAGCCGGGGAAGCGGCGGACGGGAAACACCGCTTCCTTGATCGCCTGCAGCGGCGGGCGGGGTTCACCGTGCAGACCCAGGTCCGCGAGGCTGCGACCGGCCATCAGCTGACTGGCCAGCTTCGCCAGCGGCACGCCGGTGGCCTTGGCCACGAAGGGAACCGTGCGCGACGCCCGCGGATTCGCCTCAATGATGAAAACGGTTTCCAGGCCATCGGCATCGCGCTGCACCGCGAACTGCAGGTTGATCAGGCCGCGCACCTGCAGGTCCTGGGCCAGGTCTCGGCTCCAGTCGCGGATCGTTTGCAGGGCGGCGGGGGCCAGGCTGATGGCCGGCAGGCAGCAGGCGGAATCGCCGGAATGGATCCCCGCCGGTTCGATGTGCTCCATCAAGCCACCGATGATCACTTGGCCCGTGGCATCGCAGAGGGCGTCCACATCCACTTCCGTGGCGTTGTCGAGGTACTGATCAATCAGCACCGGATGGTCAGGCTCCACGGTCACCGCCTCGCGCATGTAGCGATTGAGTTCCTCTTCGTCGAACACAACCTCCATCGCCCGACCACCTAGCACGTAGCTGGGTCGCACCACCACCGGATAGCCCACAGCTTGAGCCACCTGCCTCGCCTCCGCAGCGCTGCGGGCCAGCCCGTTGCGGGGCTGGCGAATCTTCAGACGACGCAGGATCGCCTCAAACTGCTCGCGGTCCTCAGCCGCGTCGATCGACTTGGGGGAGGTGCCCCAGATGCGTGTGCCGGTGGCCCGACCCTCGTCCGTCTCCAGCCAGCGCATCAACGGCATCGCCAACTTGAGAGGCGTCTGGCCACCGAACTGAACCACCAGGCCCTCAGGTCGCTCGGCCTCAATCACATTCAGCACATCCTCCAGGGTGAGCGGCTCGAAGTAGAGACGATCACTCGTGTCGTAGTCGGTGGAGACCGTTTCGGGATTGCTGTTGACCATCACCGTGGCGAAACCGGCCTCACGCAGGGCGTAAGAGGCATGCACGCAGCAGTAGTCGAATTCGATGCCTTGGCCAATGCGATTGGGACCGCCGCCGAGAATCATCACCTTGCGGCGGCTTTCGGCCTGGACCTCCGACGCGGGAGGGGCCACCAGCACCTGGCCGTCAGCCTCGATCCGCTCGAGCGGTAGCTCGTAAGTGGAGTAGTGGTAAGGGGTGCTGGAGGCGAACTCGGCGGCGCAGGTGTCCACCGTCTTGAACACAGGCGCAACCCCCTGGCCCAAGCGCCACCGCCGCACGGAGAGCTCATCGCTGCCAGTGGCCCAGGCGATCTGGCGATCCGAGAAGCCCAGCTGTTTGAGCTCCAGCAGCGCCGGGCCGCTCAGCTCCTCCAATCCACGCCCTTTCAGCCAGCGCTCCTCGGCCTGCAGCAATCGGCGCAGCTTGGCCAGAAACCAGGGGTCGATGGCGCTGAGGCGGTGGATGTCGTCGTCACTGAAGCCAGCCAACATGGCGGCCCGCACCGCGAACAGGCGATCCGGCGTTGGCGTGCGCAGCCGGGGTTCAAGATCCTCAGGGGCGCTGGGAGGATCGGGCCGATCGCAGCCCCAACCGGCATGGCCGGTTTCCAAGGAGCGCAGGGCCTTCTGCAGCGACTCCTCGAAGCAGCGTCCGATCGCCATCGCTTCCCCCACGGATTTCATCGAGGTGGTCAGCACCGCCGGCGTCTTCTGAAACTTCTCAAAGGCGAACCTGGGCACCTTGGTGACGACATAATCAATCGTTGGCTCGAAGCAGGCCGGCGTGGCACCGGTGATGTCGTTGAGGATCTCATCAAGCCTGTAGCCCACCGCCAAGCGGGCGGCGATTTTGGCGATCGGGAAGCCGGTGGCCTTGCTGGCCAGTGCTGAGCTTCGCGAGACGCGCGGGTTCATCTCAATCACCACCACATCGCCGTTGGCCGGGTTGACGGCAAACTGGATGTTGCTGCCTCCCGTATCCACCCCGATCTCGCGGATGATCGCGATCGCCTGGTCGCGCAAGCGTTGATACTCGCGATCCGTGAGAGTTTGCGCTGGTGCCACCGTGATCGAATCACCCGTATGCACCCCCATTGGGTCGAGATTCTCGATGCTACAGACGATCACCACATTATCGGCAGTATCGCGCATCACTTCAAGCTCAAACTCTTTCCAACCCAGTAGGGATTGCTCAATCAAGATCTGGCTTACTGGGCTAATTTCAAGCCCGCTCTTGCAGATCGCCAGAAATTCCTCGGCGTTGTACGCGATGCCGCCTCCGCTACCACCCAGCGTGAAGGCGGGGCGGATGATCAGCGGAAAGGAGCCGATGCGTTCGCCCACGGCCTCGGCTTCAGCCAGCGTGTTGGCGATGCCGGAGGGGCAAACCGCCACGCCGATGCGCTCCATGGCCTCCTTGAACAACAGACGATCCTCCGCCTTGCGGATCGCCTGCAGGTTGGCGCCGATCAGCTGGACGCCGAAACGATCCAGGGTGCCGTTTTCCGCCAGCGCCACCGCCAGGTTGAGGGCTGTCTGGCCTCCCATGGTGGGCAGCAGCGCATCGGGGCGTTCCCGTTCGATCACCTTGGCCACCACCTCGGGGGTGAGCGGTTCGATGTAGGTCCGGTCCGCCATGTCCGGATCGGTCATGATCGACGCCGGGTTGCTGTTGACCAGCACCACCGCAAACCCCTCAGCGCGCAGGGCCTTGCAGGCCTGAGTGCCGGAGTAGTCGAACTCACAGGCTTGCCCGATCACGATCGGTCCGGAGCCCAGCAGCAGGATGCGCCTGAGATCCGTGCGGCGGGGCATTGGCTGGTGCAGGCAGGCAACCCCAGCCTCTCACGGGCGGTTGCCCGACCCTCCCATCCATCCCCCCGGCAGCAGCGGGATCGCTACTCTGAGGTCGGAAACCTGATCCCGATCGCCGCCAATGAGCGAACTCCAGCGCCTCAAGGGGCTGCTGCCCCCGGAAATGCAGAGCTGGGTGTTCGTGGAAGCCGCGGCGGCCGTCGATCCGCCGTTGATCACCCTTGAGGAGATCGGCCGCGACGAGGTGGAGATTCAGCTCGACCTGGAGAAATGGGACAAGCTCGCTCTCGACCATCGCAACCTGTTGTTCTGGCATGAAGTGGGGCGGGTGCAAAACGACGCGATCCCCCGCGATGGCTGGGAGATGGCGGCGCTGGCCATCGGCCTGGGTGGCGCCATCGGCGAGCTGTGGGTCCAGGATGGTCTATTGCTGCTGATGGCGCTTGGGCTCTCAGGCTTTGCCGGCTATCGGCTTTACCTCAAGAACAACTCAGAAAAACGCCTGCAAGACGCGATCCAAGCTGATGAGCGCGCCATCGATCTTGCCTGCCGTTTCGGCTACACCCTTCCCAATGCCTACAAGAGTTTGGGCGGAGCCCTCAAGGAGCTGATCGAGCAAACCCGCA
Source organism: Synechococcaceae cyanobacterium (assembly GCA_046342775.1). GTDB lineage: Bacteria > Cyanobacteriota > Cyanobacteriia > PCC-6307 > Cyanobiaceae > Cyanobium. The sequence goes on from JBKDOR010000221.1 coordinate 40,780, forward strand.
AAAAGCGGCGTCGCTCCTTCTACGAGAACCGGCTGGAGGCCTTGCGCAAGAGCGCCGGCAAGGCTCGCGCCGAAATGGCTCAGCAGCAGGGTTCCCGTCAGTCGGTCACCAGCGAGAACGTGTATGGCTGAATGGTTTGTGGTTCCTTCCATCGCGGATGGCAGCCCCAGCGTTGGAGAGGATCCGGCACCCCTCAGCGCAGATCGTGCCGCCTCTGGCAGTGGTCGTCATCTCCCGTCTGATTCAGAAGCCCTCGCCTGCCTGGCGGCCGAAGCCTGTGATGACCGCAAGGCCGTTGACATCCGCCTGATTCGCGTGGAGGACATCTCCTCGTTGGCGGATTGGTTTGTGATCTGCAGCGGTCTCACCGATGTGCAGGTGCGGGCCATCGCTCGCTCTGTGGAAGACCGGCTGGAACGGGATGCCGGCCGTCTGCCGTTGCGCCGGGAGGGGCAGACCGAGGGCCGCTGGGTGGTGCTGGATTACGGCGAGTTGATCGTGCATGTGCTCACCCCGCAGGAACGCGCCTACTACGACCTTGAATCCTTCTGGGGTCATGGAGAGCAGCGCCGCTATGTCAGCCCCGTCCAGGCTTCTCTCGGTCAGCCCCCTGCTGATCGCCCTGTCGGGGAGGGGTCGCGATCGGGGCAAGCCGGGTGGCGACCGTGAGTTCCTCGGCCACCTCGATGCCTGAACCGGAGTCCCCCCAGACAGAAACCTCCTGCCCCGTTCCCCCCGAGCAACGTCCGCTCCAGGAGTATTCCCAGCTCTGTCGTTCGTGGTTCTTCCGCTGGCCCACCGCCAGTTCCTTCGCCCTCGCCAAGCCCCTGCTGATCAGCTGGGCCCTGGCCCTGCCGATTTGCCTGCTGGTCTCCAGCGGCAGTCATCAGCTGCGCCATGAGCCGCTGCGCTTGGTGCTTGTGGCCGCCGTGATGGCCGTGTTGCCGCCCCTGTTGATGCTCTGGCGCCAGTGGTTGGGTTGGGGTTATGTGCTGGGACGCCTGCGCGCCGAGCGCATCTTTTACGAGGAATCAGGCTGGTACGACGGCCAGGAATGGATCAAGCCGATCAGCTGGCGCCAGCAGGATCTGTTGGTGGCCACCCACCAAGTGGCACCGATCCATCGCCGCCTGAGCCGTGGCCTGATGCTCGCCTTGGCCCTGCTCCTGGGCGGCGCGGGGGTCTGTCAGGCTCTCTGAACGCATGCTGCGCGGCTCAGCCCTGACCCCATGACTTTTGCCTCCGGATTCGGCGGATCCAATCGTCCAGGTGTGCCGACCTTGGAGGTCTGCCTGCTGCGGGAAGGCGTCTTGGAATCCCGCCACCGTGTCCACGCGGTGGTCTGCGATACCCGCGGCAGGGTGCTGATGCGGGCGGGGGATCCCCAATTGCTCACCTTCATCCGCTCGGCTCTCAAACCCTTTCAGGCCCTCACGTTCGTGAGCAGCGGCGCCGCCGATCACTGCGGCTGTGGCGATCGCGGCTTGGCGATCGCCTGTGCCTCCCATGCCGGCACTCCGGCGCACGCTCGCGAAGCCTTCGGGGTGCTCTGGGGAGCAGAACTCGAACCCTCCCTGTTGCAGTGCCCGGTGCCGGTGGGCGGCAGCAGTCCTCTGGAGCACAACTGCTCCGGCAAGCATGCCGGCTTCCTGGCCAGTTGCCGCCAACTGCATTGGCCGCTGGAGACCTATCTCCTGCCGGAACATCCCCTGCAGCAAGAAGTGTGCAAGCGGGTTGGGGAGCTGCTCGGCCTGCCTGCGGCAGAGCTGGTGATGGCTCGCGATGATTGCGGAGCCCCCACCCTGCTGCTGCAGCTGGCCCAGATGGCCCTGCTCCAGGCGCACCTGGGTGGCGGTGAACTGCCTGAGCTGGAGCGGCTCTGCAGGGCGATGCTGGCCCACCCGGAGCTGGTGGCCGGAGAGGGCTGCTTTGACACGGAGGTGATGCGACTTGGCCACCAGCAGATCGTGAGCAAGGGTGGGGCTGAAGGCATCCAATGCCTGAGTCGCGTGGGGGAGGGGCTGGGCATGGCGATCAAAGTGGAGGACGGCTCCAGCAGGGCGAAGCACGCCGTGGCGCTGCATCTGCTCAGCCAGTTGGACTGGCTGACACCGGTCAGCCTTGAGGAACTGCGGCAGCGCTTCCAGAACCCCGCTCCCCATCTGCGACTGGAGGTTCGCGGTGAACTGCGCTTCGACTGAGGCCGCCCCTGGCCTGAACCGCATCGCTTGAAGAAGGGCTAGACGTCGTCACTGGCATGGGGTGACGACCTGGTAAGATTTCGGTGTTGGCAACGGCTAACACCAAGAAACCACCGGCAACCCGGTGAACCAATCGCGGGGTAGAGCAGTCTGGTAGCTCGTCGGGCTCATAACCCGAAGGTCGCGAGTTCAAATCTCGCCCCCGCCATTTCTTTTTCGCGCTTCACTGCACTTGGCTGCAATGCTCACCATCATCTGATGCAGAGTATCAGTCGTGGCGCTTCTCCGACGAGACATTCTTACTGTCTTGGTAGGTTCTCGATGGTTCAATTTGTTGATGTCAGTGATGTCTCGGAAAACTCCTGCCTGCCACTCGGATATCAGCTTGACGTAGGCAACACAATGATCGTGGGTTGACAACGGTCAAGACGCCCGTTGGGCATCACCCCCTCCGGATCGGTTGACGGAGGCGACATTCAGGTGTTTTAAGTTTGTTCGATTCGGTTTGCCATCAACCCCAGGATGCCGGCATGACGGGCGCGTTGCGCAGGCTGGAACGATGCCCGGCCGAGCCCAGGCCAACATCCACACTCTTTCGGGTTGCGGGAGGACTGAACACCGACAAAAAACCCCAGCAACGCTGGGGTGAAACGAATCTCGGCGGTAATCTTCAAGTTGCGACGGTCATCCGTGAATGAGCGCAGCAGCTGCACAAAGCCGAAATAAACATTGATGAGGCGAACATTGGATCGGTCAGCCTCATCGTGGATCAGTGAACGGTCCTCGCAGTGCTTTAGGAAGCAGCGCAGGACCAACCCAGCTCAAGCCCAGCCCTTCGAACTCTGCTCTTCCACGTAAGCAGCAACATTGGCGATGTCGCTTTCCGAAAGCTTGCCACCGAAGGCCGGCATGGCGTTCTTGCCATTGGTCACCTGGTAGATGATGGCCTCTTCATGGCCAGAGTTGTAGTTGGCCAGGTAAGCCTCGAGGGCCTCTTGCTTGAGAGTGCGCTCGGCATTCACGACGTTGCCGCCACCCATGTGGCAGGCGGCGCAATTGGCGGAGAAGATCTTGGCACCTTCTCCGGAATCGGCGGCGTAGCTTGGAGCAGCTCCGAACACCAGGGCCAGGAGAACGGCACAGAGAGACAGAAGACGACGCATGACGGGGTGCATCAGGGGGCGCATCAGGGGGCGCGGAGGGAAAGCACGACGGCTGCCGCGCAGGTTGCACAAGCTAGTGGGGAGGGTGTACATGGCTGCGGCCGGGCGTGATGTTTGCAACATTTGAAGCTGCTGAGGGGCATCGCCACCGCCATGCGGTAGCTCAACGACCCCGGCGGGCGCTGAGCGCTCGCCGGGTTCAGCCCCGCCGCGGCAGGCCGGAGAGTTCCAGCACCGTCTCCAAGGTGGGGGCCTGGCTGCGCAGGCCGAAGCGCTCCGGCGGGCTGATCGGCTGATGCACGAAGTGGCGCTGCCGGATCGAGAAGCGATCCCAGGGGGTGAGCTGCAGGGGCAACACCTTCACCAAGGCCCCCACAAACCAGGCCTGCAACGCCAGGCCGAACGGCGGAAACCACAAACCTCGCCAACGGCAGAGCTGCCGCAACGTGTCGTTCACCAGCGCCCGGGGCTGGCCCAGCACCAACCGCCTGACCGCGGCCTGGCCCGGCTCCGGGTTGGGGCCCTGGGGCTGGCTGGCCAGGTGCACGCACACCCGGGCGATATCCGCCGCGTGCACCCAGTGGAAGCTGGCATCGGCCCGCAGCCAGCGGGCCAGCCACAGCCAGCGGCTGGCTTCCAACAAACCTTCGGTGAGATAGCTGGTGGGGTAAGGCCCCTGATGGTCCACCCTGCCGCCGAACACCAGGGTGGGGAACACGGCGACAATGCGCGAGGCCAGGGGGTGGGCTTCCAGGTCCTGGAGGCACTGGGCCTTGGTTTGGATGTATTCGGTGCCCTCGCTCAAGGCCTCGGGCAGCAACTGCAGATCGCGGTTGAGGATGCTGGCGGTTGAGAAATAGATCACCTGCTCCAACCGCTCCGGATCGAGGGCCGCCAGCAGGTTTTTCACCGCCACCACATTCACCTGCTGGGCCCGTTCCGGATCGCCCCAGGCGGTGGCGGTATGGATCACGCGCGTGGCCGAGGCCACGGCCTGGCGATGGGGCTCCAGGTCGCGCAGATCACCCACCAGCAGGGTGATGCGCGGGTCGTCGACGGGAACCGCCTTGAGCTTGCCGGGATCCCGCAGCCAAAGCAGCAGCTCCGCTTCGGTTTCGCGATACAGGAGATCGGCGATGTGTTGGCCGACGCAACCCGAGGCGCCGGTGATCAGGATCCGCGGCAGCGATTGGGGCGACCTTGGCTGCGCCTGGGGCGTCGCATCGGCACTGGCGCTCGTGTTGGGGGAGTCGGTCAAACGGCCGCTCCCAGCAGCTCTTGCACCGCTTTGCCGGTTTCGAAGAACACGCGCGCATTGTCCTCAGGGGTGCCGGGGAGAATGCCGTGGCCAAGATTGAGGATGTGGCGGCGCCCCCGGGCCTTGCGCACCGTGTCGAAGATGCGCTCGCGAATGCCTTCCGGGGTACCGAACAGCAGGCCAGGGTCCACGTTGCCCTGAACGCCCACGTGCTGGGGCAGCCGGGCGATGCCATCGGCCATGTCCACCGTCCAGTCGAGCGAGATGAAATCGACACCGGTGGCGCCCATGCGCTCCAGCACGCCAGCGCTGCCAGAGATGTAAAGAATCAGCGGCGTATCTGGGTGGGTGGCCTTCACTTGATCGATCACGCGCTTCTGATAGGGCGCCGCGAAGGCGTCGTAATCGATCGGGCTGAGCTGGCCCGCCCAGGAATCGAACAGCTGCACCACCTGGGCGCCGGAATCGATCTGATAACGCACATAGGTGGCGATCGAATCGGCCAGGTGGCCCAGCAATTGGTGAAGCAGGGCCGGCTCCCGAAAGGCCATGGCTTTGATCACCGAGTAGGTCTTGCTGCTCTTGCCTTCCACCGCGTAGGCGGCCAGCGTCCAGGGTGCACCCACGAAGCCCAACACCGCCGCACGATTGCCCACCGTTTGTCGCAGCCGGCCCAGCACTTCACCCACGAAGGGAAGAGCCTCAGCCGGATCCAGGGGTTTGAGGGCATCCACCTGGGCCTGGCGGCGAATCGCCGGCTCGATGATCGGCCCCTTGCTCTCGATGATGTCGAAGTCGATCCCCATGCCGGGCAGCGGCGTGAGGATGTCGGAGAAGAGGATCACGCCATCGGGCTCGAAGGCGTGAAACGGCTGCATCGAGATCTCGTAGGAGAGATCGGGGTTTTCCGAGCGTTCGCGGAAGCCGGGATGGCGGTCCCGCAAGTCGCGGTAGACCTTCATGTACCGACCTGCCTGGCGCATCATCCACACCGGCGGCCGCTCCACCTGTTCGCCGCGGGCGGCGCGCAGCAGCAGGGGGGCGGATTCGGTCATGGAGAAGACATCGGGCGATCGGGCAACTTAGCCCAAGCGTTCTCCGATACCGACTCCCCCCGATCTCCACAAGCTGGGCCGTGGTGGGCGTCTGCGCCACCACCGCCCACCCGGCCCATCAAGCTTCAGCACCTGCGCCGGGAAGGTCGCGAGCCGGCCCGCTGGCCAGGCCAGGGAGGGCCAGCACAATGGCCTGGTGCGTTGTCAGGAGTCGGAACCATCCGCCGCCCACCCCCAGAGCCGCTGCCGCCCCTGCCGCGATCGCTGCGCTGGCCACTCAGCCACGCGATCGTCAGGCGCCGCGGCGGCAACCGGATAGCCCCTGGGGCCAACGGACGCGCCTCGCAAGTTGAAGCCGCTCGGCTTGAAAGCGCAGCCGTCAGGGAGGACGCGGCAGTCCCCGCTTCGGCCGCCATCCGCACAGCCCGCGAGGGCCAAGGCCCCATCGCATCACGCCCAGCACGCCGCCCCCAGAGGGGGTTGCTACTGCTGGCCGGCCTGCTGCCGGCCCTGAGCGGTTGCGCCGGCTTGAACCCGTTGGGCCAGCAAACGCTGCACGTGGTGCTGGTGCCCACCGCCAGGGTGGAGTGGCTGCAGCACGACTATCGCGACCAGCAGGCCTGGCAGCCGCTCCTCGAACAATTTCGCCAGATCTACCCCAAGGTGGACGTCCAGATCTCGGTCCAACCCGAGCAGGGTCTGGCCGATTTCTTGCAGAAGGCCAATAGCCGCGGCCTCGGACCCGATTTGCTGCTGCTGCGCTCCCCCGAGGCCGTGGCGATGTTGAACCGCGGCCTGATTCGGCCCCTGCCCGATACCCCTGGCATGCGCCGCAGTTTGGCGCTGCTGGCACCCAACAACATTTCCAGGGTCCGTACGCCGAAGGGCTTGGCCGGGCTGCCGCTGCTCAATGAGGTCACCTTCGCCTGCTACGACAAAACGCGGCTGGCCCAACCCCCAACAAGTCTGGATGAGCTGCTGGCGGTGGCGGCCTCCGGCCGGCCGGTCGGCCTGGCGGTGGAGCCGATCGGCATTTGGTGGACCGCTGGTGCCCTCGGGGCCCAGGAGGCGATGGGGCCCATCATCGTGGGCAATCTCGGCGGCAAGACCCCAGACCTTCGTCGCGATCGCCTGCAGCTGCTCACCTGGCTGCGCTGGCTGCGACGCCTGTCGCTGCAGAGCCATGTGGACGTGGGCTCCGGCCCAGAAGATCTCACCAAGGGACTCGAATCCGGCCGCTTGAGCTGGATTCCCTGCTACAGCCTCAGCCTGCAGCGGCTGGACCGCACCATGGGCAAACGCTTGGGGGTTGCTCCACTGCCCAATGGCCCCGGTGGCGCCCCCAGCCCCTACTCCAGCCTGCGGGTTTGGTCCCTGGGGGTCGACTCGTCGGCCAGCCAGCGCCACTGGGCCTTGGCCCTGGCCGGGATGAGCCTGGATCCCCTCGTGCAGCGGCAGATCACCCTCTCCACCCGCATGGTGCTGCCCGTCAATCGCACCGTGCCGGTGCCGGTCGCCAGCTCCGGCCGGCTGGCCTCGCTGGCGGCCGCCCAGAGCCAGTTCGAGCAGGGAACCCCCTTGCTATCGCTGCCCTTCTCGGCGGAACGGGTGCAACGGGTGCTGCCCTCGATCACGACCCTGATCTCCCAGGTGATGGTGGGGGTGATCACCCCGGAGCAGGGTGCGGATCGGCTGCTCCAGCTCAACCCAGCCTCGCGCACACCCAAACGATGACCAACGGCTTTCTCGGCGAGGTTCTTGGTTGGCTGTCGTTTCTGCAGCGCTTTCCAGTGCTGCTGCAGCTGCTCTTGGCCTTGGCCTGGGTCCTGCTGATCCAGCAGCTGCGCCGCTGGCGGCCAGCGCGCCCCCGCTTTCTCAGCCTGCTCTGGCGCTGGACCCCAGCGATGACGACGGGTGTGGGCACCGGCCTGATCACGCTGGTTCTCATGGCCTTAGGCCAGCGGGCGGGGCTGGTGCTGCTGCTGTTCCAGATCAGCCTGGCCTGGATCCTGTTGCGCTTGTTGGAGCAACAGGTGCTGGCCCGCATCATGGCGCCGGCCAATCATCAGGTTCTGGTGACGCGGCTGCTGCGCCCCCTGTTCTTGCTTTGGGTGTTGCTGGTGCTCCTCGACGCCCTCGGCAGCCTCGGGGATCTCTCGATCCTGTCGCTCGGGGTGTGGTTTGACACGGAGGTGAGCCTCGGCACCCTGTTTCAGGTGCTGGTGGTGCTTTATCTGCTGCTCGTGGGCCTCGAGCTGCCCGCCAACTGGACCAGCACCCTGCTGCAGAAAACCCTCGGCATCAGCGATGGCAGCGGTCGGGCGCTGGAGCTGATCCTCCGCTACGTGGTGATTTGCCTCGGTGTGGTGTGGGCCCTGGGGCGCCTGGGCATCAATCAGAACGGCTTGCTAGCGGTGGCCGGTGGCCTTTCGGTGGGCCTGGGCTTCGGCATCAAGGAAGTGGTCTCCAACATCATCAGCGGGCTTTGGTTGTTGATCGAGGGATCCGTCCGCCCCGGAGAGGTGCTGATGCACAACGGCGAGGTCTGCGAGGTCCGCCGGCTTGGACCCAGGGCCACAACGCTGTGGCGCGGCAGCGACAACGCCGAGCTGGTGGTGCCGAATCAGAACTTCTTCACCACCGCCACCACGACCTACACCCGCAGCGACCGGATGCGGCGCTGCAGCCTGACGCTCTCGGTGGGCAACGGCTTGGATCCGGAGCAGATCATCTCCCTGTTGGAGCAGGTTGCGGCCCACCAGCCCGGGGTTCTGGCCAGCCCGCCGCCGTCGGCTTCCCTCAAGGAGTTCAGCAGCGACGCCTATCTGTATGGGCTGAGCTTCTCGATCGGCGATCCGCTGCGGGCCGACGGCGTGACGGCGGCGCTGCGCCTGGCGATCGTGCGACGCTTCCAGGAGCAGAACATCTCCCCGCCCAGCTGAGCTGCCAGAGTGCGCCGAGCTTCGCGATCGCCCTGGGGCCTGGCTCCAAGACGGAGCCAGAGGCGGGACCCCTCCCCGTTGACCTGCGCCGCGCGGCCTTCAGGCCGGCCGGGCCCGCTGCAGCTGGAGCAACAGGTCGTGGAACTCCCGCTCCTGGCCCAGCACCCGCGCTTCCTCCAGGGCACTGGGCAGCAGCGCCTGGAGCGGCGCCGTCAGCCCATCGGCGGAGCGGGCCAACTGGCGGAACCGCTGCAATGCCGATAAGGGTCGCACCAGCAGGCAGACCAGCAGGGCCAGACCGGAGCCCAGCAGGTAATCGAGCCAGCGATGGGGCACATACCAATCGGTGAGAGCCCCGTAACCCACGTAGGTGACCCCGCTGGAGATCAGGGCGGTGCGGAGATTGGGCTGCAGGCCCAGCGCCACGATCAGGGCGGTGGTGCCGCCCATCACCAGCCCCACGCTGAAGGCATTGATGCTGAAGGTGTTGAACACCAACAGCGGCATCAGCACCCCCAGGCTGACGCCCACCATCCGATCCCGCACCCGCAGCAGGGTGGCACCGAGGCTGTCGTTCAGCAGCAGCACCACCCCGAAATACAGATACTTCGGTGTCACGGCCCCCACCCCCATGCCGATGCTGAGGGCCAGGGTGGAGGTGGCGAGCTTGCGCCAGAAGAAGGGGTCGGCGAAGCGCTGGGCGAGGCTGCGGCTTGGCAACGGCTCAGCGTTGGCCTGCGCGGGCTTGTCGCTTGGTGGGGGGCGGTCCAGGGGCAGCCGCAAGGCCGATTGCACCAACGTGGCCGTGATCAGGCCCACCAACACGGCCAGCAGTTGGTGCCAGGCCGAAAGCCAGGTGGCGTTGCTGCCCAGCAAAGGCAAGACCGCCAACACCGCCAGCAGGTTGCGCACCAGCATCAACCGATCGGGTAGGGCCTGGCCGAGGCACTGGGCGATGGCGGTGACCACCGCGAATTGCCACACCTCCGGGCCCTCGATCAGAGGCTTGAGGACTGTGCCCAGGCTCAGGCCCAGGCCAACCACAACTGGCAGCAGCACAAAGATCGGCTTGGGGCAGGACTCGAAATCCGGCCGCATCAGCACGGCGGCGATCACCACGCCATAGGGCGCTGCCGACGCCATCCCCAGGGTCTGGCACAGGGTCCAGGTGAGGGCTGTGGCGATGGCAACCCCCACCACCAAACGCAATTCGCGCCGGCCGTTGCCGCTCAAGATCGGCGGGCGAGGCTTTGCAGCAGCCCCACCAGCAGGCTGATCAGCAGCAGCGAGAACCAGAACCACAGACGCGGCGGTTCGCTGCGGCTGCAGATGAACAACAGCAGCAGGCTCAGCCAAGGCCAGGGGCGTCGCCAGGGGGCGAACAGCCGGGCGGCCAGGGACTGGGAGCGCGGGGCGGGGTTGTGTTCCGGGGTGGGAGTCATGCGCGGGCGCCGCTGATCCAGCGCCAGAAGGGTGCCACGTAGCTGATCACCGAACGCATTTCCACCTCCGCCTCCACCTCCGCCGGGGTGCGGCTGGGGAGGGGCTGGGAGGGCCCCCGCCCGCGGGTCCAGGCCAGGCCGGAGGGAGTCGCGGCCCGCTCCAGCTTCACCACCGCCAGCACCAGCGGCGCGCTGGTCCGCCCCGGCAACTGACTGGTGAGATCTCCACCTTCGCCGAAGGACTTCTGGCGGGCGCTCGCCATCAGGTTGGCGGCCTGCTCCTCGCTGCCCACCTGGGAGGTCACCTCCGCCAGCTCGACGCTCTCGCTCGAGAGGCTGATGATCCGGCCAGGCACCAGGCCGTAGCGCTGCTCGGCACTGCCATAGCTGTCACGGCTCAGCAGCTGGGGATTGAGCTTCACCTCATCGCCCACCGCCAGCCGGGCCGCGTCGGCAGCGGTGAACAGCACCACCGCCTGGCGACCGCTTTGCGGCGAGGGAACGGCGATATTGCCCAGCTTCTGCCCCGGCAGCACCGGCTGCCCGGGCTGCACCGTCACATCCAGGATCCTGCCGCTGACGGGGCTGAACACCTTCTGACTCAACTCCAGGCTCTGGAGGCGGGCCTGCTGCGCCCGCAGCTCCGCCGCGTTGGCGCGCAGGCTGGAGCGCTGGGCCCGCAGCTGCGCCAGGTTGGCATCCACGGAGGCGATCTCAGCGCGATTGCGCAGCCAGAAATCCTGAGCGGCCACCCAGAGGGGGCTGTAACGGGCGATCACCTCATCCTTGCGCAGGCTTTCCAGCGCTTTCAACTGACTGGCCACCGGTTTGTTGGTGGTGGTGATCTGCTGGCGGCGAATCAGCATCGCCTGCTGCTGATCATCAATGGCCTGATCCTGCACCCGCAGGGTGCGCAGCTGCTGGCCCACGGCGGCGAGGCGAGCGGAGGTGACTTCGGGGCTATCGGGTTCGATCGTGCCGCCTGCGGGGGCGTTCTGGCCCACCCGGCTGAGGGTGAGCAGCAGTTGGCCCTGGCGCACGGTGCTGTTGGGTTGCACCAACAGCTCCTGCACCTCGCCGGGGCCGCGGGCGAAGAAGCCGCGCCGCGTTTCCGGTGGAGTCAGCAGGCCCATGCCGCGCACCAGCACAGGCACACCGGGTTGAAGAGCCCAGAGCAGGCTAAGGCCCGCCACCAACGCGGTGGGCAGACCGGAGTAAAGGCGCCAGAACAGTGACGACGCGGAGGTGCTCATCCGGGATCTGGAGTGGGGGAATCGTATCGGTGATCGCCTTTAAGATCCGCCGCGAATCCGGAAACGCCAGGTGTTCGTTCTGCTCCGCAGCCGGATGGTCCAGCCAATGCCTCACCGCTCGGGCTCCTGGATGCCAGTGGTCGCCGGCGCTGCGCTCGCCTCTGCGGCTCTGAACGGGCTGGCCGCTGCCGCGCTGGCCCAGGCCGCCCGACCCCTGACCAGTGCGGGGGGTGTTCCCGCTGGAGTGGCTGCGCTCCGTTCAAGTCGGGTTGAGCGTGAGGCGACGCCTCGACTTGGCGCCGCCAGCCCCGCGGAAGCCACCCGGACTGTCGGCTCAACAGCGCCGATGGTGCGGCGGCCCGGTCTTTCGCGCTCTCCTGCGGGGAGGGCTGGGTGGCCGCAGAATGTTGTCGAAACGGATCAAGCCACCAAGCTGCCTGCCGGCGATGGCACCGGCCTGGCGGGCTGGAGCGGCGGGCCGCCGTTGACACTGCAGCAGGTGCTCGAGCGGGGTCGGTCGGTCTCCCTGGAGTTGAATCGCAGCCAGCGCCTCCTGGCCCGCGATCGCGCCGTGATCGATGTCAACTCCGCCGCATTGCGCCCGCGGCTGGGGTTGATCGGCATGGGCAGCTACACGGAGGTGGGCACCTCGGTGGGATTTCTCTCGAACCTGCCCACCTTGGGCGATCTGAGCCTGTCGCTGGGCCAGAACGGCTATGCGGTGTTGCAGAACAGCTTCGGCAACCTTGGCGTGGTTCTCGATGTGAACCTGCTGCAGGGGCGCCAGAAAGCAGAACTGGCGGCCAGTCGGGCTGAACTGGTGGCGAGCGGTGCCAGCCAGCGGGAGACCGAGCGGCAGGTGCGCTTCAACCTGGTGAGCCGCTACCGCCAACTGCAGCTGCAGCAGGCGTTGCTGCCGATCTGGGAGCAGGCGCTGCTGGCCTCCAGCGCCCTGGAGCGGGACGCGGAAGCGATCCGTCGCGGCGGATTGGCCCCCCGGATTGATGTGTTGCGCAGCCGCGCTCTGCGGGCGAGTGATGAGCAGGGCCTGGCCCAGACCCGTGGCGAGGTGCTCAATCTGGGCCAGCAACTGGCCGCCCTGCTGGATCTCCCCCCCGATCAGGCCCCCAGCGCCGCCGACCCGATTGAGCCGCAGCCAACCTGGCCCCTGGATCTGGCCACCACCCTGGAACGGGGCCTGCGTGACAGGCCGCTGCTGCAGGCCCTGGAGGCGCAACAGACCGCCCAACGCCAGCAGGCCGCCGCGGCGCGGGCGCTGCTGCAACCCTCGCTTTCCCTGCTGGTGGGCGGTGGCTACAGCGGCGACAACCTGGCGGTGCCGGTGCTGAACCAAGGGGGCAGCGGCTCAGGCTCCCTGGGAGGCGTTGCTTTGCCCTCGCCGCAGCTCAATGGTTCCCTATCGGGTTCGTTTTACAACTGGGGGGCGGCCTTGATGCTGCGCCAGCCCCTCTACGACGGAGGCCGCTCCAGCTCCGCGGTGGCGGCGGCCGATCGCCAACGGGAGCTGCTCCAGAGCGATGAGGCGCTGGCACGGCGCCGCATCCGGGAGGACATCAGCGCCGCCTGGGCGGGACTGCAGTCGGCCCCGGCCACGATCAACGCCGCCCGCATGGCGGTGCAGGCCGGGGAGCGGGCGCTGCGGGATGCCCAACTGCGCTACCGGGCCCAGGTGGAGACGATCACGGAGGTGTTGTTGGTGCAGCGGCAGCTGCAGGCCTCGCGGGCCGCCCTGGTCACGGCGCTGACCCGCCAGGCGCTGGATCGGGCGATCCTGGAGCGGGAGACCGAAGCGGCGCCGGCTGGGGCTCGAACTCAGGCGCCAGCCGCGACTCCATTGACGGTCATGCCAGGGGAGGACGCGTTCAGCGGCGCTCCTGGACCGACTCCACGGGGGGTGGCGATACGGTCGAGCCGCTGGGGTCGCGGGAGCTGAAGCGCGTCAGCAGTAACCCCAGGACCACGGCGATGTAGAGGGGGCCCAACACGCTCAGGCTCATGCTCACCAGTCGGGCCAGGGGCGTGACTGGTGTGATGTCGCCGAACCCCACGGTGGTCAGGCAGACGAAGGCGTAATACACGAGGCGGGCAAAGTCCGTATCCCAGGTGTAGCCCACATCCACCCCAGGCGAAGTGAGGGTGAGCGGCTGGCTGGTGATGTTGTCGCGGAAGCCCCCGGGCAGTGCCGACTCCAGCACGCTGAGCACCAGCCCGCCGCTGAGCCCCAGCAGCAAATAGCCAGCTGTGGCTCCGGAGAGCAGGCGCGAGTCGATCGCCCGCTCGTGCGACAGGCTGGAGAGCAAGCGCATCAAGCTCCAGCCGATGAACAGCACATAGGAGGCGAGCAACAGCGGCGCACTGAAGCTCAACAGCGCTGGCTGCAGCAGCCAGATCACCTGAATCAGGATCGTGAAGCCCGCCAGATAGCCGTAACAATGATCAGAGCTGCGATTCCAAAAACCACGGCTTGAACTCAGCCTCGGCGCCAGTCCACGGGCCAACAGCAGTGTCAGCATGAGAAAGCCGACATGGCTGAATCGCGAGGCGGGAGGTGGCAGGCACATCGCCACAGAGAGGAGGAGGCACAGCACCAGCAGCTGGCGGTAGAACGCATCCTGGGCGTGCAGGCGTGTTCGCCGCGGTTGCTCGGCGGCCGCCATAGCTCAGTTGTCGTTGGCAGCGGTCTCAGCCAGGGAGGCGGTTTCAAGCTCCTGCTGGCGTTGCAAACTACGGCTTTCGTCGCGACGGAACACCAACACGCTCAGCGGCGGCAGGCAGAGGTCCAGGGAGTTTTCGTAACCATGAATCGCCCAGGAATCAGTGAACTTGCCACCAAGGTTGCCGAGATTGCTGCCGCCGTAGCGTTCGCTATCGGTGTTAAACACTTCGGCATAGTAGCCCGGCACGGGCACGCCGATTCGGTAGTGAGAATGGCTCTGGGGAGTGAAGTTAGCCACCACCACCAACCAACGGCCACTACTGCTGTCGCGGCGCATGAAACTGATCACAGAATGACGGGAATCGTTGCAGTCAATCCACTGGAATCCATATTGATTGAAGTCATCACCCCAGAGAGCTCGCTCGGACTTATAGAATACGTTCAGCTCATCAATCATGCGCTGGAGCGCCTGATGAGGTTCATATTGAAGCAACTCCCACTGAAGATCACCCCAAACATTCCACTCAGCCCGTTGTCCGAACTCCATCCCCATGAAAATAGTTTTCTTGCCTGGATGCGTCCACATATAAGCGAGCAAGGCTCGGACGTTGGCAAATTTCTGCCAATCATCACCGGGCATCTTGTGTAACAAGTGGCTCTTGCCATGCACGACTTCGTCGTGGCTGAGAGCCAGCATGAAGTTTTCGGTAAAGGCGTACCAGATTGAGAACGTAACGTTGTTTTGGTGGAACTGTCGGAACCAGGGATCGAGCTCAAAATAATCGAGCATGTCATGCATCCAGCCCATGTTCCACTTCAGATTGAAGCCAAGTCCACCGATATCCGTAGGCTGGGTAACCATTGGCCAGGTAGTGGATTCCTCGGCGATCGAGAGGGCTCCGGGGAAATATTGGAACAACACATAATTAGCCTGCTGCAGGAACTTGACGGCCTCAGTGTTTTCGCGCCCTCCATGTTCATTGGCAATCCACTCGCCATCAGGACGCAGGTAATCGCGATACAACATCGATGCCACCGCGTCGACACGGATGCCGTCGATATGGAACTGATCAAACCAATAGACCAGGTTTGCCACCAAGAAGTTGCGCACCTCATTGCGGCTGTAGTTGAAGATCAGCGTGCCCCACTCCTTGTGCTCACCGATGCGCGGATCGGCGTGTTCATAGAGGTGTTCACCATCAAAGAAGGCGAGACCATGGGAATCTTTCGGGAAGTGTCCAGGCACCCAGTCGAGAATGACTCCCAAGCCCTCTTCGTGGCAGCGATCCACAAAGGCCCGGAATTCATCAGGGCTGCCAAACCGGCTGGTGGGCGCGTACCATCCCGTAACTTGATATCCCCAGGACCCATCAAAGGGGAACTCCGAGATCGGCATCAACTCGATGTGGGTGAAGCCCCGGGCTTTGACGTAGGGAATCACCCGGTCGGCCAGTTCCGGATAGGTGAGCAGGCGGGCTCCCGGCTTGAGATCGGCCGCCGGCACGGGGGGACGCAAGCTGCCATCCGCTTCGCGGTAGGGTTCGTCGGCGGAGCCATGCAACCAGCTGCCGAGGTGCATTTCATACACGGACACGGGCTGGTCGAGAGGGTTGCGGTTGTCGCGTTCCGTCATCCAGGTGCCATCAGTCCACTGATAGGTATCCAGCGCACACACCACTGAACCGTGGTTCGGTCGCACCTCGTGACGGAAGCCATAAGGATCAGCCTTTTGGTAGCAATGGCCTTGCTGGGTACGGACCTCGTATTTATAGATAGCGCCACTCGTCAGGCCGGGAACGAACAGCTCCCAGCAGCCCCCCAGACGCGACTGCATCGGGTGGAGTCGTCCGTCCCAGCCATTGAAATCACCCAGCACGGACACGCTGCGGGCGTTGGGTGCCCAGAGGCAGAACAACACACCGGCGATGCCCTGACGCTCGCAGACATGGGCTCCCATGCGCTGCCAAATGTGGTGATGGTTGCCCTCCGCAAACAGATGACGATCCATCTCACCCATCCATTCCTCCCGGAAGGCCCAGGGGTCGTGCTGATCGTGCTCGATGCCGCCGCGCCGAATCCTCAGTTGGTAGAAACAACCGGGATCGTGATCCAGCTGCCACTCGAACACCCAGGGGTGATGCGGCGTTTCCATCGGCTGGGGACTGGAGTTGGGATCCTCCCCCGAAATCCATTGCACCCATTCAGCGTCCGGCACCCATGCCCGCACCACCCAGCCGCCCTCAGCAAGCGGTTGGGGACCCAATACCGCGAAGGGATGGTCATGGCGACACTCGGCCAGACGCTGAGCGTCTTCGACCATCCAGTCGAGGCTGGAGATGGGCATGGGGTGGGCTGGGCTGCGACCTCGGGAGCTTACGGCGCCCGCCGCAAACTGCTGGCCTGGTCCCGGTTGGGGAAGGGTCAGTGAGGCAGCCGACCCCCCCCCGCGCTGATCCACCCGGGGCGATGGCTGCCGGCTGAAGTGCGGCTGCGAAAGAGGGTCAAGCCTCAGGGCGCTGACGCCGGTGGGTTTGGACTCTGCGGGAAATCGACGCCGGTGATTTCGTTTCGATTATTGAGAATCACGAACAGGTTGTCGCTGATTCGATTGAACTCGGTGTTCACCAAAACCAATCGGGCATCGGCCGTGTACTCGGCCTGAAATGCTTTGCGTACCCGCACGAAGTTGCCGGTGAGCCGTTGCAGATTTTGCCATTTCACCTGCAGCCTGGCTGGTGAAATCTCCGTTTGCATCTTGGCACTCAAGAAACTGCTGGCCAGCACGAAGCGGCCCTGGGCGAGCGCTTCCACGAACTGTTGGGCCAGCTTGGCGGCCGGTTGATCGGCGACGTCGTAGTGGTACCCCTGCAGCAGTCCTTTAGCGTCGATCGCCATCGCCAACTGCCGCGGTCCAGCCGCCGTCACCAGGTTGGCCTCGACAATGCACGATTCCATCCCGGGCACGACAGCGGTGATCGTCCAGCGCAGCAGCTTCGGTTGGCGTGCCATGTGGCTTTGCACCATGGCGGGGCTGGTCATCTGTTGCAGGCGCGGCGCGAACTGGGCGTAGCGGGCGTTGGCATCGCCGTTGCGCAGGGCCTCAAGCACCTTCTCGGCCGCCGCCCGGGCTCGCTGCTCAATCACCGCCGCCGGCAGCTGCGCCGCTGCAGCGCCGGGCGATCCGGCTTGACCCGTGGCAGGGGCCTGAGCCCGGACCGCGCTGCCTGATCCCGACAGCAGAAGCGCGGCCGCCAGCAGGACTGCACCGCGGCGGAAGGTCGACAGGTGTGGCGGCATGAATGGCGCTCAGGTCGGCTCAGTTTGCCCCAAACATCCGAGACATCCAGAGGCGAGCCGCCGCCAGCTCGAAGCTCAGGGTGATCTGGCGATGGGCGGGGCTAACCGGCCCCGCCCTGGAGCTGCCATCGCCAGGGTTCACGCCGATCTGGGGCCAGGCCGCCGCCGCCAGCGAGAGCCGCAGGCGCTGCCCCGGCTCAAGCTTGCGCAGCAGGGGCTGGAACTGCAGCCGGCGCCGCCGCGATTGCAGGCAGCCATCACCGAGAAATCGGGCCATGCCGGTGCTGAGCTGCCAAACGCGGCCATCGGTCGTCAGCAACGAGAGCGCACCGCAAAGATCAAAGCCTGGTTGGTCGGACTGAACGGCGATCACCAGCTGGGGAACGCCCTCCAGGTGCAGAGGTTCGCTGAGGGGCCCGCTGCTGAAGCAGGCCACATCGGCCCGGCGGTCGAGATCCTCGCGGGCGACCAGACCGGCCTCCAGCCCCAGATGGCCACCACGGCCAGGCACGGGCCGCCAGGGATCGTGCACCAGCACGAACGAGCCGCCACCGACTTCGGCCAACACCGACGCCGAAGCCGACGCCGACGCCAAAGACGAAGCCGACGCCAAACCCGCCGGCGGGCGCGAACCGTCAACAGCGTGGGGCCCAGCGTCGGGAGCGGCACCGTCGCAGCCGGAGTCCGTGGCCGTGAGATGGGGTGGTGCGGGCTGCTGGGCTGGCCAGCTGGCCTCGGCCACCAAGAGGCCCTCATCGCTGCGCACCGCCGCCAACCCGGCGCTGTGCAGGCGCCAGGCGAGGGCTCGGGGCGTCGATGGCTGCCACCACGCGCCGTCCTCGCCGGCTTGCAGGGCGCAGCGGTGGCTCAGCCGCTGGGGATCCAGAGGCGTCGAAGCAGCCTGCGCACCCACCAGCGCACCTGCCTGCGCAGCAGCCTGGCCGCCGCACTCCCCACGGATGGGCCGCAACGGCTGACCATCCGCTTCAGGTTCCGGAACCTGGACGGCAGGTCCGGCGTTGCCCAGATGGGCTTGGAAAAAGGCGAGCTGCAACGGGTCCAGGCCACCGCGCCAGTCCAGATGGGTCCAGGCGCCGATGCGCAGCCAGGGCTGGCCGCCGGCGCATCTGGCGCGTCGCCAGAGATCCAAACTGCCGCGCAGATGGGGGTCATGCCAGGCGGCGATCAGCAGCATCGGGCGCCGCAGCAGCCCCAGCGCCACCGGATGACGTCGCCAACCCGCTCCACGGAGCGGTTCGCGCCGCAGCCAACCGAGCCCCATGCCGTCGGGGTCATGGCGTTGCAGCAGGTCGAGGCCATCGCGCAGAAACGCACCGGTTTCCAGGCTGGTGCGGATCTGATGCCAGCCCCGGGCGTCGCCGCGGCGGCGACAGCCTTCGGCCGCCAGCTGCAGCGCCCAGCCCAGACCCAGGCCCCACCAGTGGGCGCCTCCCTCGCTGGCCCAGTGCAGCCGCTCATCAAGACCGCAACAGGCCGGTGCCAGACAGTCCGGCAGGGGGTCGTCGCGGCTGGCATCGTCTTTGCCGGGTTCGTCGCGGCGGTGCAGGTCCTGGTGGGCGGCGTCGGGCCCGGGCGCGTCGGGGGCGTGGCCACCCGGGTCGATCAGCAGCTGGGTGAGGCCTTGGTAGGACAACCCATACAGGCCCACCTTGCCGTTGGCTCCGGGTAGGCGCCGGGCCCAGCGCACCGCCGCCGCTCCGTCCCTGGCCTCCTGCTCAAACCCCGCAAAGTTGCCCTCGGAAGCGCCGCGACCGCGCACGTCTTGGATCACCACCAGGAAGCCGTGGGCGGCGTACCAGGAAGGATGGGCATAGGTGACGGTGGAGGCGATGGCACGGCCGTAGGGCTGGCGCATCAGCAGCACCGGCGCAGGCCCTTCGGTGGTGGGTCGCCACAGGCGACTGGCCAGCTGAACGCCGTCTGCGCAGGGCATCCAAAGCTCTTCGGGGCCTCTCACTCAACGGGTATCAGGGCAGTACAAACCGATGACATAAGTGATCAACACTTCCGCATCGACGGGGCTGAGGCCCTGCTTGGCCGCGACCTCGTCGATCGAGCGTTTCGAGGTGGCGGAAACCCCCTCCGCATTCAGTTGGCTGAAGCGGGCGCAGTAGCCGCGCGCCAGTTGCGGATTGGTGCGCACTTGCTCCAGCAGGGCTGATGCGGCACGAGCCGTTGTGGGGCTGTTCCACAGCGCCAGGCTGGCGGCCAGGGCGAGCAGGGGAAAGACCAGCACCCTGGCCGACCCTTGGGCAGCGGGAGGCGGTCGAAAGATCATCGTCATCAGACGCAATCCATCCACTCAAATCAGCGGCCGCAAATCCCTGCAGGCATGCGGGGTCAGTTCCGGAGGCGACCGGATCGCGGCGGGGAATCTCCGTACCGCCTTCCAGCAGGCGGGGATGGCCGCTGCCTGCGGCGAATCTTCCGACCCAGCGTCGCCTCACCACAACCAACTTCTCCGCGGCAAATCCAGGTCTGTGGCTTGGGGAGATCGCTCCCGCCAGCGGCGGCCCGCGCCCCTGGGCGCGTTCAGCGGCTGACGCTGATGGCACCGGTGGCCAGGTTGCGCTGCGCCTCGGCCAGAATCACGGGTTGGGCGGCGCCGGCAGCGGCCGGCTCCAAACGCCGCAGGCGGACCCGCACCACGCCGCCATCCCCGCCCCGGCCGGAGCCACGCAGGTTGCGGGCCACCTGCTCCACCGTGGGACCGAAGGCTTCGGGAGCCAGATCAGGCGTCGCCGCAGCCACCACCAAGCCGTCGCCGTCGTCGAACACAACCGGCACGGTCACGGCGCCATCCACCCGCACCCGGGGGACGTAGCTGAAGGCGAAGGCGGCGCAAGAGATCGCCAGCAGCAGCGTGAAGCTGGTGACCCCCACCAAGCGGAAGCGCACGCCCCAACGGGCGAAGAAAGCCACCACGGTGGTCAGCAGCAACAGCCCGCCCGCGACGCCCAAGGCTTCGCCCGCCCGCAGCAGGATCGGATCGCCGTTCATGGGGGCTGGTGCATTGGTTCGAAGTCCTTATATTGCGACGGCGCATGGTGGTGACAGTCCGGGGGGATGACGTTGCTGCCGGCCTCCGGGTCCAGTCCTGACCCGCCGAGCCGTCCAGACACGGTCGGCGCCAAACGCGCCGCATCCCTTGGATCGCGGCCACCGCGACGCCCGACCCGTGACCTGTTGCGTGGATTGCTGGTCGCGGGCGGCGTCACCGGCCTGTGGTTGGGAGCCGATCACATCCTGGCCAGCCTTTACGACCAGCAGCGTCCCAAGCTGGAACAGCAGTTGGGGCGATTGCTGGGGCACCCCTTGCGCCTAGGCCCCTTCGAACGTCTCGGCCCGGCGGGATTGGAGGTGGGCCCGAGCATGCTGCTGCCCACCCGCGCTGACCGCTCGCAGGTCATGGCCGAGGGGTTGCGACTGCGTTTCGATCCATTGGCCAGCTGGCAGCTCGGGGGACCGGTCCTGCAGCTCGATCTGGTTGAGGCGCGGGCCGATCTCAGGCGAGACGCCTCGGGCAGCTGGTGGCGGCCAGGCAAGCTGCCGGCGGGCAAGCCCAGCCCCCTCGACCTGACCATCAATCTGGTCGGCCCCGCCAGGGTGCGGCTTCAGGACAATCGCCCCGGCCTGCCGGTGCAGGATTTGCGGGTGGGGGGGTCACTGCAGTTGCGGCCCCATCGCCGGTTGCTGGGGGTGAAGCTGCGGGTTGGACGCCGCGATGGCCCAGGCCAGGCCATCCTGCGCGCTGGTGGTCGCTGGGGGCCGGGACGCGGTTGGGCCCAGTTGCGTGTGGCCCAATGGCCCCTCGCCTCCCTGGTGCCCCTGGCTGGCGTTCCGGTGCGGCAGGCCCTGGCGCCGGATGCCACACCCGCCCAGCGGCGCGCCGCCCTCGACCTGCAAGGGCGACTCAATGCGCGGCTGGACCTGCGGCTGCGCGATGGTCTGCCGCTCTGCCAGGGGGAGGCGAGGCTGCAGGGGCTGCGCTGGCAGCCTGGTCCGGGCAGCCAGCCACTCAGCGTGGACGAGCTGCCACTCCGATGCCGGGAGCGCCAGCTGGAGCTGGCCTCGGCCCCCTGGCGCTTCGGCGACTGGCGCGGTCAGCTGCGGGGGCAGATCGGGGCCGACCGTCGCCTCAGCCTGGAGGTTCAAACCGCCAGCCCCGCCAAGGCTCCCCGCCTTGGTCCTTTGCAAGCGCGCCTCACCGGCCGCCTGTTGGCGGATGGGCTTGGCGACGGACGCTTGGACCTGCGCGGTCCCCACACCTCTCTGCGCCTGGAAGGGCAGGTGGGACGCACGATGCGGCTGAGCGGCCCCTGGAGCATCGATGCGGCGGCGCTGGCGGGGCGCCAATGGCCAAGCTGGCTGACCAACCCCAATCTCAGCGGCAGCCTGGCCTTGGCAGGCAGCCCCAGGGCTCCCCAGTTGAACCTGAGCCTGGGGCAGAGCCAGCAGCGCGTGCTGGGGCCATGGAAAGCGCAACTGCGCTGGCAGGCCGGTCGGCTGGAGGTGGAGAGCTTCCGCTCCCGGGATCTTCAGGCCAGCGCCAGCCTGCCACTGGCCCTAGCCACCTCCGGGCTGGCGATCGGCCCCTTGCGGGCTCGGCTGCGCCTCGACGACCTGCCGCTCTCCCGTCTCGACCCGCTGGTGGGGACCAAGCTGGCGGGCCGGCTCACGGCCGTTGGCGATCTGGTGGGCCCGTTGAATGACCTGCGCCCCGACCTGGCCCTGCGGCTGCAGGCTCCGGGCGCTGGCCCGTTGCGGTTTCGAGAGACCTGGCGGGGTCGCCTGCACGATCGCGACATCAACTTGCGGCCGGACCAACCGGCGCTGCCAGGCCTGTTGCTGGCGCGGCTGAATCGGCGCTGGTTGCCCGAACGGGTGGATCTCCGGCGGGGAGAGGGGGTGCTGCGTTTGACCGGCAGCCCCCAGCGCTTCCGCTGGCAGGCCCAGAACCTCTCCTTGCAGGGCCTCAGCTTGGCCCTCGGCCCCCGCGCCATCCCCCGGCCGCTGGATGGGGCGTTTGGCGGGGCAGGCACCCTGGATCTTCAGCCCCTCAGCTTCCAGGGCCGGCTGCGCCTGGACAAGCCAGAACTGCTGGGGATCAGCGCCATCGGCCTGACAGCCGAGGTGCGCTACGACGACCGCGACTTTCAGATTCGCGGACAAGTCCAGCCGTTTGGTGGTGGTCTGGTGACAATGCGCCTGCTGGGCCACTGGCGCGGACCCCTGCAGGCGGATTTCGAGGCCCGGGCGATGTCGGCATTGCCCTTTCGCCAGGTCCATGGGGCCTGGAATCTCTGGCGCGGTCAGCCGGCGCCGCGGCGGGGCACGGCCGCCGACCTCGGCAGCCTGGCGAGCGACACGATCAGCGACAGCCTCCAGGACCAGCTCCAGGCCCTAGAAGCGGCCCGCCAGCGGGTGCAGATCCGCGACCAAGAGGCCCAACGCCGGGCCCGCCAGGATCTGGCGCGGCACCTGCGCCTTCTGCTTGATGCCGACCTGCGGCTCCAGGGTCCCAGCCCGAGCAGGCTGCGGGCGGATCTGACCGCCCGGGCCCACGTGTGGCTGACCCGCAAAGACCGCGACCAGGCCCTGGCCCAGGCGCCGCTGGAGTTTCGCCTGGAGGGCCCGCTGCAGAACGGCGGCGGCAGTTTCGGCCTCTCGGGGCTCACCTTCGCCCTGATCAACCTGTTCACCCCGGTGCCCGAGCCCCTGCGCGGCACCCTGGCCGCCACGGGCCGCTACCGGCTCGGCGGCAAACGGCCCGAACTGGAGATTGATCTCGACCTCAGCGACGGCCGGCTCGGCCCCCAGAAGCTGGCGCTGCAGAAGGGGCAGG
>JBKDOR010000222.1:0-14571 GCA_046342775.1 Synechococcaceae cyanobacterium
CAAAGGCAGCAGCTCGGGGGTTACGGCCTAAGTTTGTGGGCCCCATCCTGTCCCGGCCATGGTTTCAGTTCCTCCTGGAGAGCGCCGGCGATGCAGCGTCTGTCAGGTGGAAATCCAGGGGATGGCCGGTGGTAATGACCTGGTGCTGTTCAGCCAGGGGGCCCCAGGCAGTCGCGCCAAACTTTGGGCCCGGGTGTGCCAGTACCTGCGCACCCCGGAACAATGCGGCCAATGCTTGAACCAAGACGCCGGATTGCGCGGCACCGTGCAGCAGAGCGACTATTACGCCGAGGCTCCCAAGTTTGACCTTGGCCTGGGGCAGGGAACTCCACCGGGAGGCGATCGCGTAGATTAAGGAGTCGCCCGCCGGGCAACGTCCAGTTTCCAATCGCCATCCCCGCGGGCCGCAGCCGTTGGCCCGAGAGCGAGGGTTGCGAAGCGGAAGCCGGGGCAGTTCATCAACTGCAGGCCACGGCGGCCTTCTCGCCGCGCCCTCGCTTGCCCCTTCCCGCCCTTGCCGACCTAGAGCTCCAGGCGCGTCCCGCCGTTGAGGCGGCGGGTTTTGTGTTGGAGCGCCTGCAGATGCTCAGCCATCGCCTGCCCCTCACGGTTCAGGTGATGGTGCGCCGTGGTGATGGCAGCGATGTGAGCCTCGACGATTGCGCCGCCCTTAGCGCTCCGCTCGGCGAGGTCCTGGAGGCTTCCGGTCTGTTGAGCGGCGACTGGGTCTTGGAGGTGAGCAGCCCCGGCATCGGTGATGTTCTTCTCCATGACCGCGACTTCCACAGTTTCCGGGGCTTCCCGGTTCGGGTGCGGCTGCAGCCCCCGGGGGGAGCCGCCCAGGATCACGAAGGCCTGTTGCGGGGCCGCGACGAGCAACACGTGTTGCTCAATGTGCGCGGCCGCAGCGTGCGTCTGCTGCGGCAGGACGTGCGGCAGGTCTGCCTGATCACCCCCGCCGAAGGCTCCGGCTAACGGCCTGTCTCGCCTCCTCTCCCTCCTCCTGTCCCCCTGCGTCGCTGACTCCAATGGCCCTTGTCATGCTTCCCGGTCTGAACAACCTGATCGAGGACATCAGCGACGAGAAGAAACTGCCGCCGCAGGTGGTGGAAGCGGCCCTGCGCGAGGCGCTGCTCAAGGGTTACGAACGCTATCGGCGCACCCTCTACCTGGGCATCTCCGAGGATCCGTTCGAGGAGGACTACTTCAGCAACTTTGATGTGGCGCTCGATCTCGACGAGGAGGGTTATCGGGTGCTGGCTAGCAAGATCATCGTTGAGGAGGTGGAGAGCGACGACCATCAGATCGCCATCGAAGAGGTCCGCCAGGTGGCTGAAGATGCTCAGATCGGCGACACGGTGGTGCTCGATGTCACCCCGGAGAAGGAGGATTTCGGTCGCATGGCCGCAGCCACCACCAAACAGGTTCTGGCCCAGAAGTTGCGTGACCAGCAGCGCTGCATGATCCAGGAGGAATTCGCCGATCTTGAGGATCCGGTGTTGACCGCCAGGGTGATTCGTTTTGAGCGCCAGAGCGTGATCATGGGGGTCAGCAGCGGGCCCGGACGGCCTGAGGTGGAGGCTGAATTGCCGCGGCGTGATCAGCTGCCCAACGACAACTACCGCGCCAATGCCACGTTCAAGGTGTTCCTCAAGGAGGTGAGCGAGCTGCCGCGCCGCGGCCCCCAGCTATTCGTGAGCCGGGCCAATGCGGGGCTGGTGGTTTATCTGTTTGAGAACGAGGTCCCTGAAATTCAGGAAGGTTCGGTGCGCATCGTGGCGGTGGCCCGCGAGGCCAATCCGCCCTCGCGGTCGGTGGGCCCCCGCACCAAGGTGGCGGTCGACAGCGTTGAGCGGGAGGTGGATCCGGTGGGGGCCTGCATCGGCGCCCGAGGCTCCCGCATCCAGCAGGTGGTGAACGAACTGCGTGGCGAAAAGATCGATGTCATCCGCTGGTCCGCCGATCCGGGCCAGTACATCGCCAACTCGCTCAGCCCGGCACGGGTTGAAATGGTGCGGCTGGTGGATGCTGAGGGTTCCCACGCCCACGTGCTGGTGCCGCCGGACCAGTTGAGCCTGGCGATCGGCCGTGAAGGTCAGAATGTGCGACTGGCGGCACGGCTCACCGGCTGGAAGATCGACATCAAGAATTCGCAGGAATACGACCAGGCGAAGGAGGACGAAATAGTGGCCGTGATGATCAGTCAGCGCCGCCGGGAGGAGGCTCAGCAGGCCGAAGCTGAGGCGCGCTTGGCGGCCGAACAGGCTGCCAGGGCTGAAGAGGATGCCCGCCTGAGGGAGCTCTATCCGCTGCCTGAAGACGAGGAGGAGCAGCAGCTGAGCGACACCGAGTCAGAAGCTCCGCAGAATGTTGATGCGACCGCGGAGGCCGAGGGGCACGAGGAGGCCGAAGCAAGGGCCGCGGCGATGAATGAGGAGGCCCTGGACGAACCGGCGGCGGTGCACGGCTGAAGGTGCCTCATCGATGAACCTCAGCCCGAGGGTTGTGCTGCGCCGATGTGCCGCCTGTCGCCGCCTCGAAGACCGCCGCTTGCTTTGGCGGATCATCCGCCCCGCCGGGGGTGGTTCCCTGCTGCTGGACGCGGGGATGGGGCGCTCGGCCTACCTCTGCCCTAACGAGGGCTGCCTTGAGGAGGCGCGTCGCCGCAGACGGCTGCAGCGCTCATTGCGCTGCCCGGTGGAGGAGGCGGTCTACCGGCGGCTCGAACAACGTCTGCGCGAGGCGGTACCCCTGGGCGGGGCGTTACCCGCGAGCGACGACAGCAAGCGTTGAGGCAAGATGAAATGGAGCACGGACGCGCTGCGACCTCCCCAGGCACCCCTGCCCCATCGCCATGAGAACCGCGGTTTTCGATGGCTCTACGCCCGTTCCCACTCACCGATCCACGTCCTCCTGAATGACCAGCGGCAAAGTCCGGATCTACGAACTGTCCAAGGAGCTTGGACTGGAGAACAAGGACGTGATTGACGCTGCCGAGAAGCTGGCGATCCCAGTCCGGAGCCACAGCAGTTCGATTGGCGATGACGAGGCCCTTCGAATCCGTGCGCTTCTCAAGGCCAATGGCAGCCACGGGGCTGCGGCGAGCCGCCCCGCTGCCGCCCCCAGCGCCATCCTCACCGTGCGCAAGAGCACCCCGGCGCCGGAGGCGCCGATGCCTCCCAAGGTTCAGCCTCGCCCGACGTCCGCGGCGTCAGCGCCCGCACCGGTTGCCCCCCCACCAGTCGCAGTCGCCTCAACGGCCCCTGTGGCAGCGCCACCCACCCCGGCTCCGCCGGTGTCGGCGGCACGCCCCCCGGCTGCGGCCCCGGCGCGACCCAGCCCGCCCGCCGCGGCAGACCGCGCTGCCGCGGCCCCAGCCGCGGCGCCACCCCGCCCCCAGGGCCAGCCCAGGCCCGGGATCGCCGCTCCGGAACCGCGGCCGTCCAACCGCGACACCGCAACGCCCTCGGCTCCAGGGCGTCCCACCCCGGCGCGTCCGGCAGTGCCGCTCTCGCCTCCGAGCCGTGAGCCGGCAGCGGCCGCTGCCGCGCCAACGCCGCAGAGCCGGCCGGTCATCGTCTCCTCGAATGCCGGCGCTCCGGCCAGGCCGCCAGCCTCTGTCAAGGCGTCGACGCCAGGTTCTGGTCCCGCTCGCCCCGGCGGCGGGGCGGCCCCACCACGGCCCTCGGCCAGCCCCGAGGTCACCAGCGCCCCAGCACGGCCCGGGCCCGATGCCGCGGCTCCAACGCCACGGCCCTCGACCCCAGCGGCACGGCCCACTGCCGAAGCTTCCAGCCCGGCGCAGCGGCCAGCCACAAGCCCCGCTGCGCCACCGCAACGGTCAGCGGCGGCCCCTGGGGCCGTTGGCTCCAGCAACGCCCCTCGGCCCGTCCCCAGCCGCCCCAGTCCGCCCACGCCTCCAGCGGCCCGGCCGGAGAAACCACCACAAGCTCCGGCTCGGTCTGGTGCGGCTACGCCGGTGCGGCAACCCACGGCCACCCGAGCGCCGGTGCCCGGCCGCCCCCCTCTGCCTGGAACGCCTCAAAGCAGAGGCGCCCAGGGGGGCGCGCGCCCTGGCGGTCCCCGGGCCGATGCGGCGCCCTCCGGCCGGCCTGGGCAACCCAGCCGTCCCGGTGGCGGTCGTCCCGAACTCGTCGGCAGGCCCCAATCGGGTCGGGCCGGGCAACCGAGACCATCCGCCCCTCCCGGGCAAGCCAGCGGTGATCAGACCCGCGCCGGCGCCCCTCGGCCCCAGCGTCCCGCCGCCCCAATGCCCGTGCGCCCGGGGCAGGCCGCCGGTCGACCCGCCATGCCGATCCGCGCTGGCGCCCCCGCCAACCGCCCAGGAGCCGGGACGGGCCGTCCCGCCGCCACGCCGCTGGAGCTGGTCGGCAAGCCGATCCGCCGCGACAGCTCCGGGTCTGGCCCGGTCAGCGCTGGCCGGCCTGCGGCCCCCGGCCGTCCGGGCATGCCGGCCGGCATGCGCAAGCCGATGGCGCCGGGCGAGCTGATGCAGCTCCAGAAGCCTGGAGCCCGCCCTGTAGCGGCGCCACCACGGCGGCCGGAACGGGGCACGGAGGAGGGTGCGACCACGACGCCGGTTGAACTCAACCGCCCTGCTGCCGCTCCCACGGCGCCTCGGCGTCCGGGATTCCGCGGCCCCGCCGCGCCAGGCACAGCGGGCCGTCCGCGGCGTCCCGACTGGGACGACAGCGCCAAGTTGGAGGCCTTGCGAGCGCGAGCGCCGCAAAAGCAGCGCCAAAAGGTGCACATCATCGGCGAAAACGACGATGTGCTCACCGCCGAAACCAGCGGCTACGCCGGTGAGCAGGAAGCGGTGGTGCTGCAGGCCAGCCTGGCCCGGCCCAGCAAGCCGAAGCCCAGCGCCGGCGGCGCCAAGCCCTCGGTGGCTGTGCGCAAGCGCAAGAAGGAAACCACCCGCCAGCGTCAGCGGCGTCGGGCCATGGAGCTGCGGGCGGCCCGCGAGGCCAAGGCCCAACGCCCGGAAATGCTGATCGTGCCGGAGGGCAACCTCACCGTGCAGGAGTTGGCCGACCGCCTGGGGGTGGAGAGCTCCGAAATCATCAAATCCCTCTTCTTCAAAGGGATCATTGCCACCGTCACCCAGACGCTGGACCTCAGCACGATCGAAACCGTCTCCGACGAATTCGGCGTGCCGGTTCTTGAGGATGACGTCGAGGCGGCTGCGCGCAAGACCGTTGAGATGATCGAGGCGAGCGATCTGGAGCATCTGATCCGACGCCCCCCGGTGGTCACGGTGATGGGCCATGTGGACCACGGCAAAACCAGCCTGCTGGACGCCATCCGCAAGACCCGGGTGGCCGCCGGCGAAGCCGGTGGCATCACCCAGCACATCGGCGCTTACCAGGTGGAGGTTCCCCATGCGGGCGAGCACCGCCTCATCACCTTCCTCGACACGCCGGGCCACGAAGCCTTC
Source organism: Synechococcaceae cyanobacterium (assembly GCA_046342775.1). Lineage (GTDB taxonomy): Bacteria > Cyanobacteriota > Cyanobacteriia > PCC-6307 > Cyanobiaceae > Cyanobium. The sequence goes on from JBKDOR010000222.1 coordinate 5,459, forward strand.
ACGGCGATGCGGGCTCGGGGCACCAAGGTCACTGACGTGGCGGTGCTGGTGGTGGCCGCTGACGACGGCGTGCGTCCCCAGACCCTGGAGGCGATCAGCCATGCCCGGGCGGCGGAAGTTCCGATCGTGGTGGCGATCAACAAGATCGATAAGGAGGGAGCCTCTCCCGAGCGGGTGAAGCAGGAGCTCTCCGGTCAGGAGCTGGTGGCGGAGGACTGGGGCGGCAGCACGGTGATGGTGCCGGTGAGCGCCATCAAGGGCCAGAACATCGACCAGTTGCTGGAGATGATCCTGCTCGTTTCCGATGTGGAAGACCTGCAGGCCAACCCCGACCGCCTGGCCCGCGGCACCGTGATCGAGGCCCACCTCGACAAGGCCAAGGGCCCGGTGGCCACGTTGCTGGTGCAGAACGGCACCTTGCGGGCCGGCGACGTGCTGGCGGCCGGACCGGTGCTGGGCAAGGTGAAGGCGATGGTGGATGACACCGGTCGGCGGGTCAAGCTGGCTGGCCCCTCCTGCGCCGTTGAGGCCCTGGGCTTCAGCGAAGTGCCCACCGCCGGCGATGAGTTCGAGGTCTATCCCGACGAAAAGACCGCCCGCTCGGTGGTGGGGGATCGGGCCAGCGAGGCCCGTGCCAGCCGCCTCGCCCAGCAGATGGCGTCGCGGCGCGTTTCGCTGGCGTCGATGTCGGGCCAGGTCAGCGAGGGAGAGCTCAAGGAGCTCAACCTGATCCTCAAGGCCGACGTGCAGGGTTCGGTGGAAGCGATTCTCGGCGCCTTGGAACAGCTGCCCCAGGACGAGGTGCAGGTGCGGGTGCTGCTCTCGGCACCGGGAGAGATCACCGAAACCGACGTCGACCTGGCAGCCGCCTCCGGCGCGGTGATCGTGGGCTTCAACACCTCCATGGCCTCCGGCGCCCGCCGGGCCGCCGATGCCACCGGTGTCGACGTGCGCGACTACGACGTGATCTACAAGCTGCTGGAAGACATCCAGTTGGCCATGGAGGGCCTGCTGGAGCCGGAGCTGGTGGAGGAAGGCTTGGGCGAAGCCGAGGTGCGGGCCGTGTTCAGCATTGGCAAGAGCGCCGTGGCGGGCTGCTATGTCACCAGTGGCAAGCTGCTGCGCAACGCCCGCGTGCGGGTGTTTCGCGGCAAGGAGAAGGTGTACGAGGGCGACCTCGATTCGCTGCGTCGCGGTCGCGACGACGTGAAGGAGGTGGCCACCGGCTTCGAATGCGGCCTTGGCAGCGACCGCTTCAGCGGTTGGAAAGAGGGCGATCGGATCGAGGCCTATCGCCTCGTCACCCAGCGCCGCACCCTGAGCAGCTGAGCCGGTGAACACCCCGCTGCCGGCGGAACCCCGCAGCGAACCGCTGCTGTGGCTCCAGCTGCTGGGTCTGGCGGCCCTGCCGTTGGAGGCCCTGCTGCTGCTGCTGCTGTTGGCGGGGTCGGACCCGGGCCCCTGGCCCTGGCTCGAGCGGGTGCTCGCCTGGTCCCTGGGCGTCCTGGCTCCGGCCCTGCTGCTTTGGCGCCGTCCCGCCGATGCCTTCTCGCTGTTGGTGATCAGCACGCCGCTGCGGGGCCGGCGCGAGCTGCAACGGCGCCTGAGCGCTCAGCAGCAGGCCTTGGGCCTGCGCCTGGCCATGGCGCTGGGGGCCGCGGCGCTGTTGCCGCTGCTGGCCTGGCTGGACCGCTGGTCGGTGTTGGCCCGTGAGCTGGCGCCGCTGCCGGAGGCACCAAGGTTGGTGGCTCTGCTGCTCAGCGCCGCGATGCTGGCCCTGATGCTGTGGCAGTGGCAGCAGCTGCTGCAAGCCGCCTGGCTGCTGTTGCGTCCCGCGGCGGCGCTGGCGGTCGCTCCGGCGCTCAGCTCCGAGCAGATCGCCGCGAGCCGCTTGTGCCTTGGTCTGCCCCTGCTGCTACCCGATCCGTTGCGGTTCGATGCCAGACCTGGGCGTGATGAGCCCAAGCGAACCGCCTCCAGCCAGCGGCGCCCGGTGCGGCCAGAGACCGGGGCAGCAAGCGAGGCTCCCAGCATCGAGCCGCACGCCGCCGCCAGGGTCATTCCAGCGGAGCAGACCGTTGGAGGCTCCACTGAGCACAGCCCTGAAGTCAGCCTGCCGCCACAGGACGTGCCCATGGCTGCCGAGACTCACGATTCGCAAGACCGCCTGAATCCCCAGGACAATCACGGGCCGGAGGATGGTCTCGATCCCCCAACCAGCCCCCCCCAGGACGACGGCCTCAAGCAGGTCCCAGAGTCAGAGATCGAAAGCGACGCGGTTGAGCCATCGGCGCCCGATCCCGAGGCCGATCCCGTCCAGTCCATCGCTGCCCTCGCGTCCGAAGCCGCCCCGGCCGATTCAGTCGCCTCCATGGCTCACCCAGCCGTTCCAGCGGTTGCCGCCCCCGCTGCACCAGACACCGCTGCACCAGACACTGCTGCACCAGAGGCTGCTGCACCAGAGGCTGAGTTCCACGCACCAGAAGCAAGGGGCTGAGGTCGGCGCCTGCGCCGTCCAGGGGATTGACGGCCAGGGATGCCAGATCACCAACACAGTGTCTTCGGCGATGCTCAACGCGAGACAGGAGTCGGATCATGCGGCGACCCGGACGCCCGCCAGCAGCATCTCCGCCCTGGAGCCGCAGCTTGGGCATGGGCCAGGCCCCAAACCTTGGCTCTGGCCGCCGGAGCTGTCAGCTGTCATCACCATCGGCGGCTGGGCGCTGGCGATCGAATGCCAGCAACAGACCACACACCAGCAGGGCGGAGATCTGAATCAGCAGGTCGCTGCCGGCCACGGCCTCGCCGGCGGAAAGCCGCATCGTCATCGTGGCAAGACCCAGGAAGGCGGATGCCGAAAGCGCGAACCACAACGCCCGGCGCAGGCCGCGCCAGGGGGAGCGAGCCTCCTGCAGCAGACGCTGGCGCAGGGCCGGGTCGAGGGGGGAGGAACGATCAGAGGAGCCCATGGCGCTCGCCAGCGATGCCGGCCGCAGTTGCCTGAATGCTAAAGTCAACGAATGTGCCGGTGTAGCTCAGCGGTAGAGCAACTGATTCGTAATCAGTAGGTCGCAGGTTCAAATCCAGTCACCGGCTTTCTGAGGCACAACGCTCCACCATTCAATAATGCCTCGTCCTCCACGCGTTCTGGCGAATGGCGACGACTCTGCTCCGGTCTCCTCTGCAGCCAGGAAGGTTCATGCTGCGCCGCCAGCAGTGGTTTTTTTAAACGAAACTATAGATTTTTATCAACCTCCAGCCGCCCCGCTGAGACAGTTCCATGGCGCCGGCCAGTGCTGATTTGGTGCAGACCTGGAACCGGCAGTTAAGCCGGGAGTGCAACCCCTCCCGGCTGCGGTTGACGTCGCAGTGCCCATCGCTCTAACTGCGTGGGCCTTTCCGGGAGCCGCCTGCACGGCGCCAATAAAGTTGGCCGGTGGATTGCATCGTTAAGGGAGTTACCGGAGTGGCTTTGTTGCATCCAGAGCTGATGCTGAGTCCCCTGGGGTCCTGTTGGCAGCGATCGGCGCAAGCCGCCAGCCGCAGCGACCGGCAACGATCGCCAGCGCCGACGGGCGGCACTGGACCCGGCTCGGCGGCGCCACGGGAGCTGTCTGCCATCGGCAAGCGGTGGCTCCTCGATGAGCTGCAGGAGCTCACCGGGTACCACCGCAAGTCCTTGCTGCGGCTGCTCAATCGGCCCGAGCCCATGGCCGCAGTGGAGCCAGGCGGATCGCTGCCTGAGCCGACCCAACCGCACCATCGCCGGCGCTATGGCCCCCAGGTGGTGCAGGCGCTTGTACCGCTGTGGGAGGCAAGCGATCGGCTCTGCGTCAAGCCGGCTGCAGGCGTTGTTGCCGCTGCTGGTGGAGCCGCTCAAGCGCCACGGGCACCTGTCACTGGATCCGGGGGTGCGGGAGTCTTTGTTGGTGATGAGCAGTGCCAGGATCGCTCGGCTGCTGGCCCCGGTCCGCAAGCAGAGCGGCGGCAACGGCTGGCGCCGCCCGCCCCGGGCCACCAGCGCCGTGCGGCGGCGGGTGCCGGTGCGCACGTAGGGCCTCCGGTCGACTGGCGTCTACAAGGGCTGGGACGACCACAGCGATCCCGGCTGGTTGGAGATCGTCCTGGTGGCCCACTGCGGCGGCCGGATGGAGGGACGGTTCCTGTGGACCCTGATGGCGACCGAGATCGCCACCGGCTGGAGCGGAGAGCCTGCGGTCCTGATGCGCGACGGGGCGGTGGTTCTGGCGGCGCTGCAGCTGATCCGCCGGCAGCTGCCGTTCCCCTTGCGTGGGATCGATGCGGACAACGACCCGGTGTATGGCCTCCGGCCGACTGCGTCGCCATGAACCAGCGGATGGAGGCCTGGTGCGACAGCGTCGGCCAGCAGATCGTGCTGACCCGATCGCGGGCCTACAAGTCCAACGAGCAGGCCTTGGTGGGGCACCCCAGAGAATCCCGGGGCCGATGTCCCCGGGATTCTCTGGGGACCCCGGTGGAACAGAAAAACGGGATGCTGGTGCGGAGGGTGGTGGGCTATCAGCGATTGGTGAGCCTGGAGGCCCCCCGGGTGCTGGGGGAGCTCTACGGGGCCCTGCGCCTGTACCGCTGAGCGGAAGCCTGAGGGCTACACGAACCTGTTTCAGCCGTCGTTCAAGCTCAAGAGCCGTGAACGGGACGGCGGCCGGATCCAGCGGCAGCACCACCCACCACGCACCCCGTTGCAGCGGTTGCTGGCCACAGGGCAGCTGAGCGAGGAGCTGGCAGATCCGCTGCGGGAGCTGCAGCGCGGCAGCGATCCACTGGCGCTGTTGGAGACGATCCGTCGCTGCCAGGGACAGCTGGCGGCGCTGGCCAGCGGGGAACAGGGCATCGGCCTGGGACCGGGAGCAGTCGTGGCGGATCGCACGCAGGAGAGCCGTTCGCTGAAGGCGTTTCTGGGCGATCTGCAGACGCTGTGGCAATCCAGCCAGCCGCGTGGCCGCCAAGCGAGGACGCGAACCGGAAAGCGAACACGCTCCGATCCATTCGAGGCCGACGTGGCGCTGATCGAGGGCTGGCTGGAGGAGGAGCCGCTGCTGGGCTCACGGGAACTGATGGAGCGGCTGGTGACGCACAACCCGCAGCGCTACAGCGATCGCCAGTTGCGCACCCTGCAGCGGCGTCTGCGCGGCTACCGGCTGCAGCGGATTGAGCTGGAGCTTGCTGAGAGCGGCGAGGTGCAGGGCCATGCCAAAGGGCAGGGGGCCGGTGATCCCAGCGGGGCGATCCCGGCGATGTCGATGGGTTGATGCGGCCGGCCCCCTGGGGCCTGGCGACCTGCACAGGGCGAGGCGAACGGGAAACAGAGCCGAGGCCAGCCACGGAGCAGCGCCGATCGCTGCTCTGGGTCACTCTGGCCAGGGGCGTTGAGGTGGTTCGCACGAACCCCTGCCCTGACTCTCCCCCATGGCCTTGATACTGGCCTGGGCGAGGAAACCCAGTGTTACCAGGTGACAACCGTTCCTGGTAACACCTTGTTGATGCAACCCGCCGGCCAAGAGGGTTGACGCGGGGCACCCACCAGCGAGCCCTGACCGCTCAGGATCAAGAGGATCGCCACCAGCAGCATCCACCACTGCGGGAGACGGATGCCCCGGCGCATCCGGCAGTCCGGAAGCGCCTTGAGGAAGCTGATCAGATCGCTTGCCGCAGCAGGCGTGGCGGCGGGCTGGGAGGCCAAGGGGAATAGGGGTTCCCGCGAAGGTCAGCGCAGAGGCCACGGCCAAGCAAGCTCGACTGGAACAGACTTCTAATCGGCCCTGCTCTGAAAGCTGCAGATGTACCGTAGATACCACAATGGGCAGCTCTCATTCGAGAAGTTTCCTGGACCATTTGTCTGCACATCCAACCTGGAAAATTGCTGGATGCTTGCGGTCTCATATCGTGAAAGTCAATCATCCTTGATCTCCGGAGGAAGGCTTGAAGAAGGTTGTGAAAATCTCATTGCGGGGCAATAATCTTCATGATATAAATAATTACTAAAAGCGGGATTCTGGAATTTGAAAATTGGTCGAATCATGGAACCTAAAGGCCAATCGAATTCAGTGGTCAAGGCCCCGAGGCCGGATATTTAAAACTTTGCTTCCACCCTTGCTGCAGATCAGCAGATCGCGCCTTTCGATCCCTGATCGCGTAGTCCGTAACCATTAAATTGGTGGATGATTCAAATGTGCCTAGAGCAGTACCAAGAGCCGAAAACTTTGCTGATTGGTAGCGGTTTCCCCAGGCCTGGAGTGCTCCAAAGGACAGCGTCTTTCCATGGCTCAGCAGCGCGTGCTTCCGTCTCGATGATTCGCAGTCAGTCATGGCCTCGATGGCTGCTGTTGGGCGGAGCTGTGGCGGCTGGATGGCTCAACCCCAGCAAAGGTTCTCTGGGCGCCAGGACCATGCCCTGGTCGTCCCTGCAGCGGTCAACCTTCCCCTGGGCGATGGGAACTGGTCGTGGAGACGTCGACCTTATTTTAGCCCCTCCACCTGAATCAACGCCGTCTCCACTCCCCTGCTCCTCAGATCACTCAGGTGAATCTTGATCACTCGCCCTTCTCCTAGTTGGCCTGCCTTGGATTGTCGCCTCGATCATCACGTCACCGACCAGAACAACCAGAGCCGCGGCCCAGGAGGCTGTGACGAAACTCCCTGGTTCGGCTAGTTCAGGCCCATCCGCTTCTAGCATCAGTTGTTACTGGATGATTCAAGGAAGCCGTTGATGGCGCAGGCACAAAAGCCCAACTCCCAGGCCAATCCGCCACTTTCAGATCTGCTGGCGCAGAGCGACCTTGATCCGCGTCTGCTGATTCGACCGCTGCTGCGCGAACGCTGGCGGCAGAGGCAGCAAGTCCCCGCCTTCAGCGGGCTACTGGCCGGCATTCGATCCAAGCCCTTCGTTCCCTTCGCATCGTCGCCTGCGGGAGTTGTCCCCGAGGCCAAGCCCCAATCCCATTCTTTTCCAGCCGGCTTGACCTCAGTCGCTTTAGGGAGCGCCCCACTTTTCGTTGGGGGATCGGTGGCAACCGCTGGCCCAACTCCCTCCCCCGGGGGAGATGGGGCGGTGAGGCTGGCGGCGTTGGGCCTGGCCTCCCCCGCGCCAGCCGCCCCCCGAGAGGGTGTTCAGGTGGGTGGGCCCGCGGCGGTGATGACCGCGTCTTCTGTTGCCTCCTCCGATTGGGTGGTGCCACTGGGGTCCCCCGATGGCTCCACCGCGGCACCCGCCGGCATCCCCCTCGCCATGGCGACTGAACCGCGTCCGCGGATTTTGGTGCGCTGGAGCAGCGACGCCACCGAGAGCGACCGGAGCGAGGCCCGGGCACGGGTGGGAGGCCTCCGTCTCGAACTGATTCACACCCCCTTGATGAAGGCCCAGGGTGATGGGCCGCTTGAGGTGATCCAAGGGGGTGAGGCGACCAGCCTGGAGACAATGTTTCAGGTGTATGGCCAAACGGCCAAGGTGCTCTACGCGGAGGTGGATCAGAGCTTGCGGTCGCAGGTGCTGAGTGACGACTCGTTGTACCTCTCAGGCTCCCTGTGGGGAATGTACGGCTCCGATGATCCCACCCCGGTAGGGCCAGCCGGTACCACCAACATCTTTGGCAGTCAAGCCGAAACGGCTTGGGATCGTGGTTTTACGGGCGACAAATCGGTGTTTGTGGGCATCATTGATTCCGGCATTAATGTTTCCCATGCCGACCTGAAAGACAACGTTTGGATCAACCCATTTGATCCCGTCGACGGCATTGACAATGACGGTAATGGCTATATCGATGATAGCCGCGGTTGGGATTTCTTCAATAACGATAATAGTGTCTATGATGGTGCTGTTGATTCCCATGGTACCCACGTCGCTGGCACCATCGGTGCGACGGGGAGAAATGGCGCTGGGGTGGCGGGGGTGAATTGGAATGTTTCGATGATTAGTGCCAAGTTCCTGGGCGCAGATGGGGGATATGCTTCGGGAGCCATTCAAGCGATAGAGTATATTACTGATCTCAAGGTGCGGCATAATCTAAATATCGTTGCGACAAATAATTCATGGGGAGGTGGTGGTTATTCCCAGGCCTTGCATGAGGCAATCATCCGTGCCGCTAAGCAAAATATCCTTTTCGTTGCGGCGGCGGGAAATTCGGCTAAGAACAATGATATCAACCCGACTTTCCCTTCGGCGTATAGCACGCTCGTCGGCACGCCAAGCATGACGGCGGCAGATCAGGAGTCGGTGATTGCAGTTGCCGCCATCACCAGCTCGGGAAGCCTCTCCAGCTTCTCCAGCTATGGCCAGGATTCGGTAGATCTTGGCGCGCCTGGAACTGGCATCTTCTCCACGGTACCCGGTGGGGGCTACGCCAGCTACAGCGGCACCTCCATGGCTACTCCCCATGTCACAGGCGCCGCAGCCCTTTATGCCTCAACCCATCCCGGCGCCAGTGCAGGGGAAATCCGCACAGCTTTGCTTGCCAGCGCCACTCCCACACCCGCACTCGCGGGCCGCACCGTCAGCGGCGGAAGGCTGAATGTCGCTGCCTTGGTCAGTTCAGCCGGCAGCACCTGGCTCTCGATCTACGCTTCACAATCAGCGCTGCCAGAGGGGCAATCAGGCTCCACGCCATTCCAGTTTGCAATCGGTCGCGCTGGCGACACCTCCGCCGTCACCACTTTGTCTTGGCAGGTGACGGGAACCGGTTCATCGCCCGCCACCGCGACCGATTTTGTCGGCCAGAGCCTGCCCTCTGGGGTGCTCGTCTTTGGCCCCGGCCAAACTCTTTACACCCTCAGCATTGAGGTGGCGGGTGACAACGAGATTGAGTTGGCGGAAAGCTTCAGCGTCACCATCTTTGGTGCCAGCGGAGGGGCGGTGATCACCAACGCCACGGCCACCAGTTCGATCAGCAACGATGACTTCCCCACCACCACAGCGGCGATCACCGAGATCAGCGACAACGTTGGCTTGCTGCAGGGGCCGGTGGCCCCTGGGGCGAGAAGCGACGATCCCAGCCCCCGCCTCAGCGGCAGCCTCTCCGCCCCCTTGGCGTCGACGGAATCGCTGCTGATCTACAACGGATCCGCCGTGCTCGGCGCCG
>JBKDOR010000223.1:0-6243 GCA_046342775.1 Synechococcaceae cyanobacterium
CTGAGGCTCGATGCCGTGCTGCGCAGGGTCGATTCATCCTCGCCGACTCCGCCGACAACCGGGTCGATCTGAAGACGACGCTGGCCCTGTTGCTTGAAGAGCTGAATCCCTCGTGACTGGCATGAAGTTGCCACTATTGCCAATCATGAATGGTCCACAACACAGTGCAATCGCTTCAAACTCTGGAGCGCAGCTGTGTACGCGCGCAGAAACATGTTGAGCAGCCTTCTGACAACCCATCCCGCAGAGTCGCTGACAGAAGGTGTTCGGCCGCTCGCACATGGGGAGATCTTGCAGCCGGCACCGCCGCGATCGTGCGGCGGCTGAGCCATGGCGCAACAGGTCGACGAGAGCCGCCCGGGCTGTGGATCATCCCGCGGCGACGCTCAACCGAGGCGAGCGATCCGTGCCCTTTTGAAGTTGGTCTTTGCCGTCGCCCGCTGCCCACGGCGTAACACCCCGGGCAGCTCTAAGTTGAAGGATGCCCTTGTGGTTGGACCCATGCATCGCGTCCTTGTCCCCGCGGCCCTGGCTGCCGTCGTGCTGGCTGTGGCGGCTCCCGGCCGAGCTGCCGAGCTCCCCTGCGCCAAGGCCCTGCCGCTGGCTGCGTCGGCGGCCAGCCTGCAGCCCTGTGCTGCCACGCCTCCTCCCTGCAGCCCCGCCGAGCGTCCCTGCGCCGAGTGATGGCGGTTCAGGGCGTGTCCCAGGCTGAGCGAGATCTGATGCGGCGATGGCGGGCCATCCGTCACCACAGGAGCCGTTATTCACATTCCGTTACGTCATGATGGGAGGGCCGGGCGCGGTCCGGGTCTCCTCTTGCTGTGACGCCATGACGGCTGTGTCCTCTGCAACCCCCGCCACAGCCAAGCTGACAGCCGGCAGCCCTGCGACAAGCGTCGATCGCTTCGAGCGGGGCGACTGGGTGAGCGCCTACCGCAATGTCAGCGTTGAGCTCGACGATGTGCCGCTGACGGTGCGGCGCGGCGCGATCCCCCAGGGGCTGGAGGGCACCCTGTACCGCAATGGACCGGGGCGGCTGGAGCGCGGCGGGGTGTGGTTCCACCACCCGTTCGACGGCGACGGCATGATCGCCGCGATCCGCTTCGCAGAGAACCGGGCGACGTTGCGCAATCGCTTCGTGCGCACCGAGGGCTGGCTGGCGGAGGAACAGGCCGGCAAGCTGCTGTATCGCGGCGTTTTCGGCACCCAGAAGCCCGGAGGGCCGTTGGCGAATGCCTTCGATCTGCGGCTCAAAAACATCGCCAACACCCATGTGGTGCGCCTGGGCGACGAGCTGCTGGCGCTGTGGGAGGCGGCCGGCCCCCATGCCCTCGATCCCGTCTCGCTGGACACCCGCGGCCTGACCAGCCTGAACGGCACGCTCCAGCCGGGGGAGGCCTTCAGCGCCCACCCGCACTTCGACCCCGGCCACCACAACGGCCAGCGGCGCCTGGTGACCTTCAGCCTGAAGACAGGTCCGCGCAGCACGATCCGGCTGCTGGAGTTCGCCTGCGAGGACGGCCCCGATGGCGTCAAGGCGGGCCAGCTGCTGGCTGAGCGGCGCGACAGCTTCAACGGCTTCGCCTTCCTGCACGACTTCGCGATCACCCCCAACTGGGCGGTGTTCCTGCAGAACGCCATCGCCTTCAACCCGTTGCCCTATCTGCTGGGTCAGCGGGGAGCCGCCCAGTGCCTGAAGTCAAAGCCGGGGGCCCAGGGGCAGTTCTGGCTGGTGCCGCGCCCCGGCAGCCCGAAGGCGGGGCAGCCACCACGGCTGGTGGCGGCCCCGGAGGGCTTTGTATTCCATCACCTCAATGCCTGGGAAGACGGCGAGGAGCTGGTGCTGGAGAGCATCCATTACGCCGATTTCCCCAGCGTGGGGCCGGCCGATGACTTCCGTGAGACGGACTTCGACGCGATTCCCGAGGGCTTGATCAAGCGCTGCCGCATCGATCTCGAGCGGGGCACGGTGCAGACCACGCTGCTGAGCGAGCGCTGCTGCGAGTTCGCCATGGTGCATCCAGCCCGCCAGGGGCTGGAGGCGCGCTACGGCTGGATGGCGGTGGCGCACCGTCCCCAGGGCAACGACCCGCTGCAGGCGATCGCCAAGCTCGATCTGCGCACCGGAGAGCAGCGGGTGTGGAGCGCCGCTCCGCGCGGGTTCGTCAGCGAGCCGATCTTTGTGCCCGACCCCAGCAGGCCGGATCCCGCGGCACCCGGTGGCGCCGAAGACGCGGGCTGGGTGCTGGTGCCGGTGTGGAACGGGGCCCGCTGCGCCAGCGACCTGGTGATCCTGAACGCGGCCACGCTGGCGGAGGAGGCGTTGCTGGAACTGCCGTTGGCGATCCCCCACGGGCTGCATGGCAGCTTCGTGGCCGAGCCGCCCTCGCCAAGGCAGGTCTGAGGCGCTGCTGATCAGGCAGAACTGTTGAAGCCGCGTGTTCGGCGGCGACTCGGCGCGTGCGGGGACCCGGTCTATGGCCGTGGTCCCCGGGTTTTTTGCGTTAGCGCGGGCTGATGATGCCGCACTCCAGTGAACTTGCGGCGGCGGGAGACAGTCAGCTACCGCATCAATGGCTCCGCTCCAGGACCATCACCAGCACCCGCGACGAGGCCCCCAGGAGGCTCTCCATACGGATCAACGGCGCAGGGGGTTAACAGCCCGCCGTCGCCGCGTTGCCGGAGCACAGCAGCAACGACCCCGAGGCACAAGTCGGATTTCCCGGGCAACGTTCCACGACTGGCACCACGACCAGGCCCCTAGGCCGTGATCATGGAGATACCCCACAAAATGGGGGTTGACGAAAACGCAGACGATAACAACCCTTTCTAGGTCAAGCTTGATACACCCCTCTGACTGCACAGGTCGCTGGATCTGTGACCGACCAAGCCTCCGGCACAGCGCCAAAGATGCAAACCTGAGAGTTCACGAAAGAATGCAGGTCAAGCGAACCAAAAACGCCTGAAACCGGCATATGTAGCCAGAATTACCACTTCCAAGGAACTAGATTATTGAGCGAAGACCGATAGTGCAGGCGATGACATCACCTGCCCTTGCCATGTCTTGATTCTTTTAGAAGTCTTCGCTCATGAACACCAACGTCGCCTCGCTGTGGAGCTCCGCCTGGCAGCGCTTGTTGGAGCAGGCGGCAACGGTGGGCTTCACCACCACGCTAAGCACCGCCTTCGGTGGCGCCGGCACGGCAGCGGGCGGGGGTGGCGAGGGGGTGTGACGGCGGAGGACCTGGAGGGCTTGAGGCAGGCGCTGCTGGCGGGGGACCAGCTGGGCCTGACGCTGGACGTGGCTCCAGCCGGTGAGGCGAGCGGCTGGGGGGGGCCACGGGCACCATCCGACTGGCGGCCCAGCTGCTGGAAACGGGAGCCGACCCGGCCCGAGCCGAACGGGCGCTGCTGGAGCAGATCGGCCGCGCCTTCGACGCCCGCCTGCATGGCGGAACGGAGGCCTGGGGCCTGGCCGGCGCCAAAACCTTCGCCAACCTGTTGCTGGGGCCGGCGGCGGGAGAGGCGGCGCCGAGCCTGAGTTCGGCTCCGGTCATCGTGCTGCAGGACACTGCGGCCCAGGACAGCTTTGCCCCCACAAGCGGCGCCCTGATCGCCAGCGACCCGGAGGCCGCCCGCCTGCGCTACGGCCTGGGAGGCGCCAGCAGCGCTGGCCTCAGCCTCGATGGCGTCGGCTACGACCTGAGCAAGGCCGGTGCCTACGGCACCTTGTATCTCAACAGCAGCACGGGCCAATACCGCTTCCAGCCGAAGAGCGATTGGACGCTCAATGCCCTGAGCAGCAGTGGCTCCGACAGCTTCCAGCTCAGTGTCAGCGACGGCGCCAGCAGCAGCAGCACAACGCTGCTGGTGAGCTTCAACGGCAGCCACGAGGCCCCCGAGCAGTACGTCGTCAGCGACGACGGCGCGCCGGCGCTCACGGCCACCGCCCAGAGCCTGTGGGAGCAGGCCCTCACCAACGCCAGCCAACGGCTGGCTGAGCTGCTGACGCGGGCTGACCGAGACGCTCTGCTGAACGAGGTGTTTGGCCGAGCCGGCAGCGATCCAGCCACATTCGAGGCCAACAAGCAGGCGTTGCTGGACACGATCAGCGGCACGGGCCTGCGCATCGCCGTGGAGCTGCACAGCAACGAGGGGCTGGGCGGTGCCGCCGCCGCCTACGCCGCCAGCGGCCACACCGGCAGTGAGCGCATCTATGTCAACGCCGACAAGCTCAACGGCGGCCAGCTGGATCTGGCGCTGCTGACCAGCACGCTCCTGGAGGAATACGGCCATGCATTGGATCAACGGCTGAATGGCGGCGTCGACAGCCTCGGAGATGAGGGGCAGCTGTTTGCGGCCCGGCTGAGCGGCGTGAGCCTGAGTGCCGAACAGCGGGCGCTGATCCAGGCTGAAGATGACAGCGCCATGCTCGCCCCTTACTCGGGTGGCGGTGCGGGTGGAGCTATCGAGCACAACCGCAACCTCGGCAACCGACAGCTGGACAGGAGATAGCAGCAACGAAACCGTCACGTTCAACGCCAGCAACCAGGCCCAGGCCTCTGACAGCTTCAATGCCGGTGACGGCACAGACACGATCAAAATTCAATCGGCCTCGATTGACCTCAGCAGCGTCAGTTTTTCCAATTTCGAGACCATCTCAATCAACGGCAACTTTACCGCCACATTCTCGTCCAGTCAGTTTGGCGCTGGCCTGATCAACCTGGGCACACTCGATGGCGATGGATCACCCAACAACCTGATCATCGATGTGGTTGCGAATGGTAGCTTCAACGCTTCCGCCTGGAGCCTCAGCGACTGGAATTCGGGCACCGACACTTTCACGATCAACGCTAGTTCCGGTAACGAGACGATCACCCCGAATGCGGGCACCAATACAAGCATCAACGCCGGCGCGGGCAACGACAGCATCAGCCTCACCTCCCTCACCAGCAGCATGGGCCACAGCATCAATGGTGGTGCTGGCCTTGACACGCTCAACATCGGCAGCGCAGCAGGGGGGAGCAGCGTTGACTTGACGGGATCAACCCTGAGCAACTTGGAGACGATCAACTTTCTCAACACAACGGCAAGCACCTCCCTGCTGCTGAACATCAGCCAGCTCAGCCAGTTCAGCGCCATCAACGCACCCAGCAGCGGCACGGGCCTGCACACGCTCAAAATCATTGGACCTGCCAGCGGTGCCACCGCGCTGAATCTGAGTTCCCTGAATCTCTCCAACTGGAGCAGTTCGGATTCAGTGGAGATCTATGGTCCTTCTAACACCGCGGCCACACCATTTTCGGTCACAATCAGCGGCAGTAGTCAAGCCGATATCATCCTGCCGAGCCGCATTGCCGGCACGATTCCTGCGGCCACCATCAGTTATTCCCTAACGGGTGGCGGCGGAACCGACACATTTTTCCTGCCTGTCAAGGCACAGAAACTCGTATCCGTTCAGAGCCCAGGACGCGCTGATGGCCCAATGTAAGCCTGCTCACTCCACTGAGGGAGCAGAGATGCAGCGCTGATTTCCTCTTGTCCTCAGGGATCGGGTAGCAGCGATGGCATCTCCCCACCGCGGTGATGGGCAACCCAGGCCTGCTCCAGGAACTGCCAAACATCGCGTCCCTGTTGTCGCAACGTGGTGGTGACGGTGAGCAGTCTGCTGCGGCAGATGGCGCCTTGGCGGGATTGGACGCCATGGCTGATCTTGCGCTGAATCACCGACTGGCGCAGGGCACGTTCCGCGGCGTTGTTGGTGGGCTCGATTCCACGGATCTCCAGAAAGGTCCAAAGGGCATCGGCCACTTGGAGGATCTGCCGGCAGGTGCCAACCGTTTTGGCCCACGGCGATCGCTCGCCGCTTGGATGGCCCAGCTCCACCACCCTTTGCAGCGTGGTCTCAAAGGCCTGGCGGATCGGCCCGCAGGCCTGTCGCAGGTTGGGCCAATCGATGGCTCCTTCCTTGTAGCCGTGCCAGTAGGCAAACAACTGCCGCTGCCACTTCAGCAGCTCCGCTCCGTATTCGGCACTGGCGCCCGGGCGTTCGGCGATGGCGGTGAGATCGCGGATCAGATGGGCCCAGCAGATTTGGCGTTGCTCCAAGGGCAGGTGGTTGTAGGCCGAGAAGCGATCGCTCACCACAATCCCGCCAAAGGCGGTCCCGAGCAGCTCCATGGCGGCGGCCGTAGAGCGACTCAGGCCTTGGATGAACACCGTCACCACAGCGGTGACCATGAC